>JAOUOS010000002.1 GCA_029880285.1 Spirochaetia bacterium
ATTATTCAAGATAGAGAACCAACAATATCAAGAAATATATTAAATTTTTTGCCTTTTCGTATAGACCATTATTTTGAAAATATTCCAATCGCTTCAGGGGGGTACCATCCTATTAACTCTCCCTATATTATCAGTTCTTTTTAAACCATTTTATTATAATTGACCTTAAAGCTTCTTTAGAAATAGGTTTTGTCATAAAATCATCCATACCCACATTAATACATTTCTTTTTATCTTCTTCTAATGCTTGTCCTGTAAGAGCAATTATAGGAATATGTTTTTGGCTTATTTTTTCTTTTTCTCTTATTTCAATTGTTGTTTCATATCCGTCTTTTTCGGGCATTTGGCAATCCATAAGAATTAAATCGAAGTCTTTACTTTCAAGCGCTTTTAAGACTTCCTGCCCATTGCTGGCGACATCTACGTGGTATCCCATTTTTTGTATCATTAAAGCGGCAATTTTTTGGTTGGTAAGATCATCTTCTGCAAGCAATATTCTCTTTTTGTTAAAATAATCATCTTCAAATATATTAAACTGAGAAACTAAAATATTTTCTCGTTCTGGTTCTAGTTCTAAAACTTTTAATAATGATGAATAAAGCCTGCTGGCTATTATGGGCCGTGAAATATAACCATGAAAACCCGCTTTTTTTATCTCTTCAGTTTCTATTCTTATTACAAAATCTGAAAGCCAAATTAATTTTAAATTTTGCAGATCTATCTCGTTTTTCACTCTTTGAGCAAAGCTGAACGCATGTCCATCTGTACCATCAATAACAACAACTGAAAAAGGTTTATTTTCTGCATGAGCTTTCTTCAAGAGCTCTATGGCTTCGTGATTATCACTGGCCCTAGATACAATAAGTTCCTTTGTTGTTAAAGGTGTACAAAGGGCGTTAAATATTTTTTCTTTTTTACAAACTATTAAAACCCTTATATCTTTAAAACTATATTTCAAATCTGGATTTCTTGCAATCGTTGGTTCATAGGGAAGCGAAAATCTAAATATACTGCCTTTGCCTTTTACGCTAGAAACTGTTAACTCGCCATCCATTAATTCAACTAATTTTTTAGAAATTGCCAGCCCTAATCCTGTACCGCCAAATTTTCTTGTTGTAGAATCATCTTCCTGAACAAAAGAATTAAATATATCATCTACTTTTTTCTCATCAATACCAATACCGGTATCCATAATTTCAAATAAAAGTCTGAGATTATTTTGATTTTTTTTCTGAAGGGAAAGCCGAAGACACACTTCGCCTTTTTCGGTAAACTTTATCGCGTTGCCGGTTAAATTATATAAAACCTGCCTTATTCGAACAGGATCGCCCTTTACGCGTATAGATACCTCTGAGCTTATAAGACAAATTATTTCTACTTTTTTCTCATAGGCAGATTTAGCGTACATATCGGCCGTATCTTCAATCATTTTATGAATATTAAAATCAATTTTTTCAATATTCATCTGCTGAGAAATTATTTTTGAAAAATCTAAAATATCATTTATAA
Source organism: Spirochaetia bacterium (assembly GCA_029880285.1). GTDB lineage: Bacteria > Spirochaetota > Leptospiria > Turneriellales > JAOUOS01 > JAOUOS01. Next base: position 1,510 of record JAOUOS010000002.1, read on the forward strand.
CACGCATTAAAATATCGCCAGACTGGTTAGCCATAGATAAATAATTTTTTTGTTCGGCTGTTAAAGGCGTATCTTCAAGAAGTTGTATCATGCCTAAAATTCCGTTCATAGGGGTTCTTATTTCATGACTCATATTGGCTAAAAAACGGGTTTTTGCCTGATCTGCGTTTTCTGCCGCTTCTTTGGCCTTAAGAAGGGCTTCTTCTCTTTTTCTGGTTTCTTTTTCTGCTTTTTCTCTGGAGTTTTTAATAAGATTTTCTATTTTACCTAAATAAATAAAAAATATTACAAAAAGAAAAATAAATCCCGCGAAAGTAAATAATAGAGAATTTGTAATTCGGGTTTTCAGCACATTAATTTGACCGGTCATGTTATTAAAAATCATCATCTCACCGACAACTTTGCCCGAGACTTCTTTTAAAAGAATATCAGCTGAATAATATATTGTAGAATTAATTGACCAGTTTTCATGTATTTGAATATCATTTTCTTCGTGAATAGACTTATCATGAAAATTAGAAAGATAGTCGGCTAATCCTAACGGTATTTCATCGAGGGTAGAATCTATAATTACAATATCTTTAAATTCATCCCAATTGCCTTTTTTGCCGGTTATACCCAGGCCTTCTTCCCATTTATTACGTTCTAAATTTTTTTTTTCAATTATAAAAATAAAATCAGAACCAACCAATGATTGCAACTTAGGCGTAATATGATCAATTTCTTCACCAAGTTCAATATACCCTATGAGCTTATTATTAACAACCCATGGTTTTACCACTCTTAAAGTAAATGTTCCATACGGACCAAGTTCAATACCATAGCTTACTAAACCTGTAAAGGCCGCTTCTTTCATCGTATGTCTATTAATAATATCAGAATGTTTTTCTTTATTATGAACTCTTAAAAAAACACGTTTCTCTAAATCCATAAAGTAAAAATGCGTGGTTCTATATTTTTTTCTAAACTCAAGAAAAAAAGGCAGACTTTCATAATACAGGTTATTTCTATCTTTTTGTTTAAAATAATTTATAAGATTTTTATTTTTTTCAATACTCTCTAAAAGAGCCTGCAGCAATAAAGCATCGTTTTTTATTTCAAAATCAAAATGGAACCTCGCGTTTTTTAGTTTCGATATGATACTATCTTTCATATCATCTTTTTCATGGTGATATAAATCAAACGTAAATAACCATATTGTAAAAAGAGAAATAATAGTAATGGGCAACAGTACCCTAACTCTTAAATATTCACTTTTAAATTTATTATTTATATGATTATTCATTTATCTTGTACTTGTTTCTTGTAATAGTCTATAACAAGTCAAGTTAAATTATATCTTCATAAACGGCAAATTTTATAAGCTCTGCCGCTGTATTTAAGCCTAATTTTTCCATAATTCTGTATCTGTGAGTTTCTACGGTTCTTTGGCTTATATCAAGTTCACGCGCTACCTGCCTGCTTGTCATCCCCTGCGCCACAAGTTTAATAATTTCTATTTCTCTTTTAGTTAAATTTTCTTTTGTATTTTTTGTTACATTCTCATTTTGATAATCATCTAAAATAGTCGGAACAATTTTTTGAGAAATATGTTTTTTACCTTTTTGTATGGCTTTTATCGCCGTTAAAAGACTATCGTGAACCTCGGTTTTTAAAAGATAGCCGTCTATACCTTTCGCCATAATTTTTTTAATATATGTTTTTTGATCGTGTGTTGTTAAAACAAGAATTTTCATTAAAGGATAATTTTTTTTTATTATTTCTGCTGTTTCTATACCATCCATTTTAGGCATTGAAATATCAAGTATAGTCATATCGCATTTATTTTTTCTTAAATAGACAAGAAGATCTTCGCCATTTGAAAACTCTTCAGTTACAACTAAACTCTCGTCTTTCTCTATAAGATTTCTCAAACCCAGCCTGAAGATAGGATGATCGTCAGCTAAGATTATTTTATATTTTTCTTTGGGGGATGATGACACTTATTTTGGTCCCTTTGTTTTTATTTGAAGAAATATCAAGATTACAGCCGGCTATTTTTGCCCTCTCTTTCATTATATAAAGACCCATGCCCGAACTAATTAATTTTTTTTCACTTTGAGTTTTATGAATACCCCTGCCATTATCTTCTATATTCAATAAAAATTTATCTTCTTCGTGCTTAAGCAAAATTTTCACTTTACTGGCATTTGAATGCTTAAGTACATTTGTTAAAGATTCCTGAATTATTCTATATATGTTATTTTCCCACCTTTCGCTAAATAACAAATCTATACCTTGTATTTTAGTTTCAACAGATATACCTTTTTTAGCCGCTATCTGGCCTGTCAATTGCATTATCGCTCTTTCAAGTCCTAAATTTTTATATCCTATGGGGCTTAATTTTTTTGCTATTCCTGAAACCTTAAGGGCCAGCTTATCTATCTCTTTTAATATCTGATTAAATTGAGATATATCTATATTTTGAATATTTTTCTCTAACAAATGCTGTAAATTCATTTTCAATAAAGCCAAAGACTGGCCAAAGTCATCGTGAATTTCCATTGCTATGGCCGCCGTGTTTTTTTCTTCTATATCTATTATTTTTCGCGAAAGACTTTCAGTTTCTTTTTGATATTTAACTTTTTCTGTTACATCATGAAAAATATTTACCATAGATATTGAACCTCTTAAATTAAGCGGCACTGATATTATATCATAAGTCATTCCGTTTAAAGCTATTGCGTCGTACCTTACCGATTTTTTCTTTTTTAATACATCATCTTTCAAGCAAAATTCACATGGTTCTTCTTTTTGCATTAGCGCCTCGTAGCATAACCTGCTTTTTGCCTTTTTCATTTTTCTATTTATTACCGCATTAGAAAATTGAATTAAATAATTTTCATCAATAACACAAATACCTTCATTTGTTTTCGAAAGCCCTTCTATAATTGTACCAAGCCTTTCTTCAGCTTCGTGGGCAATTGTTTTTATTTCTTTTAGATTTTTTTCTGCCTCTTCTTTTTCAAAAGCTTTTGAAATAATTTGCCCTATAACATAAAGAAGCGCGTAATCTTTTTTTTGAAGAATACCGTTTACGCCTTTTTTTTCAGCAAAGCCCAAAAAGCCATGTATATTTTTATTTACTACCAGCGGCACAAAGAAAATATTATCAAATTTATTTTTTCTTAAAAAATTCTTCTCAACATCAGATATTTTTTTATCTTTTTCTGATATTTGAAAATTTTTCATCTCACGGAGATTTTTTTTAATAAATGTATATTTATGAATATCTATTTTCTTGTATTCTTTTGAAAACAAACAAATATCCCGCCTGCAGCACTCACTGTATAAATAAAATTCATTACTCAAAGAGGTTTTTTTATATAAAAACAAACATTGAAAAGACGAAAATTCTAATATTTTTGTTAAAGATTCATGAATTTTATTTTTGATGTCTTTAACTTCTATATTAATAAAATCAGATGAAATTTTTAAAATAAGTTTTTCAAGTTCAATTTGAAAAGACAACTGGGTTTCTAATTGAATAAATTTTGTGATTTCATTGCCTAATATATAGGCTTTATCATTTTTTTCATCTTCTACCAGCGCTATTTTTATTTCATAAAACCTTCCGCCTGCGCTTTCTTGATAAGATAAACTTTGTTTTGTTTTAAAAACCTGAATTAGTTTTGTTTTTAAATAACCTATTGCGTTAGATGTAGATATTTCATCAATGGTTTTGCCTAATAAATCATTTTTATTTTTATGAATTAAGTTACAAAATTTTTTATTGGCATCTATAATGTTAAAATTCTTATCAATTAATAGAATAATTGCATCAAAATTGTTAAAAAGAACCTGATTTAAATTTTTTAAGTCACGCATTTGTACCTTAAAAATAAATTAGAGGATATAGATGTATCAATAAACCAATAAACGGTTTACATTATTTGTATTATTAATTTCGTTATTACATACTTTTCAAATGATTCATTAATTTAATAGAAAGCCTCTTCATTTTATGTAAGTATTGAACAATACATGTTCCTCTTTTTATTTTATTTGTTTATTTGTTTATATATACGTATATATAATAAAGTACACATTTTATCAATTATTTTTATTCATTATAAACTTTTTTAATACAATATTTATGTGTTTCTTTTTTCACCATATATTTTAAGTACTATTGACATCCCTTCATTGGGTTTTGAATAGATAGATAAAGTACCATTTATGAGTTTGGCGCGTTCTTTCATAACAGAAAGGCCCATGCCTCTTTTGGAATCTTTAGATTCAAGCTCATCTAAATTAAAGCCTATGCCGTCGTCTTTAATAGAAAAAAGCAAATTTGCGCCATCTACGTCGCATGAAACAATAACCTTACGCGCTTTAGAATGTTTTAGTATGTTTGTAAAAGCTTCCTGCACTATTCTATAAACATGAATATTCCATCTATCTATAAAATATTTTTCTACACAGTCAATATTATAATTTATCATTATACCGCTTTTCTTTTGAATTTTTTCAAATATCTCTTCTAAGGCATTTTTTAATCCCAGTTTTTGTAAAAAGACAGGGCTTATTTTTCTTGAAAGCTGAGATACCATTTTAGCCAATTCGTCAAATAAATTTAATACTTCGGTATATTTATCTTCTTTATAAACCGCACTGTCAATTTCAGAAATAAACGACTGAAGATATAATTTTAATAAAGCGACATGCTGTCCCAAGCTGTCATGAACCTCTCTTGACAAAACCGCTGAATATTCTTCCTGAAGATTTATTATGCGAAGAGTTAGGTTTTCAATCTCTTTTTGTTTTTTTATATTTTCTGTAATATCTCTTGCCGTAAGAAGATAACCCATTTTGTTTTCTTTTTCATTTTTTATGGGCGAAACAATACAGTCAACTATTCTTTCTTTACCGTCTTTGGGCCTTTCTACCATAAAAGAGATTTCTTTATCAATACCCGTACCAAGAATACTTTTTGTTTTTTCTATATCTGCCGGTAAGGTACCCCCCATTTCTTGAAGCTTAAAAACTGGTACATTTAACATTTTTTCTCTGCTTACATTTGTAATTCTTTCTGCTTCTTTATTCGCGTATTTTATTAAAAATTTGCTATCAATGGCTATAAAAGCGGTATTAGAAGCAGAAGATAAAATGCTATTTAAAAAAGCTGTTTTTTCGGCTGCTTCGGCTTCTGCTTTTTTCTTGTCGTTAATATCTACTAATACAACCAGATGCCCTATAGGCTTACCGGCTTTATTTTTAATTAAAGAAACGCTGGTATTGCCCCATACAATTTTTTTTTTCTTTGTTATATATTTTTTATCGCGGCTATAAGCTGTTATTTCGCCTTTCTTCATTTTGTTTAATAAATCAATATCGTTCTTAATTTCATCGGGATGTGTAACATCTTTAATTCCTTTTTTCATCATTTCTTTAACTGTGTATTCTAAAAAATAAGCAAAACGCGTGTTCACTTTTAAAGCCCTGCCTTCAGAATTGGCAAACAACATTCCTACCGAAGCCTGAGCAAACGCGGCCTGAAGGCGAATTTCTGTTTCATCAAGAATTTCTTGAGTTTTTTTTCTTATGGCTTCGTTTCGTATTGTCTTAACGGCAAAACTTAAATTTTTTGATATTTCTCTTAAAAAATCAATTTCTGTTTTATCATACGCGTCTTCTTCTGAAGAATATATATTTAACGAGCCAATTGTTTTCCCTTCATAATTTATGGGCAAAGCAATATTAGAGCGATAACCTCTTTTTTCAGCTTCTTTTCTCCACAAATTAAAATTTTTATTATTTTCATACGATCTAACAACCACCGTACTGCCTGTTCTAATAGCGGTACCTGTAGGTCCCTGGCCCCGTTCAGAATTATCCCAATAAATATTAACAAGTTTTAAATATCCTTCTTCATGCCCCGCGAAGGCAATAGGTTTAACTGTTTTCTTTTTATTATTTTGGGCGATACCTACCCATGCCATTCTATATCCGCCGGTATTTATTATTATTTCACAGATTTTTTTATATAAAGAAATTTCATTTTTTTCATATATTATCGCTTCATTAATTTTACTAATGGTTTCACGAACTCTATATTCTCTTTCTAATTTTATTTTATTTTGTTTTCTTTCAAAAGCGGCGGCAAATATTTTTGCCAATAAAGCTAACAAAGTAAAATCATCTGAATCTATGCTTATATTTGGTTTTTTACTTTTAAATAATATGAATCCGCATAATTTTTCATCTAAATACATAGGCACTAAAAAAATATCTTTTCTAATTAAAGATTTTTTTTTGCCGGTATATTCTTTTTGATTATTAGCGTTTATGGTATGTACTTCTTTAAAATTTGCTGCCTTGCTTTGCAAATCTATAAATTCGTCTTTTGTGATAATTTCTGGCGTTATACTAAAGTTCCATGTGTATATTTTTGAAAAAGCTTCTTTTTTTTCTTGATAATAATAAACAACGGCGTTAGAAAACCCCGCGAAATCGGCGCCAAGCTCTAAAGCGTATTTTGCTTCTTTGTCAATTTTATCTACAGGTGAAAAAATTAATTGAGATGAAATTTCAAGAAGTATTCTTTCAAACTCACCTCTAAACTGGTTTTTTATGTCAAGCTCTACTCTACTGGTAATGTCGCGGGATAAAATAATATAGTTTATTATTTTTTTTCGGCTGTTAAGTACAGGAGTAATTATAACATCGCTCCATCTGCGTTCATAAAAAGACTCGTACCTTATTGATTTTTTTTCTTTTTTAACTTTATTTAGCTGATTTAATCTTTGCTCTAAAGTTTTTCCTGTAAATATTTCATTAACATTTTTGCCTATTATCTCTTTTTCTTTTTTATTTAATATTTTTAAAAGAGAACGGCTAACCTGTACATGATTAAAATTTTCATCCAATACTACAAAAATTTGATCAGGTATATTTGAAAAAATATTTAATAGATTTTCATTGAGTATTTCAAGTTTTTTCATTTCAGCTATATATCTATCAATAAAAATGATGTCTTATTAATATTATAAAATTACAATTATATATTTATGTATCTTCAGTCAATATATTTTTAACCTTTTTTATGACGAAAATTGGGCTCATTAAAAAACCTTAAAAAGCATATAAATTATTTTATATCAACTAAAACTACGAAGTTTTACTTACAAAATTGTCGTAAAATTCACGTATTGACTTTTTATTTTTTCTGTGTATTATTTAGCACATAACATTAAAGAATTTATGCAAAAAACTGAAAATAAAATTTATAAAATAATTATTGCCGATGACCATCAATTGTTCCGCGAGGGCATCAAAAAATTAATTTATAACAAACCAAATTTAGAAGTCTCTGGCGAAGCCTCTGACGGCAAAGAACTCATTGACCTCTTAAGAAATACCGCCTGTGATCTTATACTGCTTGATTTATCTATGCCAAACATAAACGGCCTAGCGGCTTTAGATATTATTAAAAAAAAGTATCCAAGCTTAAAAATAATTATAGTTACCATGTACCATGAAAATGGATTTTTTGATCAAACAATAGAAAAAGGCGCCGACGGCTTTATGCTTAAAACCCAAATGTTTTCTAAACTTACAGAAGCCGTAGAAATAATCATGAACGGCGGCCATTATTATGACGCTTTGTCTATTAACCATGATTTAGATGATGAAAAAATGGATAATAAAATTTTACAAAACAATATTAATTATTTTAATAACACTTTTGAAAGAGACGTTACCAGCGCTATAAAAGATAACGAATTTAATGTTTATTACCAGCCAATTCTCTCTACATCAACTAATAAAATTACAGGCGTAGAGGCTTTAATGCGCTGGTACAAAAATGGTCAAATACTTTCACCGCAAGATTTTATAGAAAGAATAGAAAAAACAAAACAAATAATTGAAATAGGTAAAGTAATTTTAGAAAAATCTCTTACACAGGTTAAAAAATGGCACGATATGGGTTATTCTAATTTATCTGTCTCGGTAAATTTTTCGTCAGTTCAATTTCAAAGTCCCCATATTGTTAAAAACATAAAAGATGCTCTAGAAAGAACAAACCTTTGTCCCAAAAAATTAAGAATTGAAATTACCGAAACCTTGGCAATGCAAAACCTAAACTTTACCAAAAAGATATTAGGCGAATTAAGAAATCTGGGTGTTACTATTTTGTTAGACGATTTTGGATGCGGTCATTCTTCTTTAAGATATTTACAGCATTTTCCCGTGCATGGTCTTAAAATAGACAGGTCTTTTATTGAAAGCATAGACACCAACGAAGTAAACCGTTCTTTAACCGAAGGCATAATTACTATAGCTAAACAATTAAAATTAAAAACCGTTGCCGAAGGCGTAGAAAACGAAAAACAACTTAAAGTAATAAAAGATAAAAAATGCGAAGAATACCAGGGGTTTTATTTTTCAAAACCTCTTTCGGCAGAAGAATTTGAAACCATGCTAACAGAGGCATGATGAGACATAATGACTTTATTTATAATAAAAATACGAAGTTTTACTTACAAAAATATCGTAAAATTCACGTATTGACGGTTTATTTTTTTTATGATATAAATAAGTAAATAATATAAAAAAGGGAATAAAAAAATGGGTAAAATAATAACTATAGCCAATCAAAAAGGCGGCGTTGGTAAAACAACAACAGCTTTAACACTTGGTTTATGCTTGAGCCAAAACCAAAAAAAAGTATTACTGCTAGATTTAGACCCCAGCGCGTCTTTAAGCATGCAGTTTGTTTTTAATAAAAACGAAACCCGAAAAACAATTTCAGACTTTATTAAAACAGAAAACACTAACTTTGAAACTATATTTAATGAATATATTATTAAAACAAATTATGATAATTTATGGCTCATGCAGTCTCATGAGAGACTTTATAAAATTGAAAAAAACCTGAGCAAAGGCAATAAAATACGCGGATTTTTATTAAAAAATAAATTATCAGAAATTAAAAATAAATTTGACTATATTATTATTGATACTTCGCCTACTTTTGGATCATTGCTAATAAACGCCCTTGTTTCAAGCTCTTTGGCAATAATTCCCATACAAAATGAATTTTCTGTTTTTCATGGATTAAATTTATTTATATCTACAATTGAAAAAATAAAAAATAGCCTTGAAAAAGATTTTGAATACAAACTTCTTCTTACCATGTATGATAAAAATATAGACGACGGTGAATTATACCGCCGCAAAATACAAGGCGCTTTTGAAGATATCATGTTTAAAACAGTCATTGACTATGACTCTACCATTAAAGCGGCCAGCAACTCGGGAGAATGTCTTTTAACTTTTGCCGCCGATTCTGCCGGCGCGAAACAATATAAAAGTTTTTCAGAAGAAATAGAAGAAGCAGAAATGGTAACCATAGGCGGTTAAAATAAAAAAAGGAGATCGAAAAATGCAAACAACACTAGAAAAAGAAACAGTAAAAGATGAAAGCAGACTTGATAAAATGATAGGATTCGTTGCCGATAAGATCGGTAAAAAAGTTCCCGAGGTAAGTAAAGTAAACATAAAAAAAGAAATACATTTACCAAAAGAAGCAGCTTTCTTTGAAGCTAAAAATGAGAATGAAAACAATAAAAAATTAAAAGATCAAAATGAAAATATATTAAAAGAAGCAATAACATCTGAACCTTTAAATGCGCCCTCTGAAGATTACAGCGATATTGAAGATGACGACTTCAAAGTATCTTCTTCATACAGCAGTGAAACAAATGATGCCGAAGGCTTTTTCTTAAGCGACCTTGGCGGCATGCACAATATGACAGATGAAGAAGAAACTGACGATTTTGTTTTTATAGGTTTTAAAATGAAAAACGAAGAATACGCTCTTAATGTTCTTCAAGTAAAAGAAATCACAAACATGCCCCAAATTGCCAAAATGCCCAATACGCCTGATTTTATTGAAGGCGTTATAGAATTAAGAGATAACTTTTTACCCGTTTTAGATTTAAGAAAAAGATTTCAAATGGGTAAAGCCGAGTTAAACAGCGAATCAAAAATAATAATTATCGATTCGGGTAAAAAAGAAATAGGACTTATAGTAGAATCTGTCACAGAGGTTGTAAGAGCAGATAATCAATTTGTTGAAAAAGCGCCGGGAATGGTTTCAGGCATAGAAAAGAAATATATTTCGGGCCTATTAAACCAAAACGGTAAAACCACCGTACTCTTAGACCTCGAGAAAATTTTATCGGCCCAAGAGCTTGCCAAGCTAATAGAACTAGAAAATGCCGAAAAAGAAAAGATTGAGATAAGTCAAAACAAGCAAGAAAAAAATCTTACAGAAACTCAAAACCAAAAGCCCGCCCCAAAGGGCGGGCTTCTTATTGAGGCATAAATTAAAATAAACAAAACAAAAGGAGATAAAAATATGTTTAGTTTCAAAAATATAAAAATAAGACCAAAATTATTAGCGCTATTTTTAATAGTAGGGCTTTTACCTTTGGCAGGTATAGGAATTTACAGCGTAAAGTTGGCCAATGACGCTATTTTTAAAAACGCGTTTAACCAGTTAGAGGCCATAAAGCAGATTAAGAAAAACCAAATTACGTCTTTTTTTAACGAAAGAAAAGGCGATATTGTGGTTCTTTCTTCAAACGAAGAAGTGATAAATGCTCTTAATAATATGAGTGCAGCGTTTTCGAAAGAAAATAATAAAATAAACGGCCCAAAATATAAAGAAGCAGAAAAAGAACACGGCCCGTGGCTTCAAAAATACCAGAAAGAATACGGTTACTATGATGTTTTCTTAATGGACCTAAAAGGTAATGTTATTTATACAAATTCGAAAGAAAGCGATTTAGGCGAAAATTTAATTCACGGCAAATTAAAATCAAGCGGCCTCGCGAAAGTATTTAATATGGCCATAAAAGAAGGCTTTGGCTTTGACGATTTTGAACCTTACGCGCCTTCTAACGGCGAACCGGCATCCTTTATAGCGCATCTTGCCGAAAGAAACGGCAAAGCCGAGGGTGTTGTGGGACTTCAAGTTTCTCTAAAGGCCATAAACAATATTATGCAAGAAAGAACCGGTATGGGTAATACAGGCGAAACATATCTTGTAGGACCCAATAAACGCATGAGATCAGATTCTTACCTTGACCCTAAGGGTCACAGTGTAAATGCCTCATTTGCCGGTACAATAGAAAAAAACGGCGTAGATACCGAGGCCAGCAGCGAAGCTTTAGCGGGTAAAGCCGACAAAAAAATTGTCATAGATTATAACGGCAACCCTGTTTTATCGGCATACGCGCCCTTAAATATATTTGAAAAAGTAACATGGGCCATCATGGCAGAAATTGACGAAGCCGAAGTAAAACTGCCCATTGACGCATTGAATCTTTCAATTATTATTTTCGCGGTAATCATAGCAGGTATCGTAGCATTCATTGCTTTTGTTACAGCAGGCGGCATTGCCAAGCCAATTCAAAAAGGTGTAAAATCGCTTGAAAAAATAGCTGACGGTGATCTTTCAGAAAATATTGAAGCTAAAACGCAGGACGAAATTGGCGATTTATACCGCGCCATGCAAAGACTTCATAAAGCAACCAACGAAATGGCCTATTCCGCTTCGCAAATTGCAAACGGCGATCTTACGGTAAAAATAAATCCGCGGTCTGAGAAAGATGTTCTTGGTATATCCCTTTCTGATATGTCAAATAAGCTTTCTATGACAATGGAAGAAATAATAGGCAGCATTGAAAACATGAACAACGTGGCCCAGCAGTTAAGCGCCACATCAGAAACTATGAATTCTTCATCGGCCGAACAAAGCGCAAACGCCGAAGAAATATCTGCCTCTCTTGAAGAAATGGTGGCCAATATCGACTTAAGCAATAAAAACACCGGCGAAACCAGTAAAATAGCATCCAGCTCATCTGGTGAGGCAATACAAGGCGGCGACGCGGTTGCCAAAACGGTAGAAGCCATGAAAAAAATTGCCAAAGAAATTGTTATTGTTCAAGAAATTGCCGAGCAGACAAACTTATTGGCCCTAAACGCGGCTATTGAAGCAGCGCGAGCAGGCAAGCACGGCAAAGGTTTCGCGGTTGTGGCCTCTGAAATTCGTGAATTAGCAGAAAAAAGCCAGGTATCGGCAAAAGAGATTAGCGGCTTAACCGACAGTTCAATGACCGTATCAGAACAAGCCGGCAAACTGCTTGAAGCCATGGTACCAAACATTCAAAGAACAGCCGACTTAATTAAAGAAGTAAGCAGTGCGGCTCAGGAACTTAAAAATTCTGCAGATTCAATTAATGAATCTATGGAAACTTTTAACCAAACAAGCCAGACTAACGCGGCTGCTTCTGAAGAGTTAGCGGCAACAGCCGAAGAAATGAGTTCACAGGCGCAGAATCTATATGACACTATTTCATTCTTTAAAGTAAACGGCAGCTCAACAAAACAAAAAACACAGGCGTCTTTTAAAAACAAAGGCAACGGTGGTTCTTCTGTTCATAAAGAAGGCAATGGCGGTTCTTCTTCTCATAGTGAGGGCAACGGCGGTTCAAAAGTAAAAGACACTGTAAAAGAAAAAGAATTTGTAAAGTTTTAAGACGGTAAATAATATAAAAAGGAAACCAGAATATGAATGTAAACGCTATAAGACAGAAAGGTTATAAAATTTACCAGGTAAAGGTATCTGTCAATGAAGAGAATAAATTCCCTTCATTGACGGGTATTGACGCCTTTCGACTGCTGAATAAAAAAGAAATTTTTGGCGAACCTTATGAATATTTAACATGCCGCCCTAATCTTTTTAACCCGGCAGAAAGAGAAGTTGTAGATACAGTTTATGAGTTTAATCACTTTTTTGCCTCTACCTTGAAACTGGATGTCATAAATAAAAACATTCAGAAAATTAATTTAACGGGACACTTAAAATCATTATCTGTTGAAGAATTTTCAGGTGAAATAATCGATCAAAGAAGTCATAGCACCGACAGAAGAGAATCGGCCGCTTTAAAAGAGTTTCAATTTGATGAATCTGAGCAAAAAGAAACCAAAAGCATTAGAATTGATCTTGAAAGAATTGAAGAATTCGGTGACCTTGTGGGTGAGCTTATTATAAATAAAATTCAAATTGAATCGCATATACATGAGCTTTTAAAAGAAATAAAACATCAAAGTAAAGCTTCTATCAATTTGACAACCGCCAGTAAACACCTTCAGCTTATTTCTGGCAAGTTAAGGGATCTTTCTTTAAGCATAAGAATGGTGCCTATCTCTACTTTATTTAGAAAGTATCCGCGTATATTAAGAGAAATTGCTAAAAAACAAAATAAAAAAGTAAAACTTATTATTCAGGGCGAAGATACCGAACTTGACAAAGCTATAATTGAAAAAATAAACGATCCGCTATTGCACATGATAAGAAATTCAATTGACCATGGTATTGAAAATGAAACTGATAGAAGAAAAAGAAAAAAAGATACCATGGCCAGACTTCTAATAAAAGCTTATTATGAAGGCGATAGAATTATAGTAGCGGTAGAAGATGACGGACGCGGATTAAATCTTGAAAAAATTAAGAAAAAAGCCCTTGAGAAAAATTTAATAAACAAAGACAGAGCTTCTCAACTTACAGACAAAGAACTAATGAATTTAATTTTTAGTCCCGGTTTTTCTACTGCTGATAATGTTACCGATATATCAGGCCGCGGAGTGGGTCTTGATGTCGCGTTAAATAATATAACCAAACTAAACGGAACCATTGAAGTAGAATCAAGAGAAGGCGTAGGCACAAGATTTTTAATGAAACTGCCTCTTACGCTTTCTATTATACAAGCTCTTCTTGTAAGAGAAGGCGGCGAAACCTACGCGATACCGTTATTTACTGTTCACCGAACCATGACGCTTGATAAAGAAAAAATAAGAACAATGGGAAGATACGAGGTTTTAGAGCAGGAAGGAGAAGTTCTGCCTGTTTTTGATTTGCAAAAACTTCTTGAAATAAAAAGAGAAAGCGAAAGGCAAAACCCGTTTTTAATAGAACTTTCAGGTTCAGACGGTAAATTTGGCCTTATAGCCGAAGAAATTTTGGGCCAGCAGGAAATTGTAATAAAACCGTTAAGCGAATACATAGGCATTGTAGACGGCATAAGCGGAGCCACAATACTTGGCAACGGCAGGGTCAGCCTTATTCTTGATGTAAAGGCCATAGGTAATAAGGCAAGAAAAAATATTGAAAAAATGGTAGAATTAAAAGCCTGATAATATTGAATAAAGGATAAATTTATGTCAAAAGAAACTTCAAATCAAAAAAAAGGCTCATCTCTTTTAGATAAGATAGACTATTCTTACTTAAAAGATTTTACAGACGCGGCAGAAGAACACCTTCAAGAAATTGAAGAAGAACTTCTTGAAATTGAAAAAAATCCCGAAAACTTAAAACCTGTTGAAAACATTTTCAGATGTTTTCACTCAATAAAAGGTGATTCAGCATCGGTAGGACTTTCGCCCATTAGTGAGGTTACACATGAAACCGAAGAAATTTTCGATCTAATTCGCGAGAATAAAATGAAAATTTCAAAAGTTCTTATAGACGCGGTCTTTGAGACTATAAATGTCATAAGATATTTTATGACAACGGTATCTCAAAAAAAAGAACCACAGCAGAATATTAGCTGGCTTCTTGAAAAGTTTAATTATATTAAAACTACCCCTTTTGAAGAATTAGACGAAAACAAAGACGATTTTGGTTTCGAATTAGCGCAAAAAGAAAATGAAACTACTGACATAGACGATGACAACGAATTAGATGAATCGAGCATTAATACCTATGTTATGTTTCGTGTGGGAAAAATTAACTGCGCCTTACCTCTTTATAAAACAGAAGAAGTCGTTGAAAACCTTGCTTTAACAAGAATTCCATTTATAGAAGATTTCATAGACGGAGCCGTTAATTTAAGGGGTAGCATTGTACCAGTTGTTAATTTAAGAAAAAAATTTAATATGCCCGCTTCAATAGATGTATATAATAAAATTTTAATAACAAGTTTTAATAATAATAAAATTGGTTTAAATGTTGATGAAGTTTTCGCCATAGAAGAAATTCTTCCCGAAAAAATTTCTGAACCCGGCGGCGATTTAATCGCTCTTGATAATTCTTTAGTTTCAGGAGTATTTAAGTCTCACGGTGTTTTGGTTTTTTTACTAAGTTATGAAATGGTTTTAGATAAAAGTAAAAAAGCAAATTTAAACTTAAACAACTAATATATACGCGGCAGCTTTTTGAATTGCCGTGTGTATAAAAAATATTAAAAAACAAAACAAAAGGAGAAAACAATGAGTATAAGAAACGTGCTTTTGGTAGACGATTCTATTTTAACCCAAAAACAGCTTTCAAAAATTTTAGAAGAAGGCGGCTACAGGGTAAAAGCAATCGCGCAAAACGGTGTTGAAGCCGTAAACAAATTTAAAGAGTTAAAAGACGAAGTTGATCTTGTAACACTTGATATCACAATGCCCGAAATGGACGGCATTGAGGTTTTAGAGAAAATTTTTACCATTAATCCTCATGCAAAGGTTATAATGGTAAGCGCCATGGGCAAAGAAAACACTGTTCAACGGTGCCTTTCAATGGGGGCAAAAAGTTTTATAATAAAACCTTTTTATAAATCAAAAATATTGGAGACAATTGAACATGTCGGCGCCCAGTAATGCTACAAGCGAAGCAGTAATTGAAGATCTAATTTCAAAGATAAACGAAAATACGCTGCCTTTATCTACCATGAAAGAAAGAGGCAGGGTGGTATTAGGTGACTTTATTAGATCTGAAATTGTAAGCTATGAAAACAAAGAGCACACTCTAGAAAAGTATAAACATACTTATGAGCTTGATATTCACGGCAGTCTTAACGGTAAAATCTATTTAAATTTAAATTCAGATATAGCCGATTACCTTTCAACTGTTCTTTTCGGAGAATCAGAAGAAGAATTAAGAGACGAAGCCATGAAAGAAACGCTGAATATTTTCAGCGGTCATATGTCGGCTTTTCTGCATGAACATGATTACGATATTGACATAGGCGTGCCATCTGCCAGTGCACACGACATTGTCACATCAAAACCTAAACTAAAACTGCTTTTTAGGTATATGACAAACCAGCAGATGATGCAGTTTTTTATGGAAATAGACTAAGAGCAGCTTAAAAAGGAAAATTAACTAAAATGACTGTAACAAATAAAACAGTTCCTCAAGAGTACCAGAACATAGAAGATCTGATTGACAAAATAAATCATGAAATGCCCCCCTTATTTCGCCTGAAAGAAAGGGGGCGACTGGTTCTTGGCGAATTTGTTAATTCAAATATATTCAGTTATAATAAAAAAGACCAGCAATTTAAAGAATATCAGCTTACCTACTCGCTTGATTTTTTTGGATCGCTGCAAGGTAAAATATTTTTAAATATTGAACCCGATATAGCGGTACATATCACCAAATTATTATTTGGGGATGATTTAGATGACCCTATATCTCTTGTAAATGAAGCTATGAAAGAAACTTTGAATATTTTCAGCGGACATCTTGTAGCTTTTTTACATGAATTTAATCATGATCTTGATATAGGCGTACCCTCGCCCGTAAAACATAACTTTTTAGAATCTAAGTGTAGAAAAAAAATTCTTTTTAGATTTTTATCAAATGATCATGTATTGCAATTTTTAATGGAAATTCATTAAAAAAATTTTGAAGAAAACTAAATGTGAAAGGAGATTTAAAAATGAAATGGATTAGAAATATAAACATGAGAAAGAAATTCTTAATAATGATTTTTTTTCCTACTGTGAGCCTTTTATATTTTTCACTGGTAACTATCAATGAAAAATACAAAATCTATACCGAGATGCAAACGCTTGAAGCATTAGCTGATTTTGGAGTAAAAATCAGCGAGATGGTGCATGAAACGCAAAAAGAAAGAGGAGCCTCAGCCGGATACCTTGGCGCGAAAGGAACACAGTTTCAAGATGAGCTTGCCTCCCAAAGAAAAGCAACCGACTTAAAAAGAGAAATTGTTTTAGATATGTATAAAAATTTTAATGCATTAGCTTATCCAGAAGAATTTAATACAAATTTAAAAGAAACATTTGAAACTGTCGCAAAACTAGACGAATGGAGAAAAAATGTTTCGTCTTTAAAAATTTCAGGAGCCGAAGCTGTAAAACTTTATACACATCTGAACGAACATCTGCTTGAAATAGTCGGCTTTGTTTCAAAGTTAAGCACCAATGCCGAAATTTCGACATTAGCTTCGGCTTATGTTAACTTTATTCAAGGCAAAGAAAGAACAGGCATTGAAAGAGCCGTGCTAAGCAATGCATTTGCCGCTAATAAGTTTATAGGCGATAATTTTTTAAAGTTTAATTCACTTGTAACCCAGCAGAAAACATACACCAGTGTATTTTTAACTTTTGCGAATAAAAATCAAAAAGATTTTTATACCGAGAAGATGAATAATGACGCAGTAAAAAAAGTAACCGAAATGGAAAATATTGCTAATGAAAAATCTACCACAGGTAATTTTGGCATTGATGCCGTTTACTGGTTTGAAACTATCACAAAAAAAATAAATATACTAAAAGAAATTGAAGACAAATTAAGCGACGACCTTCTTAAAAAGGCACATGATGTAGAAATGAAAGCGCTAACTGTTTTTTCATCATTTGGCATAATAGGGTCGTTAGCATTGATACTATCTCTGTTTTTTGTTTACTTGATTTCAAATGTTATTGTTAACAGAATAAATGAAACAAAAAATTCTTTTGATAAACTAGCCGATGGCGATATTAATCTTGAAATTAAAAACGAAGGCACCGATGAGCTAGGCAAAATGCTTTCTGCCATGAAAAGAATGATTGTATCAACGCAGGAATTTTCACACATTATGGAAGAAATAGCCAATGGTAAACTTTCGGTAAAGGTAACGCCAAGATCAGATAAAGACGTAATGGGTATAGCCCTTAAAACAATGACCGAAAAAATGGCGCAGATTATTAAAAGTATTGCGCAAAGCTCGCAGTCTTTATATGCAGCTTCTGAAGAAGTTAGCCGCTCGGCAGATATGATGAGTTCATCGGCCGGTGAGCAAAGCGCCAATGTTGAAGAAATAAGCGCCACAATTGAAGAACTTAGCGCCATAGCTTCAAATAATTTTGAAAACTCTAAACAAACAAATAGCATGGCCCTAAATTCTGTAAAAGAATCAGAAGAAAGTGAAACAGCAGTAAAAGGAACTGTAGACGCAATGACGAATATTTCTAAAAAAATAAATGTTGTTCAGGATATTGCTTCTCAAACAAATTTATTAGCGCTAAACGCGGCCATTGAAGCGGCCAGAGCGGGAAAATTTGGCAAAGGCTTCGCTGTTGTCGCGGCAGAAATTCAAGAACTAGCTGAAAAAAGTCAGGTAGCCGCGAAAGAAATAAACAGCCTTGCTGCGTCAAGCCACGAAATATCAAATAGAGCCGGTAATTTAATTAACCGTGTTATACCAAATATAAGAAAAACTTCTGAACTGGTAACTGAAATAAGTGATTCTTCTGAACAGCAAAACGGAAGTTTATCTGAAATGAGCAAATCATTGGAACAACTTAACGATATAAGCCAGCAAAACGCGGCTTCATCTGAAGAACTTCTTGCTACTGCCACAGAAATGAAATCGCAGGCAGAAAACTTAAAGGAGCTAGTTTCATACTTCTCCTAAAAAATAAATAAATTAGATATAATACTTTAGGGCGGGTATTCTCGCACAATACCCGCCCACTCTCCCTTTTAATAATATATTAGTTCAAAATGTCAAAAATTCAAATTATAAATGCATCAAACTCTTTAAAATATCTCGATGCATTATATGAACTTGATAAAGATATATTTAATACCTTTTGGGCAAATAATCAATGGGAAAATGAATTAAAAAATGAATCTGTGATTACTTTTCTTGCTGTTAAAGAAAACAAAAATATAGGCTTTGCTTCTGCCGGTATTTGCGCGAATGAAATAGAAATTAGAAAAATTGGAATACTTGAAAATTACCGGCGCCAAAAGGTAGCATCATTTATTTTAAGAAAAATTCTTGACATGGCAAAGGCACACGGTATTTTAAAAGTCTTTTTAGAGGTAAATGAAAACAATAAATCTGCGATTTTATTTTACAAAAACAAAGGATTTATAACATACAACATAAGAAGGGGCTACTATGAAAAAAATGAAAACGCTGTATGTATGCAAAAAATCATATAAATTATTTTTTATATTCTTTCTGTTTTTCTTAATTAATAATATTTATCCCCAAAAAAATAATGATGTAATTGCTGAATTTACATGCTCAGATTTAGGAACCATTCTTAATAAAAAGAATAATGAAATAAAATTATTGAAAAATAAAATATTTTTATGCAAAGGAGTTATAACAGAAATTTTTGAAAATTTCTCTGAACTGCCTGATGAATTAATATCTAAATCAAGATGGATTTCTAAATTAGACAAGCCCTATTTGTTAAAATTAAGACCAGTTGAAGAAAAACTAAAAAACAGCGAATTGTATCTTTTTAGTTCAAAAGAAGAAATTGTAGAAGTACTAAAACCAAATTTAGAAATTGAATTTAGCGGACAGCTTATATTTTTGCCGTTTGTAAATAAAAATATGTGGCGTATTGTATTTTTAAATCAAGAAGCGGCTTTAAAGGTAGAATGATAAGAAAAACATCGGCAATCGTCTTAATTTATTTTTTTTATACTTCAAATGTCTTTTCTCAAGAAATTAAAAATTTTTCGGGCAAACTAGACAATAAAGGCCAGGCAAAAATTGAATACAAACTATCGAATGATAAAGTCTTTTTTCTTCAGGCGTTCATTTTTTACAAAAAAAACTGGAGACCAGTTTCTGTTTTTTTTAACGATTCTCAATTATGGATAGATATAGGTCCTTCATTTAAAGACGCTGATTATAAAATTAATCTTTTAATAAAAAATTAATACATTATAAATCGGGGCTATTAAATTTTTCTCTTAAATCTTTTAATTTATTTAACTCTGATTCATTGGCAATAAGTAAAATTCCATTATGATTTATTATTACAAGATCATTTACTCCCAAAAGCGCGATTTTTTGATTTTTATCATTTGAATAAATAATATTGTTTTTTGAGTTTACACTCTTATAATTAATTTTTTGAAGCAAATAATTAGTATCGCTATCAGCAGCTAGAATTCTTTTTAGGGAATAAAATCCGCCCACGTCGTCCCATAAAAAATCACAAGATGCCGCTCTTAATTTTTCTGATTTTTCTAAAACCGCGTAATCAATTGAAATTGACGGCATCAAAGCGAAATATTTTTTTAAAGATTTTGTGTCGAAGGTCGCCTTTTGCGCTAAATTAGCTATTTCAGGAGCCGTTTTTAATAGTTCCCGCCAAAAGATTTCAAGATTAAACACGAACATACCGCTGTTCCATAAATATTGACCGCTTTTAAAGTATTTATCAGCTGTTTTTTTATCAGGTTTTTCTTTAAATGATTTTATATTAAAAAAATTATTTTTTTGAATAGGTTCACCCAGTTCAATATATCCATATTGGGTTTCTGCTCTTGTTGGTTTTATTCCCATACACCAGATATTATCATCAGCAAAAGAAAGTATATTTTTTATGGTTTTTTCCCATTTCACAACAGGAAAAATATAGTGATCAGCCGAAAGAACAATAACACTGCTTTTTTCATTAACTTTTTTTTTTAGAAGCTGAGCGCAAAATAAAGCAATAACAGGAGCTGTATTTTTCGCTTCAGGTTCAATTACAAAATTTTTATCATGAAGCCCCAATTTTTTTTTTTGTATTTCTTTTTTTAATTCTTTGTTTGTGCCTATAAATATATTTTCTTTTTTTGTAAGCTTTAACGATCTGTTTAATGTTTCTTCTATAAGAGTTTTTTTACCATAAAGAGATAAAAGCTGCTTAGGCTCTTTTATTCTGCTTAAAGGCCACAGTCTTGTTCCCGATCCGCCGGCTAATATAAGAACATAAATATCGTTTTTTAATTTCGTCATTTTTTTTATTTGTCAATTTTATTTACCAAGGGGAGAAATCATACCTTCTTCATCTTTCGCGCTTTCTGACGATTTTTTATTTTCAACTGTAGATTCATTTTCATTCATATAAGGAATATTTTTAGAATTGCCTTCAAGCATAATAATTTTAGCGTGAGGATTAAGTTTTTCAATTTTTAAGTAATCTAATAATTTTGGGTTTTCTTTTATAAGTGATGAAATTTTTCTTGCTTTTTCAATTTCAGCCTCATTTTGAAGCCTAATCTTCTGTACTTCACTTTCATTTATAATTCTTTGAACTGAAGCCTCACGTCTTGCCGAAAACAAATTTTCAATATTTTTAATCTGCTCTAAATAAATTGTTTCTTCTGGCATATACATTTCAAGTACTTCCCATTTTTTAAGTTCTATTTTTTCATAAGAAAATATCTTTTGCCAGTCATTATAAAACGAGTTTTCACTTCTATTGGTTCCTAAATAGTCATAAAGCTTGGCCTTTAGCGATGATATATCTGACTGCTTTTGATAAAATTCATAAAATTTTAATTCAAGCAATATATTTACTCTTTCTTTTATTAAATCGGGAATTTGCGTAAGATTGCCTTCGAAGTTTTCTAATAAAGAAATCACAGAATTTTCATCATATGAGTATTTTATTCGAATTTTTGCATTCATCCTGAAAGCATCTGAAAGCTCTAAATAATCGGCATATTGAAGACCTTTTTTAAAATCAACTATCACATTCGGAGGATTTAAATCTATGGTGTAAAGCTTCCATTTGCCGGGAACAAAACCGGTATAAATCCAGTGATATCCTTCTTTAATAGGGGGTTTTTGCCAGCCTAGAACATGCTCATAAAATACCCCAAGGTATCCATATGGCACAATATATATATTTAAATAGAGTAAATTTAATACCGCAGATAATGCGGCCAATCTAAAAAATACTTTTACTAAACGGGACCCCATTCAATAGATTTTTATTCATTGGTCTCTTCGCCAGATTCATCTTCTTCAGGTATATGAAAGCGTATTGGTTTTGAAGGCGTTACTGTAGTTATCGCGTGCTTGTAAATAAGACTCTGTTTACCATCATGGCCAATCATAACAATAGTAAAGTTATCAAAGCTTATTACTTTACCTTTAAGCGGAACACCATTACTTAAGTAAATAGTAATTTCCATTTTTTCTTTTCGGGCATGGTTTAAGACAAAGTCTTGTATATTATTTTTTATCATAAACGCCTCCTATAAACGCTAATTTTTTTATTTTTTATATACTATACTTATTTTATTTAACTTTATCAAGTAAATTTAAATATCTCTTATACATTTTTTTTATGGGCATTCGCCCTTTGTTAACTATAATGTCAAGTCCATTAGGTTTGACAAGCTGTTTTTTATATTAAGTCTGGAAAAATGAACAAATCTGAATCTACAAAAAAAGAACTGCCCAAACTTTATAATCCTCATGGCCTTGAAAATAAATGGTACCCAATATGGGAAAAAAACAAATTTTTTTCCTGGCGGGTAAATTTAAAAAAACACGGGCTCACGCACAATTTATCTGATAACGAAATTGAAAAATTAAAAAAAGAAAATAAATATTTTTCAATTGTTATTCCGCCTCCTAATGTTACGGGTAGCCTGCACTTGGGGCACGCTTTAAATCATACTCTTCAAGATATTGTAACCCGTTTTTACCGCATGAAAGAAAAATTAACCTTATGGGTGCCGGGTACCGATCATGCCGGCATTGCCACCCAAAACGTTGTTGAAAAACTGCTCGCGAAAGAAGGCGTAAAAAAATGGGAACTGGGCCGTGAAAAATTTGAAGAGCGTGTATGGCAGTGGAAAGAAGAATCGGGAAATATGATCACTCACCAGCAAAGACAGCTTGGCGAAAGCGTAGACTGGGAAAAAGAACGTTTTACTTTTGACAAAGGGCTCTCGGCCATTGTAAAAAAAGTATTTGTAAAACTCTACAGTGAAAAACTTATCTATCAAAGCGAGAGAATTATAAACTGGTGCGTTAGGTGCGTTACAGCGCTTTCAAATATTGAAGTTGAATATAAAGAACAAAACGGAAAACTATATTATATTAAGTATCCTCTTTCTGAAAATAATGAAAATTACTGCATAGTCGCCACGACACGACCAGAAACGATGCTGGGTGATGAAGCTCTCGCGGTGCATCCTGAAGATAGAAAATTTTTAAATTTACATAATAAAAAAGTTAAACTCCCTCTAACCGAAAGAGAAATTCCCATTATCACCGATTCATTTGTAGATAAAGAATTTGGTACGGGCATAGTAAAGATTACCCCATCACATGATCTTAATGACTTTGAAGTATCAAAACGCCATAATCTTCCCCTTAGAAGGGTTATTGATGACAACGGTAAAATGAATGAAAACGCCGGAAGCTACAAAGATCTTTCACGTGAAGCAGCCAGAAAAAAAGTTTTAGAGGACCTTGAAAAATTAAATTTAATAGAAAAAGTTGAAGATATAAAACATGCCGTGGGACAATGCTACCGATGTCAAAACACGGTAGAACCGGTTACAAGCAAACAATGGTTTGTTGATGTTAAACCACTTGCCCAAAAAGGCATTGAAGCCGTTAAGAACGGATCTATTCAATTTATTCCCAAAAAATGGGAGAACACATATTTTGAATGGATGTATAATATTCAAGACTGGTGCATATCAAGACAGCTTTGGTGGGGACATCGTATACCGGCCTTTTACTGCAAAGAATGCTCGCATGCAATGGTTAGTGAAGAAACTCCGTCTTCATGTGAAAAATGCGGATGCGACAATATAACCCAGGATGAAGATGTTTTAGATACATGGTTTTCTTCTGCCTTGTGGCCCTTTTCTACGCTAATTCCTGAAGAAGAAGCTTTATCGGCAAAAGATTGGCCCCAAAAATCAACCGAATTAAAACTTTTTTACCCCACTTCGGTACTTATTACCGGTTTTGATATTATCTTTTTTTGGGTGGCCCGTATGATTATGATGGGAATTCATTTTATGAATGATATACCCTTTCAAAAAGTATACATTCACGGTCTAATTCGTGACGCTGACCGCCAAAAAATGAGTAAATCAAAAGGTAACGTAATCAATCCGCTTGAAAAAATGGATGAATATGGCACCGATGCCTTTCGTTTTTGTCTTACCAGCATATTACCAGAAGGTAAAGATGTTATTTACGATGAAAGCAGATTGAAAGGGTACAGCGCTTTTTGCAATAAAATATGGAACACTGCGCGTTATATTTGGATAAACCAAAACGCCAATTATGTACTGCCCCAGAAACCTCCGGCTGGGTTTTCTGAAACCGATGAGTGGATAATTGAAAAATTTAATATCTCTTTAAAAAAAATCACAGAAGCACTTGAAAACTACCGTTTTTCAGATTACACGCAGGAAATTTATAACTTTATATGGAATTCTTTTTGTGATAATTATATTGAACTTTCAAAAATAACAATAAAAAATGAAGATGAAAACAAAGCGCTTACCACGGTATACACGCTTAATTTAATTTTTATTAACGCTTTAAAAATGCTTCATCCTGTAATGCCGTTTATTACTGAAGAGCTTTTTTCTTTTTGGAATGAAAAATTAGATAATAATGAAGACAATTTATTAATAACATCAACATGGCCAAAACCCATAGAACTTTCAGATAATAAAGGTTTTCAGTTAACCGAAAAACTTATTCATATTATTTATAAAATACGATATTTAAGAGCCGAACTAGGATTGCCTGTTTCTGAAAAATATGACGCCTTGATTACTGTTGATAACGAACAAATAAAGTCAGAAATTCAAGCGCATGAAACATATATTAAAACATTATCGAAACTAAATAGCATAAAAGTAGAAAAAACAACAGAAAAAAAGAAAGGAGCCAAAGTAATTACGAATTTTGGCAGTGTATATCTTGACATAGCCGGTAAAATAGATATTTCTCTTGAAATTAAAAGATTAAGTAAAGAAAAAGAGCATTTAATGAAAGGATTAGAAGCCATAACAAAAAAGCTGTCAAATGCCGATTTTGTTAAAAGAGCCCCTGCTGAATTAGTTGATATTGAAAAAAAGAAACAAGAAGAAATGGAAAAAAAATTAACTGAACTTAATGAATTATTAGCAGGTATTGAAGCAAATTAAAAATCTAAAAAAAACATGACAAAATATCCGTATTTTTATTACTGCCTTAATCATTAGTATAAAAATAGTTGGTATAAAATTATTTTTATACGTATATTGAATAATTATAGAATACTTATAGAAGAAGAAACTTAGGAAAATAATATGAATCAAATAGTAATGGATATAAAAAAAATTATGGACTATCTACCGCATAGATATCCGTTTCTTCTTGTAGATAGAATTATTGAATTAAGTGAAAAAAGAATAGTTGGCATTAAAAATGTTACCCGAAACGAAGATTTTTTTAACGGTCATTTTCCCGGTTTACCGGTTATGCCGGGTGTATTACAAATAGAAGCAATGGCCCAAACAGCCGGATTATACGCCCTAAACCAACCCGGTAATAGAGAAAAAATAGGTCTATTTGTGGGTATAGATAACGCGCGATTTAGAAGAATGGTGGTTCCGGGAGATCAGTTAAAGATGGAAATTGATATCATAAAATCGGGCCGTGTTATGGCATGTCACGGTACGGCTACAGTTGAGGGAGATATCGCCTGCGAAGCCGATATGAAATTTATGGTCGCTCCTAAACAAGATTAGTATATTGGGCATTATTGAAGGTAGATATAATTTAAATATAAAAAAAGGGGTTAATATGAGTTCTTCATTTCAAGATTTAAAAGATAAAGTTGTAATAATAACAGGATCCGGACAGGGTATAGGTAAATCTATAGCCGAACACTTTGCCGACAATGGATCACATGTTGTAATATCAGATATACATGAAGAAACAGCTCAAAATACAGCAGATGAAATTAAAAAAAAGGGAGTTGATACTCTTGCTGTTGTATGTGATGTTTCTAAATATGATGACGCGAAAAATCTGGTATCTAAAACAGTCGAAAAGTGGGGTAAGGTAGACATACTTATAAATAACGCGGGAATAACTATGGATGGTCTATTTTTAAGAATGAAGCCTGAACAATGGCAAAAAGTGTTAGACGTAAATTTAACAGGTGTATATAATTGTACTCATTGTGCGGTAAACGTAATGCGAAAAGAAAGAAAAGGAAACATAATTAGCCTATCATCAATTTCGGCTCAGGGTAATCCCGCGCAGGCAAATTATTCTGCCTCAAAAGCGGGAGTAATAGGTTTTACAAAAACATTAGGTAAAGAGTTAGCCTCTTTGGGAATTAGAGTAAACGCAATAGCGCCAGGATTTATACAAACAGCAATGACAGATAAAATTCCTGAAGAACTGCGTGAAAAAATGATAGCTCACATTCCACTGGGACGTCCCGGCCAGCCAGAAGATATCGCAAACGCAGCGTTATTCTTAGCTTCAGAAATGTCTTCATACATTACGGCCCATGTATTAGATATTAACGGAGGTATCGCGGGCTTATAATTTTTATATGCAAGTAATTTCTCTGTCTGTAAAAATCAGATAGAGGTATAATTAATTTTTGACACAAAACAATAGGAGGCCGATATGGCTGATATGGATAAAATAAAGAAAATAATCGCTGAACAACTGGGAGTTGATGAATCAGAAATCACTCCAGAGTCACATTTTATTGATGACTTAGGCGCCGATTCATTAGATACAGTTGAATTGGTAATGGCTCTTGAAGAAGAATTTGGCATTGAAGTTCCAGATGAAGATGCTGAAAAAATACAAACTGTTGGTGATGTAGCAAAATACATCGACGAACATTCTTGAGATAATACAGGGGTCGTGTTAAAATTAATCTTTTACACGACCCCGTTAATTTATTATGCGGGAAGACCGTAAAAATAAAATTCAAGAATTCATAGAAAAGTATAATTTATCACAAATACCGCTTGAGTTAATAGATCAGGCTCTTACACATAAAAGTTACGCAAACGAACATAAAGCTGAATATATTAATTATCTACCATTAGATACACACAATCAGCGGTTAGAATTCTTAGGCGATGCCGTTTTGGGTATGGTTATCGCTAAAGCATTATTTGAAAATCTACCGGATGATAATGAGGGTATACTTACGAGAAAAAAAGCTCAGGCGGTTTGTGAAGCCACCTTAGGAGAAATAGGTAGCAGCCTTAAAATAGGAGAACTTTTACTTTTAGGTAAAG
Organism: Spirochaetia bacterium; assembly: GCA_029880285.1. Taxonomy (GTDB): domain Bacteria; phylum Spirochaetota; class Leptospiria; order Turneriellales; family JAOUOS01; genus JAOUOS01. The sequence goes on from JAOUOS010000002.1 coordinate 28,880, forward strand.
GTGAAAAAGCCGCCGAAGGTAATAAAAGAATATCTATAATTGCCGATACTACTGAAGCTTTATTAGGGGCCATATTTTTAGGGGCAGGATATGCTAAAGCTGAAAGTTTTATATTAGAAACATGGAAGCCTTATATAGAAGGCAATAAAACCGCTAAAGAAAGTTTTGATTACAAATCAAGACTACAAGAATGGCTGATGGGTCAAAAAGGAATAATGCCTTATTATAAAATTCTTTCGGCTAAAGGGCCGGAACATGAAAAAACATTTCATGTAGCTTTAATAATTCAAGGAGAGCAAAAAACAGAAGCCTTTGCCTCAAACAGAAAAAGAGCAGAGCAGGAAGCCGCTAAAAAACATCTTGAAAACGAAGGTGTGATAATTCATTCTTAAAGAAGAATTAAATTATCACGGTGAATTACTTCTAAACCTCTTTCTTCTTTTTTACTTATCAGAAAATCTTCTAATTCTTTATTACTATAAGATATAATACCCTTGCCTAGTTTCTTATCTTTATAAAAGATTTCAATAATGTCACCCTTATTAAAAACACCGTCATATTTTTCAATACCCACTATTAAAAGAGAAGCATTCTTGCTTATAAGAGCTTCTTTTGCTCCTTTATCAATATAAAGACTGCCGGTTATATGCCTATTGTGAAGCAGCCATCTTTTTTTCGCGGCTACTTCATTTTTTTGCAGAGAAGTGAAAAACCATGTTCCTTTAGGCTCTCCCTTTAAGAGATCATATATTATTTTGGGAGATTTACCGCTACAAATATTCATAATATGACCAGACAAGAGAATTTTTTCGGCGCTTTTCAATTTTGTTTTCATACCCCCTATACCGCCTTCATTAGGACCCTGCGCATGTTTAAAATATTTATCGCTTATTTTATCTATGAAATCTATTTTTTTATTTTCTATAATAAACCCGTCTACAGTGGTCAGCATGATTAAAAAAGTATACGGATGCATACCTGCTATAAGCTCTGAAAGCGTGTCATTATCCCCTACTTTTAACTCTTCTGTGGCTACCGCGTCATTTTCATTTATTACCGGCACAGACTTCCAGTTTATTAATTGTTCAATGGTATATTTTAAATTTTGATAATGTTTTCTATTTTGAAAATCTGATTTTGAAACTAAAATTTGCGCTATAGGTATGTTTTTTCTTTCAAAAGCGTCACGATATATATCAATAAGAAGACTTTGCCCCAAAGAAGCCAATGCTTGTTTTTCAACCAGTGTTATTTTTTTTTGAACATAATCTTTTTTTTCTCGTTTTAATAATTCTTTACCTAAGCCTACCGCTCCCGAAGAGACAATAATAGGATTAATACCTGATTTTTGAAGAAACAAAACAACATCGGCAAGCTCATGAAAAAAAATGGAGTTTTGATTTTCTATATGCGGAGTTATACTGTTTGTACCTATTTTTATAACTACATGCTTTATTTTTTTTAACGATTCCTGCAAAAGCGGCTGTATTTCTGAAAAATTCATATTCTTTACATTACTGAACGAATAATTTCTCCCGCATTTTTTCTTGCCCATAAATCGGCCTCTAATAAATAATCAATGGAGTTTTCATTTTCAGTAAATTTGTTTTTTTCAATTATTTTTTCTATAATCACGGGAATCTCGCAAAAAGAAATTTGTTCTTTCAAAAAAGCATATACTGCTTCTTCATTAGCGGCATTATAAACAGCTGGATACGAACCTTTTCTTTTACCCGATTCAATGCCTAAATAAAACGCAGGAAATTTTTCTTTATCTATAGTATGAAAAGTAAAATCGGGAAATTGTTGAGGAACTTCTGCTTCAATAGTTTTTTTAGGCGGCTGAGGATAAAAAAAACTGTGTGCCAAAGGGTATACCATATCAGGCTTGTTCACATGAAAGAAAAAACTTCCGTCAATATGTTGAACTATAGCGTGAATATAACTTTGCGGATGAATTACAGCGTCTAAGTAATCATAATCTAAATTAAATAAATAATGAGCTTCTATAATTTCTAAAGCTTTGTTTACCATAGCCGCAGAATCAACTGTTATTTTACTTCCCATGCTCCATGTAGGATGATTTAAGACATCTTTTTTAGAAGCTTTTTTTATTTCTTCAAAAGTTTTATTAAAAAAAGGACCTCCTGAAGCTGTTAAAATAATTTTATCAATTTGACTTTTTAATTTACCGCCATTTAAAAGGCGAAAAACACTATTATGCTCAGAATCTACTGGTATAACAGCTGTATTATTATCTCTCGCAGCTGCCATAATAGGAATTCCCGCTGTTATTAAACTTTCTTTATTGGCCAACAGCATTTTTTTTCCCTTACAGGCCGCTTTATACGCGGCTTTTATGCCAGATGAACCTGATACCGAAATTAAAACCATATCATAATCAATATCTAATAGATTTTCCATTGAAATATAGAAAGAACATTTTATACTGCGCCAGTATTTTATTTCATCTTCTGTTATATTTTCATTTGAACAGCTGATATTTTTAACGCTAAATTCTTTTTGAATTTTTTTTGCCAGTTCAAAGTTATTATGATATGAAAACCCTATAAGAAAAAATTCTTCTTTATTTACTCTTAACACCTTCAAGGCGCTTTCGCCTATAGAACCGGTAATTCCCAGAATTATGGTTTTATAATTCATCATCTTATATATTATTAAAATAATTTATTATATTATAGGTATGATAAAAACCGGGGATTGTAAAAAGCAAAGCGTCTATTAAGTCTAACATCCCTCCATGACCGGGAATTATATTGCCCGAATCTTTTTTTCCCGAGTTTCTTTTTAAAAGTGATTCTGAAAGATCGCCTAAAATGGAAGCCGCGTATATAATTATACCAAAGATTGTAATCTCAATAAAAGTAAAAAATGTAATATCAAAATATGATCTCACTATATAGTAAAAAAGATGAGTTAACATAAGCTGCCCTATAAGACCGCCAATATAGCCCTCATAAGTTTTATTGGGACTTATTACAAACCCTATTTTATGTTTGCCAAAAGACTTACCGCTAAAATATGCCATTGTATCACTCATCACTGTACTCCATGAAACAAGCCATATAAAAAAAACACCATCTTTAAGTTTTAAAAGTAAAAATAAATGAGAAATAGGTATAATAATATAAACAACTGCCGAAAAAGCTGTACCTATTGAATTAAAAGCATTTTCAATTGAACCACTTTTCAATTCTCTAATTAACACGCCAAAAAGATAAATTATAAAAAATCCAATTATTAAATTATAATTTAAAGTAAAATACTCTAAGAAAAAATTTATAAATTCTATATTTGTTTTTTCTGACTTCAAAAGATCAAAATAAAAAATAGTTAAAAGAGCTGTACCAAAAAGATATTCCAGTTTCCTTGATTTTTTATTTTTACTATAACTTTCAAATAAATAAAAAAACTCACGTAACGATAGTAATCCGAATACAAGACAAAATAAATATAATATCAAATAATACGGCCACTTTGCATTAAACGCCAATATGTAAAAAGCGGCAATAACAAGACCGCTAAGAATTCTTTTTAAGGTTTCTCCCATAATTTAAGCTAAGCCGCCATACTTTCTGGTTCTAGATTGAAAATCAATAATACTATTATAAAATTCTTCTTCATTAAAATCTGGCCATGTAACATCCGTAAAATAAAATTCAGCGTAAGCGCATTGATAAAGTAAGAAATTTGAAAGCCTTTTTTCACCTGCTGTTCTTATTAGCAAATCTACATCTGGTATATTTTTAGTATAAAGACAGTTTCTAAACTCTTTTTCTGAAATTTTTATTTTTTTCTTTATGTGCAAAGTCGAAATTTTCTCAAGTTTTTGACTTAATATGGTTTCACAAGCTCTGTGAATTTCATCTCTGGCCCCATAATTTAAACAAAGATTCGCTGTTATATTCTTTTGCTTTTTTGTTTCGTCTACTGCTTCTATAATTAAATTTTTTGTTTTTTGGGGCAGCTTGCTTATATCACCCGAAACCATAATTTTTACGCCTTTTTTTTTCATATCTGCCAGTTCGTTCGTTATAAACTCATTTAATAGATTAAAAAGACCGGTTATTTCAATTTTTGGCCGCCGCCAGTTTTCTGTAGAAAAAGCGTAAAGCGATATAAAAGGAATTTTTAATTTTAAACTTGTATCTAAAAGATTTATAACAGCTTCTGTACCTTTACGGTGGCCCTCAATGCGTGACAACCCTTTTTTTTGCGCCCATCTTCCGTTACCATCCATTATAATGGCAATATGTTTTGGCAAAAGAGAGGGTATTATTTTTTTTTGATATGATTGGCGCAAATTTTAACCAATTACACCGTCATAATCTCGGTTTCTTTATTTTTATACATTTCATCCATTTTATGGATACTATCGTCTGTTATTTTTTGTATTTCATTTTGTTTTTGATGAATTTCATCTTCAGATAAACCTTCTCCCTTTAGTTTTTTTATATGTTCATTAGAATCTCTTCTTATATTTCGTACTGAAACTTTAAATTCTTCAACTTTTTGCTTGGCAAGTTTTAATAATTCTCTTCTTCTTTCTTCATTTAAATCTGGCAGATTAATTCTTATTACATTACCGTCATCTTGAGGATTTAGATCTCTTCCTGATTTTTGTATTGCTTTAATTACTTCTTGTCTATTGCTTTTATCCCAAACATCAATTAAAATCATACGCGGCTCGGGAATATTTATACTGGCAGTTTGATTAAGAGGCATTTTTTGTCCATATACTTCAACCTTAATATCTTCAACTAATGCGGGGGTTGCTCTGCCTGATCTTATTTGTGTAAAAGCACCCGATAAACCTTCTATGCTTTTTTTCATTTTTAATTTAGTTTCTTCTAAAATTGAATTTACATTTTCAATCGACATAGTATTCAGCTCCTTCTTTGCTGTTTATTAAAGTACCCACTGAGTCACCTTCAACAGCTTTTTTTAAGTTCCCCTGTTTTTTTATATCAAAAACTTTTATTGGCATTTTATTATCCATGCAAAGAGAAAAAGCTGTAGAGTCCATTATTTTTAATTGCCTTTGAAGCGCTTCCATATAGGAAACATTTTTATAACGTTTCGCATTTTTATTTTTTTCCGGATCATCGTCATAAACGCCGTCTACTCTGGTTGCTTTTAATATCACATCAGCAGAAAGCTCAATGGCCCTTAAAGCTGCCGTTGTATCAGTGGTAAAATATGGATTGCCGGTACCCCCCGACAAAATTACGACTCTTTTTTTCTCAAGATGCCTTAAGGCTTTTCTTCTAATGAAAGACTCGGCAATAGACTTTATTTCAATAGCACTTTGAAGGCGGCTTATTAAACCCTGTTTTTCTAGAAAATCCATAAGCGCCAAACCGTTTATTATGGTAGCCATCATACCCATATAATCTGCCGTAGCTCTATCCATTCCCTCACTGGCAGCTTTCATGCCTCTAAAAATATTACCGCCGCCTATTACGATGGCAATTTCTACGCCTAATTTATGAATTTCATGAATTTGAGAAGCTAACGACTCAATAGTAGCTACATTAATACCCGTTTTGTCTTCACCGGCTAAAATTTCTCCTGAAAGCTTTAAAAGAACCCGACGATATTTTTGGCCAACTATATTTTTTTCAGCCTCATCGGACATAGAACTAAATGGAATAGCGGGTAAACCTGCCTACAGAAATATTCTCGCCTAATTTCGCTATATTATCTTTAATGAGATCGGCAATTGTTAAGCTAGGCTCTTTAACATAAGATTGCCCTAATAACGTTATATCACCAATATATTTATTTATTTTACCTTCTAATATTTTTTCTATTACATTTGCCGGCTTGCCCTCATTTTCAAGAGCGTTTTTTTGAATTTCTTTTTCTTTTTCTATATCTTCTTTAGGAACCTGTTCTGCGTCAACATATAAAGGATTTGAAGCCGCTATGTGCATTGCTATATTTTTACCCAGTTCCTGAAAACTTTCATTTTTAGCAACAAAATCTGTTTCGCAGTTTAATTCAACCAATGTTGCCAGCTTGCCATTATGATGTACATATGAAAACAACCTGCCCTCATTGGCCTCTCTATCCATTTTTTTAACTGCTTTAATTATACCTTTTTCACGAAGAGACGCAGCCGCTTTTTCAATATCGCCGCCGGTTTCTTCAAGAGCTTTTTTGCAATCTAACATTCCAGCGGATGTCATGATTCTTAATTGTTTAATTTTTTCTGATTCTACAGCCATCTAAATTCCTTTATTTTATTAATCGTTATCTAAGCTGGTATCGTATTTGCTTTCTATTTCTTCAAGATCTTCAATTTTTGAAAATTCACCAGAAGCTTCTAGCTCTTCGCTGGCAGTTTCATCAATTTCTTCTTCAATTTCTTCTAGAGTTTTAACACCGCCGGCTTTACCTTCTTCTATAGCATTTGACATAATAGATAAAAATAACGAGATTGCTCTAATAGCATCATCATTTGCCGGTATAGGATAAGTTATTACATCAGGATCGCAGTTTGTGTCTACCATTGCGAATATAGGAATTCCCATTTTTCTTGCTTCTTGTATTGCAATTTCTTCTTTAACGGGATCAATTAAGAAAATAGCATCAGGAAGTTCATTCATTTCTTTTATTCCGCGAAGATACTTACTTAACTTATTTTTTTTACCTTCTAAAACTAATACTTCTTTTTTTGTTTTTACCAGTTCATGTACGGCATTTCTTTCAAAAGCATCTTCTAACTTCTTAAGCTTTTGTATTGATTTTTTAACGGTATCAAAGTTTGTAAGAAACCCGCCCAGCCATCTGTTATTTATAAAGTACATACCGCACTTTACCGCAGCTTTTTCTATTTCTTCCTGTGCCTGTTTTTTAGTACCCACAAATAAAATTTTACCGCCCTGAGCTGCAATTTCTCTCATTGCCTCATAAGCAGTCTTTGCCATTGTTATTGTTTTTTGCAAGTTAATTATATGAATACCATTTCTTGCGGTAAAAATAAATGGTTTCATCTTAGGATTCCATCGGCGTGTCTGATGACCAAAGTGTACACCAGACTCTAGTAAATTTTTCATTGATATTGTTGCCATTTTTATTTATTCTCTTCTTTTAAGAGCCAATTTTTAATTTCTAAACTGTTTGTAAATAATTTTCATGTTACTTTACCCCTACTTTTTGGTAAAGACCTGTAGATAAATTAAAATCTCTTTATTTTCATTGACTTCTTATAAAAAGTCTCTATTTTGCGCTTGTGAAAAATATAAAAAAATATCTATTTATATACGCTATTCTTGCCATAAATACATTTTACTGCTCAAAAAAAATTGAAGAAATTGAGCCTCAAAACAATGAAAGAAAAACAGCTCAAGAAATATTTCAGGGAAAAATTTTTACAGGAGACTTTTTTAGTGAAAAAGACATGGATATTGATTATGTTTTCGTAAGAACAGATAGCGAAAAGATGTTAAAAGGCAGCCTTTCTGCTGTTAAAGGCATAGATTCAAAAATCTCTTTTTACCATGAGAAAGAAGCAAAGCCATTTAAAGTAATAAACGACAATCAAAGTTCTTTAGCCGAAGAATTCGCACCTTTTTTAATTACAAAACCCGGGGTTGTAATTGCAATTGAACCCGTAAGAGCCGTATTAGATAAGTCTTATAAAAAACTTTTTTATGAATTTCAAATTGAACTGACAAATCCTCATTACCCTGTAGAAAAAGAACCCAATGATACTTTTGAAGAAGCTGAACAAATTGAAAAAAATACTATTATAGGATATTATAACTGCAGAAAATCAAGCGAAAAAAACTTAGAAAAAGATTTTTATTATTTTTATCTTGAAGAAGAAAAAAAATATCTAGTATCGGCACATCTTACGGGAATTCAAGGTATAGACCCTGTTTTGCGTTTATACGATGAAAACCAGAATGTATTAAAGTATTCTCAAGAAAAAGGAATTGGTCAGGGAGAGAATATTATATCTTTGGGAATAGAAGGGCCTCAAAAAGTTTTTATTTCGGTTAATGAAAGTAACGGAAATATAAACACTACAGAGTATTATGAACTAAAAATTGAAAAGCAAGAATTTAAAAATAATTTTGAATATGAACCCAATGATATGATAGATAAAGCCTCTGTTCTTAGCGAAACAGAAACAGAGGGAAAAATAGACGGAAGGCATGATATTGATTTTTACATGTATCAAAATATAAATGAATGGCCGGTAGAACTTTCGGTAAAAGTAGTGCCGGGAGAAAATTTAGATTTAAAAATGGAATACTTTAAAAACGATGAAACCGAAATTTTATTTAACGACTCTGGCAAAGAAAAGAATGAAGGTATTTCAAATAGAATTATTTTTACTAATGAAAAAATTTATCTAAAACTTTCACCTGAAGACTGGCAAAAAGACTATGCCATTTCTTATACAATTTATATTAATGAAAAACAGCCTATAGATAATGCCGAAACAGAACCCAATGACTTAAAAGAAAACGCTGACACATTGTATCCCGACTCAGAAATTATTGGATATATAAATCCGAATTCTGATATAGATTTCTATCGTTTAAAAAATGAAAATCAAAATAGATATAAAATATTGTTAGACGGCATATCGGGATGTAAACAATCTTTATATATTACCGATAAAAAAGGCTATAAAACCGAAGAAAAATTTTCTCAGTCTTTAGGCGAAGGAATTTCTATGACCACGGTTATTGAAAAAAATGGAATGATTGCTGTTTTATGCGAAAGCGCGTCTGAAAACTTATTTGAAAAACCCTATACACTATTAGTTAAAACTCTTGAAACAGAATAAATGAAAAAAGAAAATATTAAATACTTAATACTTACCATCGTTTTAATCATAAATTGCGCGGGCTTTTTTACCCGTTCGCCTGAAGATAACTTTTTCTTTATCGCTCAAGATATGGGAGAAACCAAAATATCTGAAGATAAACTCATATACTATAAAATATATATTAATAATGAATACGTCGCGAAAACACCCGCCGGATACTTTTTCGAAGAAAAAAAAATAAGTCTTTATATTAAACCGGGAAAGCATATATTTTACGTAGAAAGATGGATTTTAGACGAACCTGATGAAGTATACAAAAGAGCCAATAATGTTTGGCAAATGCCAGAAAACGTATATCTTAATGTGGGTGAAAAAAAAGCTATTATTAAAACAGGTTTTCATCACGGGTTTCAAAGAAGCTATTTAGATATATCTGAAATAGAAAGTTAATTATGGCGCGGGACTAAAAGGAGCAGGACTAGACGGGGGCCAAAGGTAAATTTCTTCTCTTTTTCGTTTTTCATTTAAATATTCCTGAAGATGTTTTTGAATTGTAATAGAAATTTTATTTCTTATTTGTAGTTTTTCAAGTTTATTGTTTGTCGTCTTATACTGATTAATTAAAGGTCTTAAATTTTTTATGGTCTCGCCATTCAGATAGTATTTATCAACTTTCGCGTTTTTGGGAATCTTATTCCATACTTTAATAGCTTCATCAAAATCTGTTTCACTGCCTAAAAAGGTTCCTTTATCCCATAGAATTCTTCCTTTTTCAAAGAGAGCGTCATTTCTTCTGTAATCTTGCGGCGCGGAATTCAGTATATGCTGCATAATTTCTAACCGTTTATTAGAATATAGCGTAACTACATCATTATAACTTTTAATATTCTTTTTTTCAAGAAGGGGAAGATATCTTTCAACCACCCTTCGTATACTTTCAATTCTAAGCTGTTTCTTCTTTTCAGGAGGAAAATTAGCATATTTTTGTTTAAAATCATACAAATAGCGAAGAGCTCTCTGTTGAATTTCATAAATATTCTCAATGGCAAATAGCATTTCAATAGAGGTCTTACTGCCGTCTAATTTAGACGCTATTTCAAGAGAATTTTTTAAAAAATCCTCTTTATTTAAGTTTTCTTCAAAATAATCTAAATTAAAATAAGTAGAATCGCGGCTAAAAACATATGCCAGACGCTGCAAATTTTTATAATAAAGTTCTCTAAGCGCCATCGGTAAATCACCCTTATTGGGGTCGTGTTCTAAATACTTTTGTCTAAATTCAGCAAACTGTTCTTCTTTGGGCAGGGGCAAAGTTTGGTTAAAATAATCGTCTCTTTCTAAAGCGGGAAAACTTAACGGGGGATAGCCTTTCTTTTTGTCTTTTATTATCTGGGCCTTTATTTGAGCGGTTACCAGTTCTCCCTGTGTCCATTTTCTAAAATCGTCAATTATCTTATTTCTTTCGTGATAATCTCTTAATTCCTGCGGGGCTTTTTTTAATATCTCAGAAAAAGGCTTCTCTATTGTTTCTAACGTGGGAAAAACATCTTTAACAGCAATATCTTCATAATGTCTTTTGCGGTAAATATAAGATTCGCTTACATTGTTTTCGTTTATAATCTGCTCAAATACCTGTTCATAATCTTTCAATAAATTAACAGAATCTTTAAGCCTGTCTTTTAAACCGCTCCATTTTTCTTTGTCATAGTTGTAAGACTCAAAAAAGTCATCTGGATTTTCCTGCCTTTCTTTTTGAAGTTCTTCTTTACTTTTTTGTTGTTCCATTAAAACATCAAGAGGAGTTTGACTTTTTGTTTCTATAACAACCGGTATTTCTATGCTTTTCTTTTCGGCTCTAATACCGTCACACTGTTCTTTAGCAATCTGAATTTTCCCCTGGTAAAGCAGTTCAAATATTATAGCTATATGAATAAAAATCGCAAAATGTAGCATAAAATACCACACAATTAATGCCTTTTTAGATGATTTTTCTATCTCTGTTTTCATGTGCATATTAATAATTTTTTATTAATGTATAAATATTTTTGAGACACTGCGTCAATGTATTGACAGTTTGAATAGTTTTTTTCATAAACAAGTTATTCAAAAACCGCGTATTATTAAATAAAGAAAATTATTGTTCCGCTATGCGTTTAATTTATGCCGCACTATAATCTATTAGGTTTTTATTCCCTCGGTTTGCATCTCAACTTGCTTTAAAGGTAAATTCAATATAATTTCAGTCCCATGATTATCAGATAATGACTTCTGTTCCCGCGAGTTTACTTTTATGCTTCCCCCGTATGCTTCTACAAATTTTTTCACTAAAGGCATACCATATCCTGTACCCGGTTCGCCATTGGTACCTGCTCTACTTGTCACTTTTTCAACATTAAAGAGATTTTCTAATAAATTTAACGGCATACCTATACCATGATCTATTATGGCAAATGAAACGGTGTTTTCTTCTAAAAAACTTTTCAGTTCTATTGTTGAACCATTTGAAGAAAATTTAATCGCATTAGTTAAAAGATTATTTAATACAGAATTAATAAATGACGTTTTTTCAACAACAACGTCAATATTATCATCAATAGAAATTTCAAGAAAAATCTTTTTTTCTTGAAAACGATTTCGCAGCATATTGTACGATTCTACAATTAAATTTTTGAGATTATAGCTGGATAAATGAAGTTTGGTTTTTCCATCTTCGAGAGCCATTATCATACGAACAAGTTTAAGCATTTCTAAGCTGTTATTCATAGAAATCTCAATTTGATCCTTCAATTCATTAAAAATATTCGGACTTTCTTTTTCTATTTGTAAAATAGTACTCACGGAACAAATAGGATTTATAAGATCGTGGCAAAGTACATGTATTAATTCTTTTCTTTCTCGTGACAATTTGGCTACTTTATCTCTGTTTTTTTTTAGCTCAATGTGAGTTGATACCCTAGCTAAAAGCTCTGGTACTTTAAAAGGCTTGGTAATATAATCTACAGCGCCTAATTCAAACCCTTTTAAAAGGTTTTTTGTCTCATTAATGGCCGTTAAAAATATTACGGGAACATCTTTCATCTCTTTATTTTCTTTTATTTTTACGCATGTTTCATATCCATCCATTTTCGGCATCATAATATCCAGCAAAATTAGATCTGGCTTCGATCTTTCAAGAATTTTCAAGGCTTCAAAACCATTACTTGCTGTGATTATTTCATAATTATGGCTATTTAAAATTTCAGCTAAAATCTGAATATTTTTTTTAATATCGTCAACGATTAATACACTTCCCTTTTTATCATCTTCTTCTGTCATATTACTTTACTCGTTTCAATTAATATCTTATCTTTATCACGCACTTTATTATTAATAGATAATATATTTTTATATATTACAAGCAATACTTATATTTGTCCAAAATTTATTCTAATAAGACTACGCTATTTCATCATGAAAAATGGAGCGGTGAAGGCTACCCTAAAGGTCTAAAGGGAGAGGCTATACCCGAATCGGCGCGCATTACGGCCATTGCCGATGTCTTTGACGCTTTAACTCTTAATCAATCGTTCTAAAAATTTTTGTGATGCCGGTGCCGTTGCCGGCGCTTACGAAAAGGTAATTTAATCCGCCGCTTTCATACGTTGTATATGAAAAAATTCTGGTATTGTTAGCCGTATCGCCTAGGCCAAAACTCGATACCAGAGAAAACTGAGACTCTAAAGGCGAAACGCCGCTTGGCACAGAACTCATATCGGCTCGCCAGATATTGAGCCCGTAAGCTGAATTTTCTAAACCTATATAAAGATAATTGCCGTTTACTTCAAGAAGCGAAATGTGCGTGTTTTCTGTGTCGCACATATTTGTTGTTCCGCAGGCGGTATTGCCGCTCATATCAACTCTGCCGTTTGCCGAGGGGTTTTCTGCCACAAGAACCCAGTCGGGCGAACCCTTGGGAGAGGCAGTACTTCCCTTGGGCAGCATCCAAAGCTGGGGAACTTCGCTTCCTGATGGACATGTTTGCTTAACAGTACTTGTAATTCTCTGTATGGTTTCGCTCGCGCATGCGTTTCTTATTAAATACAAATCGCCATTTGGCGCTGTTTTCATATTTGGTATGGCTTTTAAGGCGTATGTATAGGTATTGGCCGGTTCAAGACAATCCCAGTCGTCGCCGTTACCGTCGCAAATACCGTCATTGCCGTAATTTTCGGGCATGGCAATAGACATATAGCGAAGCCACTTTATACTTGAAGGCGTAATATCTTCAAAGTGATTGCCGTCGCTGGGCGGGTTTGCCGCCGTAGAATAAGTTAATTGGGTGCGAAGAACGCCGCCGTCATTAACCTGGCTCAGTAAAGTTCTGGTATCGATATCGGTATCTGAACCGCCTGACGCTATATATAGCTGTGAGTCGTTACCGCCCGGCCCGTCGTTATCATAATCATGCATAGTATCTATACCCATGAGGTTACCGTTTTGTAAATTGCTGGGATTACCGTTTGTGCCAATATGATCAAGAATCCGGCCATTTAAGTATACAGGCGCCGCGTGATAAACGTCGCCATTGGCGCACCCGCTGGGGTTTACGCACATACGACTGAAAAGAACAGACTGCCCTCCCGCGTCAATATTGCATACGTAAAGCTGATCTTTATAAACCAAAGCCGATGCCATCATGGGACTGGCGCCTCCAGAAAGAAAACCGCTTAATTCTTCAAAACCCATTCTAAAACCGGTAGTGTTGCCGCCGCCGTCATTGGTCTGCCAAATTGACTCGTAATTTGCCTTTGAGGGCTCAATATAGCCCGATACAAAAAGCGCCTGCGTGCCTCCCGCCGTTGAGCAGGCTGCGCCGGTAAGATTATGGGGCTGTGCCCCCAGACAGGCCGGTAAAAAAAAGTCGATACCTTTTAAAAGCGAGCCGCTGGCATTGGGCAGATCGTAAAAGCTCTGGTTACCAGCAGTTACAAGATCGCCGTCAAGGTCGGTATTGGCCGTTCCCGATAAATCATGTGCAAAACGAAACACCTGACTTTGCGCGTCATTTGGCCCCGCGTAAACTCTGTCGTCATAGGTAAAAAGCTTAAAATCAGACACACTGTCGCCAAAAGGGTCGGCATGTACGGCGCCCTCATCAAAGGTGCCCGATGTGGCGATGGTAAATAAACCGGTATTATCAATGCCGTTTTCTACAATCGCGTTTAAGTTCAAATCTAAAACACCGGTAACCGTAAGGGTATATGACGCATCGGGCAAAAATGATGTAAAATAAAGAAGTACGCCGTTTGTACCCGAAAGTAGCGCGCTTGCAATAAGATTGCCCGGGCCGTTTGCGTCTATTTCGAAATTGAGAGTATTTTCGACACTTGTTTGATTCATGGGTTCTGAAAAGTTTAGTCTAATTCTATCTGTGCTTTCAACGCTTATAGATAAAAGAGAAGGCGTTTTATTTTCTACAAAAAAACTTTGAACATTGTCAACGCCGTCAGCATTTATTGTCATCGCGTTTAAATCTTTCACGTTAAAAACTGTTAGCGTATGCGTACCATCCGGAATAATATCATGAATCGTAATTATAACCTCAGAAGCTACCGCGTCACGAACAGCCAAAAGAACATGACAAGAACTGACATGGTAATTTGAAATTGTCTCGGCGCTTATTTGCTCAACATCTTCTGAAAAAGTAAGCCGAATGGTAGTGGCACTCTCTGATACCGCGCTTATAAGAACAGGCGGATAATTCATCGTAAAAGACGCCTTATTGTTAATATCATCTTCTATGATGGCATTAGAATATAAATCGACAATATTAAAAACAGTCACAGAATGAAGAGCTTCGGTTAAAGGCGCCGTTGTCGTTAAAATTACGTCTGTGCCGCCCGCGTCTAATACCACAGACGATATTCCTGCGCCGGCAGAGTTTAAATCAATCTGGTAGTTTGCAATTGTCTGGGCAGAGGTAAGTTCAATTTGCTCTGAAAAAAAGAGCCGTATTGTTGAAGGGTTTATTACCGATATGCTGTTAAGAGAAGGCGGGGCAGAATCAATATAAAATGACTGAACGTTTGAAATACTGTCATTTGCAATTGTATTGTTGAATAAGTCGGCGATATTATAAACTGTCATTGTATGCGTTCCGTCGGTGATGGGCGACGTGGTAGTTATAATAACATCGGTTGGTACAGTATCGCGCATAGCCGAAGCGATATTTGCTGCGGCCCCGTTTGTATCAATTTCATAATTGTTTATATTCTCAGCCGATATTTGGTCTACATCTTCTGAAAATATAAGCCTGAGACTATTCGGGCCTAAAACAACAGCCCGGTCAAATAAAGGCGCTCGGGTATCTACCCAAAAAGAGCTTACGTTATCTGCGCCGTTATTGTTTATTATATTGGCCGATAAATCTTCAACATTCAACACGGTAACAGAATGAGCCCCCTGGGTAAGTCTTTTACTTGTATTAAAAGTGATGATTACATCTACGTTATTTACGTCTAGTGCCACATTATTTATATCTGCCCCGGGCGCTTTGGCGTCTATCTGGTAGTTTGCAGCGGTTTCTGCCGTAAATGTATCTAAACTTTCAGAAAATGTAAGTATGATGATTAAATCGGTTTGTACCGTTACGCCCAATAAAACAGGCGGCGTAATATCTGCTACAATATAAGAAGCTAAATTATCTACCCCATTGTGTGTAATTACATTGGCAGAAGCATCTTCAACATTATAAACTGTAACATTATGAGAGCCCTCGGTTAAAGAACCCGACAGCGTAATTAAAACCTCGTTTAAGTTTACCGCGTCGCGAACTGCCGAAGAAATAAGCGAACCAGCCGGGTTTGCATCAATTTGATAATTTGTGGTTGTCTCTGCTGTTGTTTGTTCCACATCTTCTGAAAATGTCAGGCGAATTGTCGTGGAGGTCTCTAATATCGCAGAAGATAATACCGGCGGTGTGGTATCGGGTACAATAAAAAACGCTAAATTATCTACCCCATCATTTATAATTATATTGGCAGAAGCATCTTCAACATTATACACTGTAATATTATGGGCACCCTCGGTTAAAGAACCCGACAGCGTAATTAAAACCTCGTTTAAGTTTACCGCGTCGCGAACTGCCCATGAAATAAGCGAACCAGCCGGGTTTGCATCAATTTGATAATTTGTGGTTGTCTCTGCTGTTGTTTGTTCTACATCTTCTAAAAAAGTAAGCCGAATTGTCGTAGATGTTTCTAATACGGCTGAAGATAATACCGGTGGTGTGGTATCGGGTACAATAAAAAACGCTAAATTATCTACCCCATTGTTTGTAATTACATTGGCAGAAGCATCTTCAATATTATACACTGTAATATTATGGGCGCCCTCGGTTAAAGAGCCCGACAGCGTAATTAAAACCTCGTTTAAGTTTACCGCGTCGCGAACTACCGATGAAATAAGCGAACCAGCTGGGTTTGCATCAATCTGGTAATTAACTGCTGTCTCTGCCGTAAGCTGTTCTACAGTTTCTGAAAATGTAAGCCGAATTGTCGTAGATGCCTCTAATAAGACCGAAGATAATATCGGCGGTGTGGTATCGGGCACAACCATAAAAGAAGTTGTGTTATCAATACCATCGTTTGTAATTACATTGGCAAAAGTATCTTCAACATTATACACTGTAATATTATGTGTACCGCCGGTTAACGGGGCGGGTAAAGTAATTAAAACCTCGTTTAAGTTTACCGCGTCACGCACAGCCGATAAAATTCCGACTCCCGCGGCATTGGCGTCTATTTGATAATTGGTTGTTGTCTCTGCTGTTGTTTGTTCTACATCTTCTGAAAAAGTAAGCCGAATTGTCGTGGATGTTTCTAATGCGGCTGAAGATAATACCGGTGCTGTTGTATCAGGTACAAAAAAAGACGCTAAATTATCTACCCCATCATTTGTAATTACATTGGCAGAAGCATCTTCAACATTATAGACTGTAATATTATGGGTACCCTCGGTTAAAGAGCCTGTTAATGTAATTAAAACCTCGCTTAAGTTTACCGAATCGCGAACTGCCGATAAAATTAGCGAACCGGCTGAATTAGTGTCTATCTGGTAATTAACTGCTGTCTCTGCCGTAAGCTGCTCTAAGCTTTCAGAAAATGTCAGGCGAATTGTCGTGGATGTTTCTAATACCGCTGAAGATAATACCGGTGCTGTTGTATCGTTATTTACATCGGGCGGTGTAATGTCAGTACTATCATTTGATTTTAAAGTATTTTCAATTAAAAACGCTTCAAACTCAGAACCGCACTGAAGAGTATGTACAGCAAAACCAAATAAAATTACATATGTATATAACAATTTTTTAAGCATAGTCATATTGGACGAAATTTTCTTTTATTATTATACAAAATTTATACAAATATTTTAGTCACATCCATATATTTTTAAAAAATATATTTAAAATATAAATTATACGCCAAGGAGCTTAAAGGGATAAAACCATCATATGAATAAAAATACGTAATAGAAAATCCTGTTAAAAAATTTCTATATCCAATACCTATAGAAACATCTGGTTGAATAAGCAGTTTCGCGAATTCTTTAAACTTTTCGTTTACTTTTATTATTGAATACATAGGAGCTATTGTCAGTGATTCTATAAAATATATCTTTAGATGACTATCCCTTAAAATCTCTTGCCGCCAAACCGGGCCAGACGCCATACCCAGCATTCTTAAAGAATTAACAGATTTTTCAAACCATATAGGCGTAATCATGAGCTTAAAATCAGGAAAAATCGCTTTTTTACTTTGCCAAATGTTATCTTTAAGATTAAAATTTAGAGAGAAAAATACTCCATAACCGTAATCAAATATCTTTGAAAACCCATACTGCGGCTTAAGGTATCTAAAACCAATATCAAAATTATGAATAAAACTTTTCTTAGAGGGTTCAGCCTCTTGCGATTTTTTCCATTTTTCTTTTAATTTTTCATAAACTTCTAAACTTTCTTTTTTATCTTTTATAACTTTTAATTCTTCAATTTTTTCCTGCTCAATTTCAAAGGTACCCAGATTACTTTCAAAAATTACAATATTTTTATTCTTTTTTTTTATTGTACCATTTAAAATTATACCGTCTTTTGTAGAAATAACATCTGCCATAATTTGTGCCGGCAAAAGGAATATAATCCAAAATAAGATGAATTTTTTTCTCATTTGCTACCTGTTAATATTTTTAATATTTGACTTCTGTATGGCAATTTTACCCAAAGATGTATTTAATATAATTTGCTGTGAATCTTCAGAATCAATGAACCCAATTATATAATCTTCATTTTTAGTTATAATCGTTATTTTTTCTGCGGGAACAGAGTTTATTTGTTTTGATAAAACACGGCTTTTCTTTTCTTGCTTTTTTTCTTGCTTTATTTCTTGTATATCTTGTTTTTCGATTTCTTTTATTTTTTGCATATTAAGAATTAATGGCTGCATGTCATATCCTTCTGGCTTTTTGGTAGGCGTGATCGTATTTCCCTTAATTAGCGTATCAAGTTCTTTATCTTTTAAAGTTTTGTTTATTTTTATGGATGTTTTAATAAGCTCTTTATCGCCCAAACGCGAACCCATTAGATACAAATTTTTATTTGAAGAACGGGCCAAAGCCGATTTAGAATCAGCAAGAATAACTTCAAGATACTTGTTTACAGCTTCTTCTTTTTTACCTTTTTTTTCAAGAAGGCGGGCCTTGTAAAAATCAATTAGATTTTTATTAACAACAGAATTTTTTTCTATTTCTTTAAGCATGTTCCAGGCATTTTCATAGGCGAAAAGTTGAATTAATTTTTCTGTTTTATCGATAGAAGACTTATTATCATTTAATATGCTTTCTTTCTCTTTCTTAAAGCCGAATAAAAATTTTTTTAAAATAGACGCGGTTGTCGCGATATCTGTATCTGGATATTTCTCGATTATCTCATTATATTTATCCACCGCTTTATCATAAAATGAAAGCATGGCATAAGAATATCCCTGGTGTAGTAAAATACCCGCTTTTAATGATAAATCTTTAATTTCTGCTAACGCTAAAGCATAAGTGTGTATGGCTAATTTGTATTCATGATTTTGTTCATAATAATAAGCAGAATATAAATATTTATGATACTGGGTCTGAGTAATGTTTTCAACCAAAGTTTTATTCATGATTATTCGAACAAGATTAATAAAAAGAAGACTAAAGTTATCAGTATAACTATCAGATGGATTAAAATTATAATGAGAATCTGAGAAATTCTTACTATTTTCCATAAGTTTTATCATATTTTCTTCATACTCAAGAGATGTAATCTTTTTAAAATACAGTTTTTTATTATTTTCATAGGCCGTTATCAGACCAAAATGATTTAATGTAGATTTACTATAATTACTTTTCATCAAGTGGTACTTAAGTTCTAAAACTCTTAATTTCATGATAGAATTATTAAAAAAAACAATAGACAAAATAGAAATTATTGAAAATAAAACTATTACTAAAAGACTGCCGCGATTTTTCATAAATTAACCCATTTCAAATCGATTTCTGCCGTTGTCTTTAGCCGTATAAAGAGCGGTATCGGCAAAATAAATCATTAAGTTCATCAGCTTAGAAACAGATTTATTGGCAGATAAGGCCGTATTAATTACTTCTCTATCAACTATTGTACCCCCAATACTTATGGTTACATTCATCACCCCTTTTTTAGACTCTACTTTCGCGTTTTCAACGCTACTTCTAATTCTTTCTGCCGCGATTTTTAAACCTCTTTCATCAGTATGGGGCAGCAATACCGAAAATTCTTCGCCGCCGTACCTTGCCACTACATCTTTATCGCGGCTTTGTTTTTCTATCTGTTTAGCCACAGATTTTAATACCTCATCGCCTATCTGATGACCGTATGTATCATTAAAATTTTTAAAATAATCTATATCAAGCATTAAAAAGCCGATACTGCTATTTTCATTTACAGATTTTGATAACTCTGATTCCATTTTTGAAAATAAATATCTTCTGTTGTAAAGACCGGTTAATTCATCTTTATTGGCCATTATTTCTATATTTTCTTTTTGCTTTAATACGGTATCTCTTTCATTTAAAACATTTTCAAAGCGTTCTTTTAATGTTCTTGCCATAAAATTAAAGGAACGTGACAGTTCGGCCAATTCGTCACTGCCGTTTACTTTGGCGCGCGCGTCAAAGTTCCCTGATGCTATTTGGCGGCTAATATTATAAATTTCTTTTACCGGTGATACAACCATACGATAATGAATAAGCCCAAAAATTAAATTAATTAACATAAATATAAAAACTGTAATAAATGACTGTTTGTACAACACAGTGCTGGCAGATTTTATCTCTTGCAGTTCATACGCTAAAATTAAAATATATTTTTCAAGAAGAGGAATTCCTAACGGTATAAGAAAGTATGTTTTCATATTTTTTGAATCAATTTCAAGAAAGAAACTTTCTCCTGAAAACTGATAATTTGCCATAGCCTTTATTTTATGAGATTCAAAATCTGCGGGCAATGAAATTTTGTTTGAAGATCTCGCCTCAATTTCATTTAATTCATTTACAAGTATGAAATTTTCTTCAGTAGCAGAAATAATTTCTATAAGTTCTCGAATAAGTTCTGTCTTGTTTCGCGTGCTAAACATAGAATCTTCAAGCATACTTTTTGAAAATTGTTCCATAGAATTTATTAAATTTTCTACCTTTAATTCAAGTTTAATTTTTGAGTTTTCTGATATTAAATCTGTTTGATTTTCAAAAATCATGACAACAGCAGATAATGTTGACACGGTCATTAAAAACAAGTAAATTAAAACAACTTTAGAGCCTATTTTGTTCATTAATTTTATATTCTTCATTTTGGTTATGCCTTTTTGAAAACAATATAATATTAACATATACATTTGTCTTTTTTTTATTCGCTTATTTATTGTTTTCTTTTTCGTATATTGTTTTTATTTAAACCCATTAATATATTTTAGATATTTTATTTGTCTTTTTATTTTCGTAATAATATATTACAATTGCTTAAAGAAAAGAAAATGAAAACTGAACAAATACTTATAGTTGAAGACGAAGGCATTATTGCTAAAGAAATTCAAAATAGAGTTGAACGTCTTGGTTATTTAGTAACAGATATCTTAGACAGCGGCGAAGCCGCTATTGAAACCGTGCATAATAATCAGCCTAATTTAATTTTAATGGATATTAAATTAAAAGGTGAAATGGATGGTATTGAAACAGCAAGAAAAATACGCATGCTATATAATATTCCTATTATTTATCTTACGGCACATACAGATGAAAAAACTCTTGAAAGAGCCAAACTTACAGAACCATATGGATATATTGTAAAGCCTTTTGATGAAACTGATTTTAAAATTAGAATTGAGATGGCTTTATATAAACATAAAATGGAGTGTGAAAATAAAGAACTTTTAGAAGAAGCAAATAAAATTCTGCTAAAAAACCTTCAAATTGACAGCTTAACCGGTATCGCGAACCGCAGAAAATTTGATTTACGCATAAAAACAGAATGGAAAAGAACAGGAACATGCAGAAATTTTCTATCATTAATTTTAATTGACATTGATTATTTTAAAAATTTTAATGATACATACGGTCACCAAAAAGGCGATGATTGCCTTATTCTAACCGCTAGAACCATAGAAGCCTGCTTAACACGAAAAGGCGATTTAGCCGCGCGTTACGGAGGTGAAGAATTTGCCGTTATTATGCCGGCCACCCCTCTTGAAGGAGCCATACAGGTAGGTGAAAGAATACGAAAAGAAGTCGAAAACCTTGCATTGCCTCACGAGAGATCACGGGTATCAGATGTTGTAACTATAAGCCTCGGCATATGCACTGTTTTTCCGAATAATCATTTAGAATATTATGATTTAATAAAAAAAGCTGACGAGGCTTTGTATGAAGCAAAAGAAAAAGGAAGAAATCAAATTTCGTATAAAAATCTTGGAAATTTTACGGCAAAAGAAAAAAAACAAAATGAAATTATTTTTGAATAATAATTAATAAATTTATTGGTAAAATTCAATGAAAACTAATATTGAAAACAATACAATTATTACAAGAACAGAAAAAATATCACTTGAAAATAATTATATACAAATTCAAATTTTACCCGATGTCGAAATTACTCTTGAAGATATAAAAGAAAATGAAAAAGCAATTTTAAAAATTTCTCATGAAAAAAAATATCCTATTCTCGTTGACGCCACCATGCTAAGAAATATTACAAAAGAAGCCAGATTTTATTCTTCAGATGAAAACAATTTTACCATGATTAAAGCTCTGGCTGTTGTGGCAAAATCTATTTTTATACAAACGCTGGGAAATTTTTTTATAGGTATAAACAAACCCAATTATCCCATAAAAATATTTAACTCAAAAGAAGAAGCATTAATATGGATAAAAGACTACAATGAACTCAGTTAAACCTGTATATACAGATGAAAGACTAAAAAATATTCTAGATTTTCTAAACGATCTTGAAATCGGCATATTTAATAATAAATTAATTCCATCTGAAAAAAATGATGATATAGATCTTATTATAAAAAAGATAAACAAAATCTCAAATAAAAAAGCGGGATTAATATGGGAAAAACCTTATGTTGAAAACAGACTTTCTGAGCTGGTAAATGTTATTATCAATATATCTTCTTTAAATTTTTCAAAGAAAGCGAACATAAGTGACGATTTAAATATTTTTGACACCATCGCGCAGGGTTTAAATATACTGGGCGAAGAGCTCTTAGCATCAACCGTGTCACGCGAATATTTAAATAACATTGTTCAGTCAATGACAGATATTCTGTTTGTGTTAAATGAAAAAAAAGAGATACAAACCATAAACGATATAGCCCTTGAAATCTTGGGGTACAAAGACGAAGAACTTCACGGTCAAAATATAAATATTTTGTTTTTCGGAGAACTCCCATCGGTATTAGACTTTCAAAATAAGAAAGAAAACTCCTTCACCCAAAAAATAGAAACCTCTTTAAAAAGCAAATACGGTAAAGAGGTGCCGGTTATATTTTCTTCATCTATTATGAGCGAAAAAGACGGCTCATTTAAAGGAATTGTATGTATTGCCAGCGACATTACAGAAAGAAAAAAAACAGAACAGGCTCTTTTTGAAAGAGAAGAAAAAATTAAGAAATCACTTAAAGAAAAAGAAATACTTTTAAAAGAAATTCATCATAGGGTTAAAAACAATCTTCAGGTAATAATGAGTCTTTTATATCTTCAAAGCATCAACATTAAAGATAAAAATACTCTCGCTTTATTTCAAGACAGTCAAAATAGAATTAAATCGATGGCTCTTGTTCACGAACAACTGTATAGAAGCAAAAATCTTGCCGATATCGATATGTCCATTTATTATAAAGAATTAATAAAACAGATTTATAAAACCTATGCTGTTACTTCTAATGATATTACAGTTGAAACAGATATTAAAAATGTTTTCTTAGGCATTAATATAGCGGTACCATGCGGCCTTATCGCTAATGAGCTAATTTCAAATGCTTTTAAACATGCCTTTGAAAAAGAAAACAAAGAAAATAAAATAATGATAAAAATGAGAAAAGAAGCAAAAAACTTTGAACTCATTGTAAAAGATAACGGCAAAGGTATTCCTGAAAATATAGACATTTATAAATCTGACACTCTTGGCATGACTCTGGTAAATACTCTGGTAACTCAAATTGAAGGTTCATTACAAATATCTGTAGAGAATGGTTCTTTATTTAAAATAATCTTTTAATAAGAAAAGACATTAGCAGCCTTCTCATTATAAAGAAGGCATTACCGCAAGCCCTTCAGAATTTATTTGTCTCTTTTTCGGTATATGTAAATTCTTTCACATATTTATTTGACTTTTGCTTGCCTTGATAATATATTATAAATGCATATATCTTTATAATGAAAACTGAAAAAATACTTATAGTTGAAGATGACAACATTCTCGCGAAAGCAAACGGCAGAAATCAAATTTCATATAAAAGTCTGGGAAACCTGCCGGCTCAAGACACAAAAACAGAAAAAATTCTTTTTGAATAAAAATAAAAAATAATTTCTAGTCTGAATATAACTTAAAAGTTGGAACTTACACTATATAAAGCCATGAATGAAAACCATAACGCTATTTCATTATTAGAAACAAAAGTTAACCCTATTCATATTATAGGCGCTGGCGGCGTAGGAATGAGCGCTCTGGGTATGATATTACTTAAAGAGGGCTTTTTAGTTACAGCTTCAGATAAAAAGAAAAATACTTATCTTGAAAAACTAAACAAGGCGGGTGCAAAAACATGGGAGGGTTCTGTACCTGAAAATATTCCCAAAAACGCTATTGTCTTTTTCAGCAGCGCCATTTCAAAAAATAATCCCGAAAGAAAATTTGCCGAAGAAAATAACATGCCCGTCTTTAACAGAAATCCTCTTTTGGCGTATATATCAAAAAACCATTTTTCTATAGCTATTGCCGGATGCCACGGCAAAACAACCACATCAGCATGGATTGCGTATCTTCTTGAACAGGCCGGTTTAGATCCCAACGCGATTATAGGCGGCACCGTAAAAGAATGGAACTCAAATGTACGTTTCGGCTCTGGCGCATGGCAAGATAAAAAAATACTCGTTACCGAAGCCGATGAATCTGACGGCAGCTTTCTTTTTTTAAGCACGAATATTTCTATTGTAACCAATATTGATATTGATCATGTCGATTTTTATAAGAACATAAACGAACTGCATGAAAAATTCAATCAGTTTATACAAAATACATCTGCAAACAACGGAGCTTATTTTATATCGCCTCAAATACCTAATGAACTTCAAAAAAAAGTCTTTGCCAATAATATAACCAACAAATTAATGAATGAAATTTCACAAAAAATTAATATAAACTCAAATAAACTATTTTATGAAAACAATGAATATAAAGTAAATCTGCCGGGAGAACATAATTTATTTAACGCCGCTTGTGTGTTGGCCGTGGGCCAGTACTTAAATATACAAAACCAAGTTATAAAATATACTTTAGAAAACTTTACCGGCGTATCAAGACGGATGGAAATATTGCATGAATTTACACCAAAAGAAAATAAAACAATTACAATTATAGACGATTACGCCCATCATCCGGTTGAAGTAAAAGCTGTATTAGAAACACTGCTTTCTCAAAAGAAAAATATAATCGCGGTGTGGGAGCCTCACCGCATTTCAAGATTTATTCATTTTTTTGAAGATTTTAAAAAAGTTTTCGAAGAAAGCATTGGCCTTAAAAATTTATATGTTCTGCCTGTTTTTTATTCTGGAGATTTACCTGAAAATTTTCCCGAATATAAAAACTTATTTGAAAATTTAATAAAAACAACCGGCGGATTTATAAATCAAAAACAAAACTTCAATTTATTATTCGACAAGATATTAAACGTCAATAATAATGTTACCATTATTTTTATGGGGGCCGGAGAAAGTTCAAATTACGCTCATGAGTTTGTTTCATCTATAAAAAAAACATGATAATACCCGAAGGCAAAAATATTTTAATCTGCGGAGCCGCGGGCAATACCGGCCGGTGGTTTTCGCTTCTTCTTTTAAAAAAAGGATACACTGTATTTGCCTATGATAAAAATAAAAATTTTCAGCCAGACAACATTTTATCAATACAAAAAGATTATCATGTAGTTGATGAAACCGAATTTAATAATTTTACTATTTTAAAAAAAGTAAACGGGATAACTTTATCGCCGGGAGTTCCTTTAAGTCAGCCTATATTTAAAAGGGCCGTTGAAAATAATATTCCTGTTTTTACAGAGCCGGAATTTTGCGCGCCTTATCTAAATGAAAAAAAATGGATAGCCATAACCGGCACCGACGGCAAAAGCACAACCACGGCATTAATTACTCATCTTTTAAAATCGATAAAAAAAGAAGCTGTATCATGCGGCAATTACGGTATTCCGTTATCACAAATTCTTGTTGAAGAAGAAAAATACGCCGATCTAGAATTTCTTGTCATGGAGCTAAGCAGTTACCAGCTTGAACTTTTTAGAAACCTTAAAAGCAATGCCGCTTTATTTTTAAACCTTGCTGATGATCACATTAACCGGTACGAAAACTTAAAAGAATACAGAGACGCCAAGTGGAACATTATTAAAAACAGCCGAAAAGAAGATTTTTTTATTATTAATACAAAACTTTTACAAGAAGTTTTAAAAGAAAAAAACCATCCGTGGAACTTAAAAAATAAAAATAACACCCCTAATGTTATTGAAATAAACTGCGAAAATATAAAATCAGAAAATTTTAACTGGCAAAATAATACATTGTTTTATAAAAACAAAGAAAAACTTCTAACAACCAACAATCTTCAAATATCGGGAAATCATAATTTAACTAATATTTTATTCGCTTTAGAAACTATAAAAGCAATATTGCCAAATACTGGTGTAACAGAATATATCCATCCGCTTAAAAACTTTCGTCCTCTGCCTCATCGTTTCGAAATAATTCATAAAGAAGCCACAGATGACAAAAACAGGTACATTAACGACTCAAAAGCAACAACGGGGCAAGCTGTTTTAAAAGCGCTGGAAAGTATTGACCCGCCTTTTTTTATTTTTATGGGCGGGCAAAGCAAGGGCGAAGACTATACTGTTTTAGCAAAAAATCTGAGAAAAAAATACGCGATTGTATTTTTGTTCGGCAAAGATAAACATATTTTAGAAAAAATCTTTATAAACGAAAAAGTAATTGTTCAAGGCAGTTACGAAATACTTACCGATGCTTTTTTAGCGGCAAAAGAATACCAGAAAAAAGAATCTATTGAAAAAGCAACCTATCTGTTATCGCCCGCGATGACTTCATGGGATCAGTATAAAAACTTTGAAGAAAGAGGCAATCATTTTAGAAATCTGGTTTTAGAAGAATAAGGTTTTTCTTTCAATATAATTTATTTAACAAAACTGCCGTTATTATATTCTTCAAACGCTGTACGAATTTCGTCTTCAGTATTCATAACAATGGGGCCTTTCCAGACGATGGGCTCTCTTAAAGGTTTGCCCGATAAATACAAAAGTCTTGCTCCTTTTTTGCCCGCGTGCATAATAATATTTTCACCCTTGTCAAACAATACCAGAGTTTCGTTTTTTAATAAAGAATCTTTATAAAGATAATCTGAGTTACCATTTTCAGAAAAATGAACTTCTCCTTTAATTACATAAATGAAAACCGTATCTTCTATTTTAGCCGCATGTGCGTATTTTATATTAGAATCTATGGTAATGTCAAAAAAACTTGGATTAATAATTATGTTTTCAACAGGGCCCTTAACTTGATTTATAGATCCGCAAATTATTTTTATTTTTACGCCATCATTAATTTTTATTTCAGGTATATCTTTCGCCTTAATGTCTTGATAGCGGGGCGCCATCATTTTATGGGAAGACGGCAAATTTACCCATATTTGAAATCCTTCGAGTTTTTTACTTTTATTAACTTGTGGCATTTCTTGATGAACAATTCCGCTGCCGGCAGTCATCCATTGAACATCGCCTGTAGAAATAATACCCTTGTTACCCATGCTGTCTTGATGTTCCACGCTGCCTTTTAGTATATAAGTAATGGTCTCAATACCTCTATGCGGATGAAAGGGAAAACCATTCTTATATTTTTCAGGATCAGATGATCTAAAATCATCCATTAATAAGAAAGGATCAAAAAGAGGTTTTTCATAATAACCGAAAGCTCTTTTTAATTGAACTCCCGCCCCGTCTATAACAGGTTTGCTTTTATAAATATTTTTTATTTTTCGTATATTCATTTTTATATATAAATTTACATAATATTAAGAAAAACTTCTTTTTTTTATGAATGATTGTCTTCCAAGCAATGGCGGTTTTATTAATTTAAAGTCTTACACGTGAGGTCTTTTGGCTATCTTTCTAAAGTAAGTATGGTTTTTTTAAAGAAAATATAAAAAAAACTTGCCGGTTGGTTTAAAATAAATTATTTTGTAGGTTAGTTAGCGTTCACTAACCTGCAAAATATGACAACATTAAACAGAAAAGAAGAAATAATTCATGCCGCGTTAAACATTACGGCAGAAAAAGGAACACCAAACTTAACCATAGCCGAAATCGCCTCTAAAATAGGTATCTCTGACGCTGCCATTTACAAACATTTTAAATCTAAAAATGATATTTTAATGGCTTTAATTGATTTAATAGGCGATGGATTAACAGGTATTTTATCTGATAATACTGAAAAAAAACCCGAAGAACGACTGGTAAATATTTTAAAAAAACAGCTTCAATTAATAGAAAAAAATCCGGGTCTGCCCCGCCTCTTATTTTCAGATTATGTTCAGGTTCATGATAAGGCTCTTAAAGAAAAAATGCTGAAAATTATAATGAGCTACATTAACGGCATAAAAGCAATTTTAAAAGACGGAATATCACAAAAATATTTTCGTGATGATTTAAACCCTAATGCGGCGGCCTATGCTTTTTTAGGGCTTATACAATCAAATATTATTGTATGGTCCTTATCAGATTTTTCTTTTTCATTAACAAAAACACATTCAGATATTTGGCAGGTTTTATTAAAAGGATTAAAATAATAAGATTAAACAGGAGAAAACTATGAAAAACTTGAAAAATAAAACAAAAATAATCGCGGCCTCTATTGTTTCAGCAGGAATGATATTGGCGGTTATACATCACCTGCATTCAGGACATGACCATTCTCATGATCATAGCGCCCCAGCGGGAGAAATGACACTAAACGACGGTAAAAAATGGAAAGCCGATAACACAACAAAAAAACATATTTCGTCTATGCGCGAAACAGTTGAAGGAGCAATAAAAAAAGAAAATTTATCTGCTGAAACGTATAAAAAAACCGGTGCGGCATTAAGTGATATTTTCAATCAAATACTTCAAGACTGTACCATGACAGGAAGAGACCATGAAGAACTGCATAAGTTTTTAATGACATTGAATATAGAAATTGAAAACTTAAAAAAAGATGACCTTACAAAAGCAGAAGCTTCACTAAAAGAAGCAGACAATAAACTTTTGCTTTTTGATAAATATTTTGAGTAAAAATTAAATTCATTAAAACTTACTCCTTTCCTATTTGCCTTGGCCGGGCAGTTTAAATAAATTGCCTAACTATAACAAAAAGACTGCCTGGCCATGGCAAATTTATTATTCATCACAGCAAACTTTGTTTTTACCCTGCGCTTTGGCCTTGTATAGATACTCATCTGCCTTTTTAATTAAAGATAACATATTTTTACTATCTTTCGGGTAAAGACTAAGACCGCAGCTAACAGTAACTTTTCGATTATCAAACTTATGTGAAGCAATCATTGTAATTATACGATTTGCGTAATGTACAGCTTCTTTTTTATCAACCTCAGGAGCAATTATTAAAAATTCTTCGCCGCCAAACCTTCCTACGGTATCAGTTGAGCGCGCTGATTTTAAAAGTAAATCTGCTATTTCTTTTAATATTTTATTACCTTCAAGATGGCCAAATTCGTCATTGTATGATTTAAAATTATCTACATCAATCATTAGAATTGAAAAAGTGAGCTTATATCGTTCTGACCGCAACATTTCTTTATTTAGTTCTTCCATTAAATAACGGTGATTATATAATCCGGTAAGGCCGTCTACTATACTTAAACGGCGCATCTCTTCTATAGCCTTTACCCTTTCTATGGTAAGCGCGGCATATACGGTAAGAAGAGAGAAAAGAGAAATATCTTCAATTCTTGTCTTTTTAATTTTAAAATCACACGCAAAAATAACACCAACAATACGTCCATCTACGGTCAAAGAAGAAACTAATACTGATTTAACGCCTTCTTCTAAAAGTTTCGGAGCCGGCTTATCATAATTGTTTAAATCATTTATATACAAGGGATATGATTGATTAAAAACTGAATTTATAAGCCCGCCCTTAGATATTGACCATCTATCTTTTTTTCTAAATTTATCAGTGAATCCTTTTGATGCAATTAGTTTTAAATCTTCTGTTTTTTCATCAAAAATAGCTAGACACCCAGCAGGCATGTTTGTTAATTTTGTCGCGTAGTCAACTATAGCGAAACCCGCGTCTTTCATGCTGTCTATATTCTCAATAATTAAACCCAGATGATAAAGATTTTCATGTTCTTTCAACATCTTTTCTTTTTCTTCATACCGCTTTCTTCTTTCTTCAGCCAGCTTCCACATTAAATTAGCCGCGAGACCGCCCATAATTTCGGTCTTTTCAGATTTAATTTGTTTAAGCTCTTCAAAAACCATCCTATTACCGGTTACATCAATCACCAACTCTATGTCATCTGTTAATAAATCGCGGTATTTGGTATAAATAGGAACTTTAAGCCGTTTGGCCAAGAAAATACCATTGGCCATCGGGTTTAGATCAGCAACACCAACAATGTTTATAATACTATTATCTTTAAGCATTTCAAGAATCGCGCTACCGCCCCTGCCGCAACCAACAATAGCTACATTATGTTTTTCTTCTGTTTCGCTAAGTGTCTTTTTATTGTTTTCTTTTATTTTACCTGATTTTTGGGCCCATTCAATAGCGTCATCAATTGATTCGACTTTTAATTTTTTTACGATATTTTCAAAATGATAATTTACGGCAGTATTAGATTTGTGTATTAATATACTTATTTCGTTTTCAGTTCTACCTTCATAAAGCCATCTTAAAATATCAATTTCTGTACTATCAAGAATTTTTGCGGTTTTTTTAGATTTTTTTGAATTACTGTTCATTTATCAAGAAAAAATACATCGTACATAACCCAGACTATATTATTTCTTCAAAATGTAAATTATTTTGAAACATTATTGAAGTAGCCTATAAAAAAACATTTATAAAATTGACAAATATCAATAAATTTGTAACGCAATATTAATTTTAGATAGATACCCATTTATAAGTTAGATGTCTATATCAACCGCACTATTATTTTGGGTGTGAGTTCAAAAAAAATAGGGAAAATAAATAACTTTTCAAACGGCGACCCTATTATTTTTATAATAAAAATACTTTATTTTAATTGACACAGAAGCTGATTTTTTTATTTATTTATCTTTATGAATATAATGAATAATCAGACTTTAAGTTTTCGTCAATTAGTATTAATTATCTTTTTACCTCTTGCTGTTATTTTTTTTATAATCGCTCTGTTAAAAACACAAGCTGAAAAACAATATATTGATACTTTATCAACCGCGGCAACTTATGATTTACTTTTCACTATCCCCTTTGTTTACTTTCTTTTAATTCGAAAAACAACAATTTCAAATTTTACTGTAATACCAGTTTTTATTTTAATGATGTCAATAGCGTCTTTCATTGTACCACCAGAACATTCTATACATTTAATTATTATTAAAAATTATTTTTTTCCTATTATTGAAACAGTTTTTATTGTTTTTATTATTACAAAAACAGTAAAACAAATACGCATCTTTAAACAAAAAAAACTTGTTTCACAAGATACATTTTCGATTTTAAAAGAAACATTAAACTATTTGCTACCAAAAACTGTAGCGAATATTTTTCAACTGGAACTTGGCGTTATTTATTTCGCTCTTTTCAAATGGCGAACTAAAAAATCGTTATTAACTTTTACATACCATAAAAATGGAATACTATCTATTCTTGGTGTACTAATATTTATGATATTTATTGAAACCTTTGTTATGCACATCTTACTAATAAGATGGAACATTTATGCCGCGTGGATTTTTACATCTATAAGTATCTACAGCGCTTTTCAAATTTTCGGTCTTATAAAATCTTTAATAACTTATCCCGTTAAAATTCAAAAAGACAGCCTTATATTACGCTATGGCTTTTTAAGAGAAAGTATAATTTTATTAGATCAAATTCAAAAAGTAGAATTCACGTCATCTGAAATATCAAAAAATAAAGAGATAAAAATATTTTCGCCTTTTGATACGTTTGAATCGCCTAATATTATCATTCATTTGAAAAACGAAAACACTATAAATACCTTATGGAACAAACCCATTAAATATAAATCTTTAGCAATATATATTGATGATAAAAATAATTTTATAAATACTTTAAATAAATATGTTTAATATTTCAACTAGTTTCATCTTTTTTTCGGCGGGATTCGCACTTATTTTATCCATGGGACAGCTTATTAAGCCATTAAATATAAAAAATTATATTTTATCGGGTTTTTTATTCTCATTAAGCATGGGAATGTTTTACATGGGAATTATTGATTCGGGATTAATACAGGTACATCCGCACTTTCTTTTTTCTTTTTTTCCATTTCCTTTTCTTTTAGGCCCTCTTGGATATATGTATGTAAGCCTTTTGTCTAATGAAAATTTCACATTACAAAAAAACAATTATATTCACTTTCTGCCTTTCTTTGCTTCTATTTTCATTGGATACCAATACTGGAGCATGCCCTTAAGCACAAAAATAGAAGTAATTCAAATTTTATTATATTCAGGAGTATTTACCCAGCATCATTTCATAATTTTAATTCCCATGCTTTCAGTTTCAATATATCTTATCTATGTTATTTTTGACCTAAACCCTTTGATTAAAATGAAAAATAAAAGAGTTCAATTTTTACTGGGATTGGTTATTTTATGGGTAATTGCTGTGTCTTCATCTATTTATTCAATAGCAATGGGTAATTCAAAAAATTTTAAAATTGTAGGTATCGCGTGCGGTTTATCGGTAATTTATTTATATTTCATATCGCAAAGAGAACCCGATTTTTTACTAACCTTCGGTAGTGAAGTTAATAGAAAAAGGTATGAACGTTCACTGCTCACGAAAATTAACATTAAAGAATTTGAAAAAAGGCTTAATATTCTTATCAATAACCAAACCTGCCTTGATCCTGAACTTACGCTCTCAAAAATGGCAAAGTTGCTGAACATTAGCTCCCACCAGTTGTCGGAATATTTAAATGAACATAAAAATATGAATTTTCATACTTTTATTAACCAAAATAGAATAGCGTACGCGCAAAACGAGCTTTTAAAAAACAAAGATAAAACTATTTTATCCATTGCTTTTGACTGTGGATTTAACAGTCTTTCATCTTTTAACGCCGCTTTTCAAAAAGAAACAGGCTTAAGTCCGTCTTTATATAGAAAAAACTCTATTGGCCCGCTATTACATATTACTTAAGATTTCTTCTAATCTTTTCTCAAGAAATTCCCTGTCATATTTTTCATCAGGAAAATCAGATTCAAATAATAATAGAATATTTTTACCTACTGCTTCTTCTCTTGCTAAAGCAGGCAAATAAGCATATACTTTCACTGAGCTTGAATCTGAGATAAAATAAAGCTTAACCTGCGTTCCCGCTTTCATTGTTTTATTGTTGCCTATATCTATCTCTTTTTTTAACACATAGGTAGCGGCATATTTTTCAGAAAAATAATTTAGCTCTTCTCTCTTAACAAATCTTCCCGAACAAAAAGAAAAAATTGTAAAGACAATGAAAACTCCGGCAAAAATTGTAATTTTTTTATCATTCATTCATCCATATTTAATTTTTTTTTGAATTAGACAACCTTTTTGCGGTATAAAATAAAAAAAAGGGGGTATTACATTAATATGAAAGTAGGTAAAGCATACACGGCAAGCGTTATGGGTTTTAACACTATCGCGGTTCAGGCAGAAGCTGATATTCTACCGGGCAGTATGTATATGCAGATTGTAGGCTTAGCTGACAGTTCGGTAAAAGAATCAAAAGAAAGAATACGATCTGCCATTGTCAACAGCGGATATCACTATCCGGTAAAACAAATTGTTATTAATTTAGCTCCTAATGAAATTCAAAAAGAAGGCGGATTAATAGAATTTGCCGCTGCGGTTGCCATTTTATCAGCATCAGGGCAGATAAATAATGAAATATTAAATGATAAGATGTTTTTAGGGGCACTGTCTCTTGACGGAGTTCTTCAATCTTCAACAGGAATAATGGCGGCCGCCATTTTAGCAAGAAAACTGCCCTTTATAAATTCAGTTGTTGCGCCCGCTGATTCTTTAAGAGAAATCGGATGTATTCCCGATTTAACAGTTTATCCTCTAAGAAATCTTGAAGAACTAAAAAACCTTGAAACAAATTTAATACAACCCCATAAAGACGGCATATTCATCCCTAAAAGCCAGACTTTTTCTATTGATATGAGACAAATTAGGGGCCAGCAA
Source organism: Spirochaetia bacterium (assembly GCA_029880285.1). Lineage (GTDB taxonomy): Bacteria > Spirochaetota > Leptospiria > Turneriellales > JAOUOS01 > JAOUOS01. The sequence continues at coordinate 63,000 of JAOUOS010000002.1, forward strand.
AAAGCTAAAAAAGGTATTTGTTATTCATTATTAGGCAAACACCATTCATTGATCATGGGCTCACCGGGAACAGGAAAAACAATGCTTGCGAGAGCTTCTGAAGGTCTTCTTCCCAATTTAACTCTCGACGAAGCTCTTGAAATAACCAAAATATATTCCATATCTGGTTTAAGCACAGGCAGCCTCGTGCAATCGCGTCCTTTTAGATCACCGCATCATACCACTTCTGATGTAGCCCTTGTTGGCGGGGGCAGTTATCCCATGCCCGGCGAAATATCGCTCTCTCATCGGGGAGTTTTATTTTTAGACGAGTTGTTAGAATTTGATACCTCAAGCCTTCAGGCCTTAAGGGAACCTCTTGAAGAAAAAAAAATAACAATCAGCAGGGCAAAAGGAGCGTTTACTTTTCCCGCTGATTTTATTTTTCTTGGAGCCGCAAACCCCTGCCGCTGCGGGTATATTTTTTCATTAAAAAGAAAATGTTCCTGCCGTTTAACCCAAGTTCGTCATCTTTACAGAAAAATAATTGGTCCTTTTCTTGACAGAATTTCACTTGAAATAGAATCAATAGAAGAAACTTCTAATCTATTTTTAATAGATACAAATGAAAAAAACACGGCGTGGTATCGTGAAAAAATTATTGAAGCCAGAAACAGAATGTTTCATAGGAACAAAGGAAGATATAATATTGAACTTACAGCTGAAGAAATATTTAAAATCATTAAGAATTTGAATAATTGGGAAAAAATTGCCAGAGAATTCAGCGAAAAATTAGAACTAAGCCACAGAGGTTTAATTCATTCTTTAAGATTAGCCTTGACAATTCAAGATTTTTATGAAAAAGATAAACTTACTGAAGATATTTTATTAGAGGCTTTTAGTTACCGTGTTTTTGGCCGATTAAGAGCAATGGCTGAAGAATTAATCGCATAAAATTTATTAAAAGCCTCTTTATGAAAAAAATGCTTATTTTAATAAAAAATGAGTTAATTCTGAAGCTATCTTATCTATCGCAAACTCAAGATATCTGTCGTCTTTAATACGTTTTTGGTATTCTAATATTTTTTCTTTATTTGTAGAGTATTTTCGTCTACCTAACTCAGTTGTTTTAGGTATAGACCTCCTACCCTTATTCGCTAATCTTCTTGCCATTTGTTACTTCCTTGTAACATTTATATTTAAAGCCTTCCTTGGCTTTCATAAGAATATCGGCGATTTTAAAATTAAACTTAAGATTTGAAAAAAATTTTTATTAATTTAAACCAGATGAAAATGAAGTAGGCTGAATATAAAATGGATTGTATTCAATAAGTTCAGATCTTTCATTAAACAATAAAAGCCCTATGTGACTATTTTTTACTTTATTTAACTCTGCGTGCCATTTTTCAATAGCTATACAATATCTCTTGTACTGCTTAATACTAAAAGGTTTATAACCGGCATAATAATGTTCTTGTTTTGTTTTTTTTACCTCAAAAAAGAAGTAATGATATTCGTCTTGAACCTTCTTTTTAACAATAAAGTCAATTTCTATACCAAAAAAACGCACATTTCGCGCTAAAATATCATAGCCTTTCTTTCTTAAAATAAACGCAGCTTTATCTTCAGCAATAATGCCGTTTTTTCGCTTTTCTTTATTTTGTATTTTTTGAAAGCTTGATTGCTTCATTTGTCCCATGTTTTAATTTATCCATTATTTTGTAAAGTACGATATTAATTTTTTTATGCAACAATTTAACGTTTGTTAATTATGCTTAAATATAATTGTCCTATCGCGGCTTCTACGGCCTGTTGGTATGAATATGACTGATCTGTGGCTGAACCAACCCAAATGACTTCTCCCGTATTAACATCAATTAATCGTGCTGTAACGCCAACAGAGCAGGTAATTTGAAGCCATTCAAAAATATAAAACAATTTCTTTTCACTGGAATAAGAAGTATAATCGGTAACTGAACCTATTAGCAGATAATCTACGTTTAAAAAGTCACCTATTTCTTTAGTAGAACTTTCTGTTATATGAGAAATATCAATTGATTTTTCTCTCATAATTTGAGAAATTTTCTCTCTTTCTGCCAGCTTATAATTATCACGCATAAAGAAAATAGAAAAAATATTCGTAAAAAGCTGTCCTGAATTATTCTTTTCAAGATAATCTGAAAACGGCATTACAGCTATAGTCGCGTTTTCTTTAACAGCTCTTTTATTATAATAAATAGGAGGCGTAGCGCATTTTAAGCTTAGCATAAATATAAGCATTGTTATTATTTTAACTCTCATAATAAAACCCCTTAAATCGCATACGCGATACCTAATTTTATGGATATTGTAAATCCGTTATTTAAAAAATCAGTTGTTTCTGTAACATTTTTTACCATATTTTCATATTCTTTATTTTTTAAATACATATTGGCCCCTAAATATACTTCAGGCACCAGGTACAATCCGTGCTTTATAAAATAATTACAGCCGCTAGCCACATAAAAACTAACTATATAATTTTTTAGTCCGTCTGAAGTACTGTATTGAAATGCCGGCCCATACCCTACCCAAAAATTATAAGGAGCGCTGTTAAAAAGCGTTAAAGATAAAATTCCTGCTTCTATCATAATTTCATCTACATCGTATTGCATAACAGAATCTTCTTTTTTCCAATGAGGGAAAAACGCAAAATGAGTTTTTACGCTCGCGTAAGGCGAATATTTATAGTCAAAAAAAAGACCGCCGCCTATTCCGTTTGAATAACTTGTTTTATCTTTTTTTTCTATGGCTGCAGATTCTATTGAATAGTATGAAGACATTAATGAATAGTGACCCGTGATACCGAATAATCTTTGGTTTATAGCGCTAAGACTTTCAAAACTTAAAGTAGATAATAATAATATTAAATATATATTTTTATTTGACTTCATACCTAATTCTTTGCTATAAAAAAAACTTAGTCAAATATTTAGAATGATTATATTTTGGCAATAAAAATATATTTTTTTTCTAAACCGACTTGGGTATAAAAAGAGTAACTTCTGCGTTTTTTTCGGGCTCACTGTTAATTTCAATATCGCTGTTGTAAATTTCCATATAACGGACTACAATTAATAACCCTAAACCCATACCGTCTTTTCCCTGAAACAATTGCCCTATTTTTTTATTTTTTTTAATTTGTGACACTGTATTTTTTTCAAACCCTTTACCTTCATTAAATATTTTTATGACGCATGTGTTTTTTTCTTCGATTAAAGTAATTTTTACAATTTCATTTCTTCTGGAAAATTTAAAAGCATTATCAATTAATTCTTGCATCACTTTTTGAAAATCATTTTCACTAATTTTCACAGTTACATTTGAAATATCAACAATTAAATCGTCCTGCCTTTTATAAAGCGCTGCGGTTTGATCGGCAATTTTTCTTATAATAAGAGCTGTATTGTTCATACTTCTATTTCTTATTGTTTTAAGTCTTGAAGCATCTAATAATATTATTTCAAGCTGCGCCAATAAAAGATAATTTTGTATAGTATCATTGAGTCTTTCTGCAGACTGATACATAATTTCGGCCATTTCACCTATTTCTTCTCTTTCCATAATATGATAATTTAAAGACAAAAGCTGGGTAAAACCTAAAATACCATTTAATGGGGTTAATAATTCATGCGGCAGGGTATGAACAATATTTTCTTTGAATATTCTTAGTTTTTCTTCACTTTTTATAAAAAATTCATCCTGCTTATTAAGACGTGTAGTTATCGTATTTAATAAGTCTTTCATCGCAAACGGCTTAGAGACATAATCATCCGCTCCCTCACTCATACCCTTTCTTCTATCTAAGACAGAGTTTTTTGCAGTAAGAAAAATAAAAGGTGTAAGTGCGGTATCTGTATTCTGGCGAAGCTCTTTAAGTACTTGATAACCATTTTTTTCGGGCATCGCGATATCACATATAATAATGTCAGGATTAAAGGTAACTGCTTTTTCAATACCTTCTTTTCCATTACTTGCTTCGTCTGCTTTAAAACCTTCAAATTGTAAAAACTGGACAATATCAGTTCTTATTGCTTCATCATCTTCTACTATAAGAATTTTTTTCATGATACAACTCCTTCAACATTACCGGTGTGCATTAAACTCATTTGAAGAGGTATGGTAACTGTAAAAATTGATCCCTTATCTTTTTCACTTTTTATATCAATAGTACCATTTTGTTCTTTAAGAAAAACTGACATAACAGAAAGGCCAAGGCCAATTCCTTTTCTGTTGCCGACATTTTTTCCCCTGAAGAAAGGATCTAATATATATTTTTTATCTTCATCTGAAATTCCAATACCTTCATCTTTAACAGATAATACAAAGTTTTCATCTTTTAACTTTACTGTTAAATAAATTTTGCTGCCTTCATAAGAATATTTAACCGCGTTTGAAAGTAAATTTGTAATAGTATGAAATAATATTCTTTCATCTAATAAAATATTATCTTCGTGACATAAATTTTGAAACACAATATTATATTTTGCGTTTGACATTATTTTCATTTCTTCTATAATTTCATTGCAAAATTTATCAATATTTATAAGAACAGGATTTAGCTCTATTTTACCGGCCTCTGCCTGACCCAAGGTCAATATATCTTCTACAAGATGGGTCATTCGATAAACTTCTTTATGTATTTTGTTTAGTTTTTCTGCTTTCTGGCTTTTATCCATACGATCATCATAATGCTGTAAAATCTCTGTGGATGAAAGTATGGCTGTTAAAGGTGTTCTAAATTCATGAGAAACCATCGAAACAAATCGAGATTTTAAATTGCTGAGTTCTTTTTCTTTTGCCAAAGATTCTTTTAGTTCTAACGTAAGATCTTTTTCTCTATCGAGAACTTCTTCAATTTGACGGGTTCTTTCTTCTACCATTTCAATAAGTTTTGCCCTATAGCTGCTTAACTCAGTTATATCTTGCCCTACTGACCATATACCTACAATATTATTGTTTGAATCAAGCCTGGGAGTCGCGTTTAAAAGAAAAACTACCTCTATATCTTTTTTAGATGTTTTAAATCTCAATTCAAATGTTGGTGTTTTTTCTCCATTTTTTGCTTTTTTAAATATATCATACGCGAAGTTTACATTTTCTGAATGTATGTAGTCATATAAAGAATCTCCTATTATATTTTTTTTATGAAATCCCGTTAATAGTTCAGCTGAGCCGTTCCACTCGGTAATTAAACCCTGTAAATTTACGGCAAAAATAGGAGCACTTGCAGTATCAATAAAAAGTCTAAGTTCTTTGCTTATTCGAGCGTATCCAAGAAGAGCAGTACGCAAAAAATTTTCAGTTTTCTTAATAGCGCTTACATCTGTAATAACAGCAAACCTTCCCTTGTATCCATCTTTAATATCAGATAATTTTCTAACCGAAAATAAAACAGGCAGTTCCGATTTATCTTTCTTTCGCAGGAATATTTCATAAGATCCGTTTGAATCCTGTGATTTTAGTTTATTTTCAAGTCTTAGATAAGAACTTTTTGCCAGAAATTTTTTAAGCGGCTTATTAATAAGTTCTTGCAAAGTATAGCCAGACATCTGCTTGAATTTATTATTGCTATAAATAATTTTTTGATCTTTATCTTCAACTATAAAACCTTCATTCATTGATTCAACCAGCATTTGAAATTTTTTCTCACTCTCAAATAAAGCGGCCTCGGCTTGTATTTTTTCTGTCATATCTAAACCAATACAGATAATTTTACTTTCTTTCTTTGTTTCGGCGTAAAGCGCGGCAAAAGACCACGAAACGTATATTTTTTTTGTCTGCTTAATTAAAAACTCTTCTTCAAAAGAAGCAAAATTATTTTCACTTAGTGCGTATGAAATTTTATCTTTAATCAGCTTTTCATTTTTTTCTTTTGAAAAGATTTCCCAAAATTTTTTGCCCGCAATTTCTTCTTCAGAAAGCTGAAAAAACTCACGGCTGAATCGGTTAGACCGCAGTATACTTCCTGATTTGTTGAGTACTAAAATAAAAGCTCCAGCTGTTTCAATAACAGCAGAAATAAAATCTTTTTCTTCCTTAAGTTCTTTTTCTGCTTTTTTTTGTTTTGTTATGTCAGTTAGAATAGCCAGCTTGCCTGATTTCTTATTTTGTTCATCAAAAAGCTGTTCAAAAGAAACAATGCAGTTTAATCTGGGCCCTTTTTTCGGCTCTAATTCTATTTCAAATTTAGATTTATTAACCAATTGATTCTTTTTTTCTTTCTCATTAAATAAAAAAAACTTTCCAAAGGGTCTGCCAACAACTTCTTCAAATGAAGAACCAAGCATTCTTGACATTTGAGGGTTTATATAAGTAATATTTTCTTTTTTATCATAAACCACTAAACCCTCCCGCATTTTTTCAATGAGCATGCGGTATTTACTTTCGCTTTCTTCTAATTTTAATTTATACATATTTCTTTCTATACCGTAGCGGATTGATTTTTCAAGTATTTCAGCTGAAATTTGACTTTTTATCAAATAATCCTGAACACCTAATCTTAATGCCTCTTTCGCGGCTTCTTTGTCAGTTAACCCGGTAAGAACTATAATAGGTAAAGTTTTATAATTTTTCGTAATTTCATAAACAGCTGAAAGCTGATAAGAATCAGGAAGTCCTAAATCTAAAAATATTAAATCAGTTTTTTTTCTTTTTAAATTTTTTAAAGCCTCTTTTAATGTATAAGAAATTTCTAGTTGAAAAGAAATTTCTGACATAGACTGTATGATCTCTTGAAATAAGAAAGCATACGCTTTATCATCTTCAATAAGCAATATATTTAAAGGACTTTGTTTCATTTATTTACAGGCCATGGGTGGGATAAACAACTTCACCAAGCCAAAAATCATTAATTAAAGTAATTAACCTGTGAAAATCTTCAATATTCGTGGGCTTCTTTAAATAACAATTCGCGTGCAGATGGTATGTTGCTATAATATCTCTTTTATCTTGAGACGAAGTCAACACAATAACAGGAATTCTTTTTAAGATGCTGTCTTTTTTTATTGATTCTAGAATTTCAATACCATTTTTATGCGGCAAATTTAAATCTAAAATTATTAAATCTGGCAAATCGTGTTTTACGTCTAGCCTGGCTTTTTCAAAATATTTCATGGCTTTTGCGCCATCTTCAGCTATTGTTAAACGAAAATTTGCTTGTTTCTCTTCGAGCAAATCTTGTATGAGAGTTATATCTCCCGGATTATCTTCTATCAGCATTATGTGAAGCTGAACCATTTTTGTTAAATTCATTTTTTAATCTCCTTTTTTTGCAAAGTAAAGAAAAAACGGGTAAAGTTACCGGGCTCTGATTCTGCCCATATCTTACCCCCGTGATTTTCTACAATTTTCTTGCATATCGCAAGTCCTATTCCTGTGCCTTCATATTTATCTTTTGCATGAAGCCTTTGAAACATTGTAAATATTTTCTCATGAAATTTCGGCTCAAAACCAATTCCATTGTCTTCTACACAAAAAATCTTTTCATTTTTATTTTCTTTATACGTTATTTGAATTCTTCCATTTTTATTTTTTCTAAATTTTATGGCATTTGAAATTAAATTTTGAAATAACTGTCTTATTTGAATTGAATCGCCGCTAATTTGGGGAAGTTTTATATGCTCTATTTGTATTTCGCTTTCTTTAATACGACTGCTTAAGTCAGTTTTAACTAAGTTAATTATTTCATTTAAATCGACACTTGAAAGCCTTTTTGGATAAAAACCAACGCGTGAATATGAAAGCATTCCATTTATTAGCTCATCCATTCTTTTGGCCCCTTCTATGGCAAAATTTAAATAATCAGTTAATTTTTTATCAAATTTATTCTCTGTTTTTTTGCCAATAAGTTCAAGATAACTATAAATCATCCTAAGCGGCTCTTTTAAATCATGCGAAACAATATACGCGTATTGTTCTAAATCGACATTCGACCTTTTGAGTTCTTTCGCGCTTTCTTCGAGCTTGAGTTCAGATTGTTTTATCTCGGTTATATCATGACATACTGTTACGTAACAAAAAGGTTTTTTTGATTTATCATAGATGCTTGTACTTGTTACTAAAGCGGAAAATATTGTGCCATCTTTAGTTATATGCTGATGTTCGCCTTTATAAGAGTAATTTAATTTTTGATTAAATATTTTTTCTGGTATTGTTTTATCTGACCAAATGATAGAAGCTTCAATATCTATAATTTCACTTTCAAGATAACCATATTTTTTTAGAAAAGCGTTATTTACAAACATTACTTTTTTATCTTTGTTTAAAATAATTACCGAATCTGCCATATCTTTAAGAACTTGGGAGAGCATCAACTCATAAGTTTGCAGTTCTTTTTGCTTTAATATTCTTTCAACCGTAACGGGTAGCATTTTTAAATAGTTACCCGTTAAGTCTTTAATTAAATAATCGCTGGCGCCGGCCCTTAAGGCCCCTACGGCAATTTCTTCACTACCGCTCGCGGTTGTAATAATAACAGGGATATCAACCGCTAATTTTATTACATCTAAAGCCGTGCCGTCAGCTAACCGGTAATCACTTATAATTATATCATATCTGTTTAATTTAATACTTTTTTTCGCGCTTTTTAAAGAATCTGATATATCAAGCTTGTAATTTAACTTTTCATTTTGAATAAATCGGCTTATTGCCATAGCGTCTACTTTCTCATCTTCTACTAAAAGAATTGAAATTGTATTTTCTTTTGTACTCTTATTTTCAAACATAAACTTCTTCTTTTTTTATTACTCTAGGCAAAGTAAAATAAAAAGAGGTTCCTTTCTTTTTTACTGACGTTATTGAAACCTCTCCCCCATATAAATTTACCAGCTTTTTTACAATAGAAAGTCCTATTCCGCTGCCATTATTTTGTGTAAGCAATTTGTTCATATTTTTAATATTATTTTCAACTACTTTGGGCATACCCGGACCATTATCAATTATATAAAACTTCCAAAAACCTTCTTCAGATTTACATCCTACTTTAATAACACCTTTTTCTTTATCATTATATTTTACCGCGTTACTAATTATATTTAAAAAGATTTGTTCTATTCTGTTTTTCTCAAAATATAATCGGGGGAATTCCGTTTCAAATATAAATTTTATGTTTTCAGTGGGAGAAAGAATTCTTAAAATTTCACTTAATAAATATTTTATATCGATTTTTACTTTTTCTTCTTTTTCTTCACCAGCTAAAGAGTAACGTAAAATACCATCAATAAGGCTGTGCATCAACCGTGCTTTTTCCTGCATATCGTCTAAATATTTTTTTCCCTTTTCATCAATAACATTATAATAATCTTCTTTAATCCATGACGCTAAAGAATTTATGCTTCTTAGTGGTGTTTTTAAATCATGAGATACTATATGAGCGAACTCTTTAAGTTCTTTATTAATAAAAGCTATTTTTTTGAGAAGCTTTTCTTGCTGTGCTTCATTTTCTTTTCTTTCTGTAACATCTCTTAAAATTATTAACACTTCTTTACTGGCATTTGGTGTTATTCTAGCTTCAAAATATTTTTCGTTTAATTTATAATTCATTATTTTAAGCTCACTTTTTTTTAAAACTTCAAGAATAATAGTTGAAGCTTTTTTTCTAATTGCATCAGGAAAATATCTAGAACAATGAGGAAAATATTTTTCATCAATTATTTGACCTTTTTCATTAGCGAAAAAAAGCATATCGGGAATTGAATTTATTAATTGAAATTGTCTATTTTCAATTGTTTTAATTGCTTTTTGAATAATATGATTCTCTACGCTAAACATTATTTTTCTTTCTGCGATTTTTATTCTCATCTTCAGCTCTATAGAAATTGTCGATTTTAGAATAAAATCATCTGCTCCCGCATCTAATACTCTCTCTATTATATCTTGCTGCTCTACGGCCGTAATAATAATTACATAACTTAACTGAGGAGGTTTTAACTTTTTAATTTTCTTGCATAATTCAATGCCGTCAATTCCCGGCAGCATTAAATCAACAATATAAATAGCATATTTTTCAATAGTTCCGCTTGATAAGGCTTTTTCAGCTGATTCATAGGAAGAAACCATATGATTTCTTTGTTTGTATATCTCTTCTATAAGCCTTCGCGAGACAGGCTCGTCTTCTACGATCAGTGTTCTCATGCAGCTTCGCCTTTTTTATTTAATTTTTATCTAACTAAAATAAATATTGATTATTTTAGTTAGATATAATATTATTCTTTCCCAAAGTCAAAAAAAAGAGACAATTTATCATGTTTAATTGATTTTTTCTACATTGATTTTTAACGGTACTTATTTTCTTTATAAATAGCGGCTCTCATTTATTTGTATCATATTTGTATACGATTTATTTAGAACCTTTAAAATTTTAATTCATTTAGAATTATCTGGTGGATGAGAAAGACATCTTTTTTATAAAAAGATATTTTAAATTGAATTTTCTATTTCTTCAAGTTCAGCTAATAAATCAAAAAGCTGCTTTTCTTTCTCTATGTGAAGATAGCTCCATTTCTCAAGAAGTTTATGATCTGTTTCTCCTGATGAAAGTTTTTTATTTAGTTCTTTTATCTCGTTTTCTAAATCTGGAATTTCTTTTTCAATAACTTCTTTTCTTAATCTGTCTTTATAGGAAAATTTTGTCTTTAATTTTACTCTTTCTGGTTTATTTTCTTTCTTTGCTTTTTGATGGTTTTGACGCATCTTTTTTTCGGTAAATAAATAATCACTGCATAAACCCGGCACTATTTTTACAGAGTTTCCTTTTTCAAATATAAACAATGTATCCGTTAATTTATCAAGAAAATATCTGTCGTGCGAAACAATAATCAAACAGCCTTCAAAATCAGTAAGATAATCTTCTAAAAGAGCCAATGTCTGCAAATCAAGATCATTTGTAGGTTCATCTAAAATTAAAAAGTTAGGATTTGTCATTAAAATTCTTATAATATCAAGACGTCTTCTTTCACCTCCTGAGAGCCGGTTTACTTTTTGCCCATGATTTTTAAATAAGAACTTGTCTAAAAGCTGCCCCGCTGTTATTTTTTTGCCGTCTTCAAATTCAATATAATTAGCAATCTCTTTTACCGCATGAATTACAGAAAGACTTTCATTCAAGCTTTCAGTGGCTTGAGAAAGATATCCAATTTTAGTATTTATGCCCAAATTGACTTTGCCTGTATCAGGCTCAATATTTCGCATTAGTATTTGAAGAAATGTCGTTTTTCCCGCACCGTTATCGCCTATGACTCCTATTCTTTCTTTTTTCTTGAACTCATAAGAAAATGACGGTAAAATTGACATGCTATCAAAACTCTTTGATATATTAATAACCTCTAATATTTTTTTCCCCAGCCTTTGTTCTCTTGAATAAAAAGAATTAATATTTTCTTTATCTTTTATATTTTGGACCGTATTTTTAACAACGTTTTGCCTGCCTTCAATTTGCTGAATTCGCGCCTTTTGTTTTGTACCCCGCGCTTTTGGCATTCTACCTAACCATTCAAGTTCTTTTGTTAAAATTTTTTGATGTTTATCTAATGTTTTTTGTTCAATTTCGGCCAGTAATTCTTTTTTTTCTAAAAAATAGGAATAATTTCCCTTATATTTATTTATCTGCCTGTTATCAATTTCTAAAATATGATTGGCAACATTATCTAAAAAATACCTGTCATGAGTAATAATAATTACAGCTTTTTTTGTTTTACATAAATATTCTTCAAGCCACGCGATACTCGTTATATCTAAATGATTCGTAGGCTCATCTAATAAAATCAAATTATTCTCTTCAATTAGAAGGCGTGCCAGCGCAACTTTTTTAATCATTCCCCCTGAAAGCTCACTCATTTTCTTATTTATATCTTTAATACCCAGATGAAATAAAATTTCTTTTGCTTCACTTTCTAAACGCCAAACTTGAAGTGCATTCATTTTTTCTTCAAGAATCTCTAAATTCTTTAATTCAAATTTTAAGTTCTGTGATTTTTCACTGGCAATTAAGCTTTGCAATTCAAAATAGCTGCTTAAAAGCTTCATTCGTTGATTTTCTGAATCAAAAATAAAATCTCTAATACTATGTTTTTCTTTATAATTTATGTTTTGTTCAAGATAACCGCATACCATATTCTTGTTTCTAGCAAAATTTCCTGAATCAAAACTATCTTTACCATAAATTATCTTTAATAAAGTCGATTTACCAGACCCATTAATACCAATAACAGCTGCTTTGTCATTTTCATCTATACCAAAAGATATATTTTTATAAAGAATTTTATCCCCAATTTCTTTTGAAGCTTCTGATATTGAAATAAGATTCACAATGTCTTAATCTATTTTTTTTACAAGCTGAATATTCAATTTTTTACAAACCCTCTGCTCGGGGTCGAATCCCCTCCGATAAAAAAACCCGCTTCTTGCGGGTTTTTGTTTCGGAGAGGGAGGCCGCTCTCATCCATCCATGGATTACGCGGCACCTTGGCATCCATGCCAATTGGGATACAAACCCTCTGCTCGGGTTCGAATCCCCTCCGATAAAAAAACCCGCTTCTTGCGGGTTTTTGTTTCGGAGAGGGAGGGATTCGAACCCTCGGTCCAGGTTGCCCCAGACGACGGTTTAGCAAACCGTTCCTTTCGGCCTCTCAGGCACCTCTCCATTTCAGTCGAGGCGCCTGTACGTTGTGTCAGGCACCTCTCCTATTCTTCATTAAGACAGTAATTTCTTTTTTTGTTTAATTCTTATTTAGTTCCCTTTCGAGTTGCCTGTATTTCATCTCAGGCACCTCTCCATTTCAGTCGAGGCGCCTGTACGTTGTTTCAGGCACTCTCTTCATATTCTTTCTCTTCGTCATGCTTACACGTTGTCAATCGAGCGTTGCTCGTTCACTTCGTACCATGCACCTCTTATTTAAATTTAATGGATTGCCGCGGCGCTTTGCGCCGCGGCAATCCATTAATACATACTTTCGGAGGAGGTAGGATTCGAACCCACGGACCCTTTCAGGTCAACGGTTTTCAAGACCGCCGCCTTCAACCACTCGGCCACTCCTCCTAATTTTTTCATCGGAAGAGTGGCCGAAGCTTACACTAACGGCCACTCCTCCTAATTTTTTCATCGGAAGAGTGGCCGAAGCTTACACTAACGGACACTCCTCCTAATTTTTTCATCGGAAGAGTGGCCGAAGCTTACACTAACGGACACTCCTCCTGCTATAAAAAAAGATTAACAAAAAATATGAAACTGCCCGTCAAGGAAAATCAACAAATTAGAATTAAATAACAGGCCCAAAGAAATGAAAATCCTAAAAAAATTCCTTTACAATCTTAATACACCTTAAAATTATACATATGGCTATTTTTTCTCAAGCTGTCAAAAAAGTCTCATTTAGGGGAAAAGAACCTGTAATTTGTCCAATTTGCAAGGCTGAACATCATAAAGAAGAATTAATGTCTGGTGGGGGAAGGTTAATCGCGGGCAAACTTACGCAAGAATTAAGACGGCTTTATGAAGAAAGTAAAAAGTACGGTAAAATACATCCGCTGGCATATGTTATACAAACTTGTCCCAAATGCCTTTATTCTTCTTTTCCTAAAGATTTCAGTTTACTTAAAGAAGAAAATATTAAAGCGATAAGAGACACAACAACACACCGGCAAAAATTAACACAGGTTCTTTTTAATAATATTGATTTTAATAATGATAGAGACTTAGTTCTAGGTACAGCATCTTATATTTTGGCCATAGACTGCTACCATTTAAGGTCCCATGATACCGCGCCTACACCTAAAAAAGCCGTATGCTCAATGCGGGCAGCATGGATGTTAGATGATTTATACTCAGAAGCTTCCTACAGACCTTATGACAAAGCGCGCGATTTTTATTATATGGAAGCCGTTAAAAACTATGCGAAATGCCTAGAAATTATGGAAAGAGGTGGTGAACCTATTGAGTCTGCGGGATATATTTTAGGCCCAGATCAGGACCATAACTGGGGTTTTGATGGAATCATATATTTAAATGCCTTTTTAACTAAAAAATTCAGTAATCAATTATCTGAATCTGTTGAAGAAGAATATAAAATGCTTGAAAAAGCGAAGAGGTATTTATCAAAACTTTACGGAACAGGAAAATCTAGTAAATCAAAACCAACTGTTATAGTAGATATGTCAAAAGATTTATATGATGAAATCGGTAAAGTACTTGACACTTTAAAAAGCAAGTCTGTATCAGCGTCATAAATTAATTGCTAATAATTAACAATTGTGATAAATTTTAAATTAATAAAAGGAATAAAAAATGAAAAACTATAATTGGAGATTTTTTTTAAAAACAATAGTACTACTAGGGTTAATAACTCAAACACTATATGCCTCTGTGGTCAGTGAGGCCCATGAGACAGGCCACGCGGCCTCAGTAGTGGGCGCAGGCGGTATCTCAAGCCCCCTTTTTGCCCCGCAGGAAGGCTCTTTTTCAAATTCTTCTCTTTTAAGTGAATTTGAAAGAAAAGGCGGCGGAATAAATTTTATGTACGGCGATAACCTGCATGGCGCATCAGGCCTATTTTACATACCGTCTTCACTAGGAGTTCTTGGTATTTCGGGCGGTTACGCGATGGCTTCTAATATTTTAGAAGGTTTAGAACAGTACTATTATCTTGAACTGGGATACGGTAGAGCGTTTACTGATAATTTTTCTTTTGGATTAAGATTACGTCCTTCAGTAGGTACCGCTATAGAAGGTTCATTTTTCGGCTTAGGTATAGATCCTGCTGTTTTATATAATACCCATTCAAATATTGAAATTTCAAGCGGCTTGGGTTTATACGATTTCTCCTTTTATCTTTTAGGAAGAAATATCGCATTAAATATGGGAGACGGAAGTGACTCGGCACCCAGACTCTCGGTTCACGGCGGTATGCAAAGCGGTATTTTTAAATATGATAAATTTTCATCAAATTTATTGGTTGAACTTATGGGTATAGGAAATTTTAAAACCGTACCTATTCACTTAGGGCTTAATTTACAGTATTGGCTTTTTTCACTTAGAGCCGGATACATGATCTCTGAAGAAAGTACACTCTTTGATGGTTTTAGCGTTGGCGCGGGGGTAAACTATACAAACGATCTGGGAAATATATCTTTTCAATACGGTGTTTTACCATCTACAGATAAAAGGGCATCTACTTATCATTTCTTTTCTTTAACGGCAAGTTATGGCCAAATTGACAGAAAACCGCCAGAAGTAGAAGTAGCATATGATGTTCAGGATTTTTCGCCTAACTGGGATGGTAAACAAGACTATATAAACTTTGAAGTGGATGTTTCTGATGACAGCCCAATAAATGCGTGGAATTTGACTATCAAAGATTCAACAGGCAAAGCCGTTAGAGTTTTTGAAAACGATAAACGTCTAATGGAAAAATCATTTGGCATAGGGGATTTCTTCGCGCACTTTTTTAAAAGCCAGGAATCTTTGGTCATTCCTTCAAAAATCAGATGGGATGGAACATCAGGCGCAGTGGCCATTAATGAAGTAAAAGCGGCATCACAGGGGCAGTCTAATGTACTGCCTGACGGTATTTATACATATGAATTTATTACTGAAGATATTAAAGAAAATAAATCAGCACCTGTAACGGGACAAATTAAAATTGACACAAATGTTCCGCAAGTATTAGCGTCTCCTTCTACAAATTTATTCAGCCCTAATGGTGATGGCTCACTAGACGAAATTCAAATTTTACATGAAAAATCAGTTGAACCAGATGATATCATAGAAGCACGCATTGAAGATGCCGAAGGAAATATAGTTAAAAAATATAACTGGCAGGGCAGCAATATTCCAAATTCTCTTTCATGGGATGGTACTGATGAAAACAATAATCCATCTTCAGACGGAGTTTATAATTACATTATAACTTCAAAAGACAGCGCGGGCAATTCATCTACTCATGAAATTCAAAATATAACTCTTACCAGAGCACTAGATTCAGTGGATATCAGCATCTCTGATAAAGGCTTTAGCCCAAACAACGATGGTGTATCTGATATAGTTACTATTACACCATCGTTATCAAGCAAAGACGGTCTTATTTTCTGGGAAATCGTTGTTACTACAAAAAAAGTTGAAATAAAAGGCGATCCTGATTCTGAATTTCCTAAAGAACCAGTTAAAAAATGGCAGGGTAATGATATAAATTCTCTTCCCGGCGAAATAAAATGGGCCGGTTTAAATAACGAGAATACTCTTGCTCAAGATGGATTATATTATTTGACAATGCGAGCACGATACAAAAACGGCAACCGCCCTGTTTCTTTTAGTAAAGAAGTTGTAGTTGATAAAACAGCGCCAAAGGCCGAAGTTGAGGCTCAGCTATACACTTTCTCACCCGACGGAGACGGTGAAAACGAAGAACAAACCTTTAACCTTTACGTAAAAGATGATATTTATAATGAACGTACCGAAGGGAAAAATAAAGTAAAAAACTGCGCGGTTAGTATATATGAAATAAGTTATGACGATAAAGAGCAAAAAGTAAGAATTCCCTTTAAAACTTTTAAAATGGAAACCGAAATTCCCGAAAAAATAATATGGGATGGAAAAAGCGACGCCGGGCATCTTGTAGAAAGTGCTACCATTTACGAATATGAAATAAACGCTGAAGATATTTATGGTAATAAAACCCTGTCATCTATCGGAAAATTTGAAACAGATATTTTAGTTTTAGTTACTGAAAGAGGCTTGAAAGTAAGACTTTCAAATGTTGAGTTTGAATTTGGTAAAGCCGATTTAAAAGAAAAATCTAAAGATCTTTTAGATAGGCTTGCTACTATTCTTGATAGATACCCAAAATATAAAATTAGAGTAGAGGGCCACTCAGATGACATTGGTAAAGAAGAATACAATTTATCTCTTTCAGAGAAAAGAGCAAAATCGGTAATGGATTATCTGATTGAAGAAGGTATAGATACAGAAAGAATTTCGTATCAAGGTTTAGGCGAAACTTCTCCGCTTTTACCCAATACTTCATGGTACAATAGAAGCAGAAACCGCAGAGTAGAGTTCATTTTGTTGAAAGAATAATTAAATTTATTCTTTCAACTTAATACTTAGCGCTTTGCTCCAGAGAGCTTCTAAATTATAGTGCTGTCGTGTTTCTTCGGTAAAAATATGAATTATGAATTCACCTTCATCAAGAATAACCCATCCGCTTTCATAATCCTGCTCTTTTGGTAATACTTTCATAAATACATTATTTTCTTTTAACAAATGAATAACTTCTGAAGAAACTTTTTTTAAATGTAAAGATGAAAGTGAAGTTACAATAAGAAAATATGATAAATAGCTGTGAATATTACTAAGATCTAAAACAACAATATTTTTTGCTTTATTATCTTCACACAACCCGGCAATTTTTAATAATAACTCAGGAAGCTGGTTTTTAGCATTTTTCGTCTTATCTAATTTTTCTTTTTTTGAGGTACTCATTTATATTTTAGTTCTCCATTTTTAAATTTTCATAATCATTACCTATAATTAAAATTATATCAGTAAAAAGTGAGCGGTTAACCGTAAAATAAGTTCTTTTTATACCGGTTAATTTTGAAATACTGTACAAATAATGAGGGTTTGCGCTTATATTTAAAAGTATGGTATTTTCGTAATTATTATGATCAGCATTTGAAAACTCTAGAATTTGAATTCCTCTTCGTGAGAAAAATATTCTTGTTTTTCTCGCAAGATTTTTTATACTTGTACCATTTTTAATTTCCATTCTAGGGAATGTTTCATAAAAAGGATTTTCTTTGATGGTTAATTTTTTATTAAAATCTTTTAAATATATTGTATTAGCGTCAGTGTCTATTACAAAAGAATTTTCAACTCTTTTTAATGGAACCTCAAAAAATAATGGCAGCCACCCCTCTATAGAAAAAAAGTTTTCGGCCAAATAAAAAAGTTCTTTATTGGTCATATTCGTTTCTACTTCTTTTGAAATAATGTTAAATAGTCTGGGGTTTTTTAATAACCCCCATTTTTCAACTCTTTGCTGCCAAAGATTAAGTATTAGACTATATTGACGAAACAGCTGAAGCGCCGGAGAATAATCATTTTTTTCTGTAACCTCTATAAGTCTTTTCGCGGTTTCACCATCGAGTGTAAATTCTCCAAAGGGCAAATTTTCTTTATCAAGAACATCTGCCTGCCATAAGAAATAATTGATTCCCTCCACTAAATCTATGATATTAGAAACTACATCAGGAGTAATACGCACGTAAAAAGGAATTGGAAAATTTAATATTTCACTTAAATCGTTTTTAACTTCTTCGATACCGCTTAAAGATAACCTTTCACCTAACGATGCTTCCTCCGGAGAAAGTTTAGTATGGGGAAAAAATGAAATAAAGCCTATTCGAGAAGTAGAAGGATATATTACAGATACCCCCAAATATAAATTAACGGGCTTATTTTCTTCATTATATTTTTCAAGTACTAATAAAACAGCAAAAGGTTTTTGTTCGTCAAAATATTTTGATATTTTCGCTCTATTTAGGTAAGTATAAGAAAAATAGCCTGCGGCACCCAATAAAACGATTAAGAAGAAACCAATCAAAACAATTCTAGCTATAAGCTTTCTTCTTTTATATTGTTCATATAGTTTATCGCCGCCAAAATGCATAATCTTTTACTGATTTTTAATCCAATTAAGAAAATTTAATGTATCTTTAAATATAGGTTTTTTTTGTTTTTTTAAAAAAGATATTGTTACATTTGTTTTTATTAAACATATTTCATTTATATTTTTTTTCTTTAAGTCTTCAATATTATTAATATAACTTGAAGCTAAATAGTCAGAGGCATAAATGATTCTAGATAATAAATTCATCTTTTTATATCCTGTTGTATGATAAGAAACAGCTTGTAAAACATCTTTATTGGCTATACTAAATTTTTCCTGAGCATAAAAAACAGCTGTCTTTGAATGCCAAATATTAAACGGTATAGAATTATATTTTTCCAATAAATTATTTTTTTTAAATATTTTTTCATGAAAGTTTTTTTTTTCTCTTTTGTTATATCATGAAGCAAAGCAGCTAAAACAGCTTTCTCTTGAAAATGAATATTTCTTTTTTCTTTATTCTTAGAAAAGTATAACGCGAATTCAGCAGTTTTTAGAATATGATTATTTCGAAACTCAGAACAGTTTTTTTTTATATCATATAAAATTTTTTCAAACAAAGAAATTTTAGCGCTATTTATTATAAAAGTTTTTACGATTTCTGGCACTCCTATATATATCTTTTTCATTATTAATATAATATTAAATACGAAAATAACTGCAATCTGGATGATGAAAAATTAAAGCGCTTGTACTTTGCTCAGGATCCATTTGAAAACCCTCTGTTAAGCCTAAGTCAATTTCTTCAGGTTTTAAAAGACGGTATAATTTTTTTTGATCTGCCAAGTCGGGACATCCCGGATAACCAAACGAATACCTTAATCCCTGATTGTTTTTTATACCCCACTCTTTTCGAACTTTTCGATGAATATATTCAGCTAAAGCTTCGGCCATTTGTGTTGAAAAACCCCCAAAAAGATATGATTTTTCAAGCTCACCATTTTCATACATTTCATTTGCGATTTTCGCCGATATTTTGCCTGCGGTTACCGCGCTAAACGCTAAATTATCAGGCCTTTTTGAATCAATATAATCTGATAAACATAAATATTCACCTGTTTTCTGCCTGGGAAAAGCAAATTCTTCTAACACATTTTCACTTTCATCTAAAATTAAAATACTATCTTTTTGCGAAACCGCTTTAAAATATCCGTATACTAAATCTAATGAAAGCCAGTTTTTTTCTTTTGCTTCTGAAACTAATTCTTTTAAACGAGGCATAAATATTTTATCTATTTGATTTTTATATTCTTCGCCTTTTGTACGCACTCCCCATTTAAATTTAAAAAGATAGTTTTTATCTACTAAAGAAAACACCTCATCAAAATCAACAGCGCGTTTTACTTTTCTACCCCAAAAAGGAGGCTCAGGAATTTTTGGGGCCGGTTTTATTGTTATGCTTTTAAGAGAAACATTATTTGTATTATTAGACGTAGATTTTTCATTACCTGATTTTATAAAATCTTCAGCTTTTAAGTATACTTCTTTAACAAAGCCTTCTTTGTTTTTATTATCAGAGAGTGTATTTAGTATTTCAAGACCTTCAAAAGCGTCTTTTGCATAAAAAACACCCGGCTTGTAATATTCGCCTTCTTCAGGATAACTTATTTTATATGAAAATTTTCGGTTAATTGCCGCGCCGCCTATAACTACCGGATAATCGCATTTTCTTCTATTTAACTCTTCAACGCAAATTCCCATTTGCTTTGAGGTAGAAACTAAAAGCGCTGATAAACCAATTGCCGAGGCTTTTTCTTTTTGAGCAGATTCAAGAATTGTGTTAACCGGTACCTGCTTACCTAAATCAATTACTTTAAAACCATTATTTGATAAAATTGTTTTTACCAGATTTTTACCTATATCATGAACATCGCCATAAACGGTAGCTAAAACAATAATTCCTTTATCTACCGTATCATTTTTATCTAAAAACTGTTCTACATAACTTACCGCTTTTTTCATTACCTCGGCAGACTGTAGCACAAAAGGCAGTATTAATTCTCCCGCGCCAAATTTATCCCCTACTTCTTTCATCGCGGGCAGTAAAACATTATTAATAACATCTACCGGCGTTTTATCTTTAAGTACACCGTCTAAAACATTTTCTATATCATCAGGAATGCGATTTACTATTTGATAATGACACCTCTCATCAGGTTTCATTTTTTTCATCAATTCTTTGGTTTCACTAACCTGAGCTTTTACAGGTTTTTTATCTTCAAAATATGCAATTAATTTCTGCAGCGCGTCGGCTTCTTTGTTAAAAATAAGATCTTCGGCAAGCTTTAACTCATCATTTTTTATCTGCGGATACGGAATAATATCTTTCGGATTTATAATAGCCGTATCAAGACCATGTTTAGCGGCATGATACAAAAAAACAGAGTTTATAACTTTTCGCGCCTGTACTGATAATCCAAAAGATACATTAGATACACCTAAAGTGGTTAAAACTCCCGGCAACTCTTCTTTTAATTTTTTTATTGCTTTTAGTGTTATATGCGCGGAGTTTTTATACTTTTCTTCACCTGTAGCAAGAGTAAAAGTAAGTAGGTCAAATAGCAAATCTTGAGGCAGTAAATTATATTGATTTAATGCAATATCATAAATTCTTTTTGCTGTATTAAACTTCCATTCTACGGTGTCAGCCATACCCTTTTCATCAATTGTTAGCGCGACAACAGCCGCTCCAAATTTTTTCACCAAGGGCAATATTTTATGAATCTTAGAACCATCACCCTCTAAGTTTATAGAATTTATAATTGGCCTGCCGGGAATATTTTTAAGCGCGGTTTCTATCACGTCTGACTCAGTTGAATCTATCATAAGAGGCAGTGAAATACTATTGCTTAAAAGGCGAACCAGTTTTTTCATGCTTTGAGCTTCATCATCTCTTTCGTTGGCGGCAAGACATACATCTAAAAAATGAGCCCCGCCCTCTTCTTGATCATTTGCAATACTCATCATAGAGGCAAAATCATCGGCTAGCAAAAATTCTTTCATTTTTCTGGAACCCTGCGCGTTTAATCTCTCGCCCATTAAAGCGGGAGCCGGTTCTTGTATTAAAGAAACCGCCGTCATTGCCGATGCCGCCATAGGCAATCTTTCTTTTTGTGGTTTACGCGGTGTTATTTTATTTTCATCAACTGCTTTTCTTAAAGCTGCGATATGTTCGGGAGTAGTTCCGCAGCAGCCCCCAGTTATATTTAAGCCAAACTCTTTTAAAAATGATATAATTTCAGCTGCCATTATTTGAGGTTTCATCGCATAAACCGCGCATCCGTCTATATTTTCGGGCATACCGGCATTAGGTATCGCCGACACCGGTTTGCTTGAGTTTTCACATAAATATCTTACAGCTTCACGCATTTCTACCGGACCTGTTGAACAGTTAAGACCTATTGAATCTACGGGTAATGTTTCTAATATAGCCAGTGAGGCTTTAATATCAGTACCTAAAAGCATTTTGCCCGTTACATCTAAAGTAATCTGTGCCTGTAAAACAATTTCATCTTTAGATTGAATTATTTTTTTTCTTACCGCTTCTTCAATGGCTTCATCACAGCCTATTACAGCGGCTTTAACTTCAAGAATATCCTGCGAAGTCTCTATAAGAAGGCCATGGCATCCACCGTCAATTAAAGCTAATGCCTGTTCTTTAAAAATTTCTCTTAGCTCATCAAAAGTAATATTTGAAAGACTCTCATCTGTAGAAGAAGGCAGCATTCCCGTAGGACCAATAGAACCGAATACAAACTTTGGATATTCTGCGGTAGAAAGTGAATCAGCCGCTTCTCTTGCCAACATGGCCCCTTTCTTATTTTGTTCATATGTTAAATCTTCAATACCATATTCTTCCATTTTAAGACGGTTTGAACCAAATGTATTCGTTTCTACGATATCTGCCCCTGCCTGTAAATAAGACAAGTGTATCTCTTTAATAATATCTGGTCTTGTAATAATTAAATGATCATTCGCGCCCTCTAATTCTTTACCGCCAAAATCTTCTGGTTTTAAATTTTTCTTTTGAATTTCTGTACCCATCGCGCCGTCAAAAATTAAAACGCGCTTAAGGCATAAATTTAAGTATAGATTATTTTTCATGCTGGTTCTTGTTCGGCTTTATGCTTATGAAACCATCTGAATAAAGTTACAATCCAAAGAAGCATCGCCACGGCCCATGTTACTGATGCCATCTCAAGATGTATAAAATATGATTTTAAAAATATAGCAGAAACCCTTGTCCATAAGGCAATTATTAAAATACCCAAAGCCGCAAAGTAAAGTTTTGATTTTTGTTCCATTTCAAAAGGAATTTTTTCATGTCCCAAAGAGACCCTGGTCATAACAATTACTGTTCCCATTGAAAAAGCTCCTATAAATAAAATATGAGCGATGTGTATTATTTCTTGCACAAAAAATATCATAACAAAATGTCCAATTAAAACATGCCAAAATAACACTCTAATTATAGTTGAAAGTTTAGTTTTTTGACTTCTTTTTTCAAATAAATGCCATCCCTTTTTAGCAATAATTAAAACTAAAAATGCTCTTAATACAAGAGCCGGTTTTATAATTTGAAAAGCTTCTAAATAATAAGTAAGCGTAAGTAAAAAACCAATGGATACCCAAAATGGTTTTGAAAAAGGATTAATATTGGGTAAAAACCTGTTTTTTTTCGCTGGAGCGGGAGCAACCTGCATCATCATAGGCATAAATTTTGAAGCGACACCGGCGAAAAGTACCCAAAAAAATCCCTGAAAATAAGTTTTTCTACCCAGATAAAAAATATTATCAGAAGAAATAAACTTTAAATGTAAGGCGGCTTGAGCAAGAGCTCCGGTTAAACCTAATAAAAACGCGAAAATAACAAACGGGAAAAAATAAGGAATCATCCCTTTTCTTTTAATTATTTTTATTATACCATAGAAAATTAGATAAAGAAATAAAAATATTTTTAGTATAAAATACATTTCAAGTTTCGCAAAAAGAGCCAGAATAATTAATGCATAAAATATAACAAAGGGAATTATTTTATCAAAAGCATTTGAAGGGGATGTGCCTAAAAATTTTGGCACAGATACCAATAAAAATCCGCATGCTATAGGCAATAGATAGTTAGTAATCATAAGTTCAGGATGCCAAAAATAAGCGTAGCTTTTTTCTGCAAATATCCATAGAGAGATTCCGATAAATCCGCCTATGACGCCTGTTGTAAAAAATATTTTATGTGCCTCTTTACTGTCATCAGTAAATTCAGTTATAATTTTTTTTAACATAATTTTCCTTCTTTTGATTTTTAAAAAACAGATTCTTTCATTTTCTTATCAGTAGATGTTATTATTTGATAGTATTTAATTATTAGATATACGGCAAAGAAAATTTTGTTATAAATTAGCCAAGATTAACAGGATATCTTATTGAATGTTTGAAAACCAATGCATTTATATCATTAGAAATTTTCAAATATCCAGTATTTGATTCATCATATCCGCAATTTCACCAGAAACTTTTATAAAAGAACTACAACCTTTGTGCCGCCTAATTTTCTCTTTTTTAATATTATCTCGCCTTTATGCGCCTCAATTATTTTTTTCGCGATACTTAATCCAAGACCATATCCTCCTGTTTTGCGAGACCGTGACTTATCGGTTCTATAAAAAGGTTCAAAAACATTTTTCATGTCTTTTTTGTAAATTCCCGGGCCGTTATCTTCAATACTAATAATTATTTTATTTTCTTTTTTTCCAAGAATTACGAATACTTCGGGATTCTTTATTTCGTTTGCATATTTAAACGCGTTTTCAAGAATATTTTTTAAAGCGGTTCTTAACGAATCTTGATTTCCCTTGTACTCAGCATTTTTTATCGAATTTAAATTAAACTTTACTTTTGAATATATAGGTTTAAGTTTATCTGCTTCATCTTTAATTAATTTTTCAAAATTTACCGGCTTAAGTTCTGCTTTACTAAATCCTTCTCTAAATTTTTCAGTCTCAAGTATTTCATTAATCATGGTTTCTAATTCTTTTACGTCTTCTTCTATCCGTTTCTTTTTGCTGTTTTTTTTCATCATTTCTAGAGCAATCTTAATTCTTGCAAGAGGAGTTCTCATTTCATGGCTAACATCAATTAATAACCTTTCTCTTAAGGTTATCATACGTTGAACTTCTTTTGTCATTAAATTAAAAGACTTTATTAAATTTCCAAATTCGTCTTTTCTAGTTTCTGGCAAATGGGTATTAAAATTGCCTGATGAGATATCTTTAACCCCTTTTGAAAGCCATTTTACCGGTTTAAGTATTTTTCTAATAATTAAATACGCCGCTACTAGTATTAGGGTTAATATCGATATCATTGAAAAAAATAATCTTCTTATATGCGGCGGAGGCTTATCAAATTCTATCATAAATAAATAGCTTCCCTCTTTTTTATCAATTATGTAATACATATTTTTTTTATAATGCCCATGATCTTTGTTTCGAAAATGTCCACTTTGTTTTATGGTATTTATATCTGGCATATTTTCATGCGTTTGCCATAATAAATTTTTTGATTCGTATCGTATTTTAAAACCATAATTATCAGATATACGAATTGCTTTTTCTTTATCTGGCGGATGTTCCAAATCTTTTACTATATATTCCAAATAATTTTTTAAATTACGCTGAATTAAACTCTTTGACTCTTTATCTATTAACAGTCTAAAATGTATAATAGCTGAAAAATTAATAAGTATCGCGATTAAAACGGCGGCAATTATTAATTTAAAAAATAAAGAATGTCTTAGTCCGCTTATTTTCTTATAGTATTTATTTAGCATTTTATTTTTCTATAAAGATATAGCCTTTACCCCAGACTGTTTTTATAATTTTAGATTTTTGTGAATTATCCCCTAGTTTTTGACGCAGACGGCTAACCAGTATATCTATAGACCTGTTAAAGGGTTCAAATTCATCGCCTTTAATATTTTCTGTTATTTCGTCTCTTGTAATAACTCTGCCTGAATTTTTTGCGAATATTTCGAGCAAATCAAATTCCATTGTAGTTAAATCAATCAGCTTGTTTTTTACTTTTGCCTGCCGGCTTTTCAAATCAATTTCAACCGTATTTACCATTATTTTATCTTCATCTTTTTTACCATTTCTTCGTAAAACAGCGCCAATTCTAGCCGCAATCTCACGTGGTTCAAACGGCTTAGAAATGTAATCATCTGCGCCTGTTTCAAGCCCCGCCACTTTGTCTGCAAGATCGCCTCTTGCAGTTAACATGATTACGGGAAAGTCGTATTCTTTTTTAATTTTTCTTAAAACTTCAAAACCGTCTATTTCGGGCAACATAACGTCAAGAAGCAATAAATGAGGCTGATGGCTTTTCAGTTTAACAAATAATTCTTGCGGATGCGTAAAAGTTGATATACTGTATTGAAAATTTGTCAAATACTCTTTTAGCAATAAATTAAGTTTTGTGTCATCATCTAAAATATATATATTTTTATTCATATAATTTTTTATACTAACAATCCGCGGCTTTGCCGCGGATTGTAAAATACAATTTATTCTTCACATTTTTCTTTCTTACTTTTTATATGCTCAGCAAGCTCTTTTTTCTGTTCGTCATTTAATACAGCGTGAAAAGCAGCTATTTGATCAACCATAAAAATTCGAAAGTCTTTCATTATCTGGCTATTTTTTTCAAAAACTTTGTTTACCGCGTCTTTATCAAATGTTTCAGCATCTGCTTGATTTGCTAATACTTCATGCATTTCGCTTTTAACTTTTTCCAGTTCAGGAGTTTTTGTCAATATATTGTTCTTTATCTGGTAAAGTTTTTCTTCCTGAACTTCATTTAGATTAAGCTTGCTTGATATTTTATCAATCATTCGATTGATATGTTTTTCACCAAAACCCTTGTGGCAGGGTCTATGTTCGCAGAAAACACCTGCAATTAAAAAAACAGCGATAAAAGATATCGCCATTATTTTCTTTTTTTTTGAAATATTCTTTTTGCATTTGCAATTCATTTTTTTCTCCTTAAATTAAATGTTTGATTAAAAAATAAAAAAAAATTGTATCAGATATATTTCTTAAATATAAAAATTTGTAACAACAATAGAGTTTTTATTTATTGAATATTTTATTCATATTTTCAAAATGATAGTGTCCTATCAAAGAATCAATATTATATTTGAAAATTTTTCTAATAATATTTTATCCCTAATATAGAAGATATTAATTTAATTTTTTTTTTAGTGAGAATATTATATATTAAAAAATATGAAAAAAACAATTATAATTATTATATACTTATTAAGTGTAGTTTTACAATGTAAAGATAGTCTTAAAACCATACGAATTGGCGGTACAATATGGCCGGGATATGAGCCTTTATACATGGCTTCTTCTCTAAATTTTTTTAATTCAAATGTAAGAATGATTGATTTTTCTTCAGCTTCTGAGGTGCTTCGCTCGTTTGAAAATGGTAATTTAGAAATAGCCGCCCTTACTCTTGACGAAGTAATTTATCTTCATTCAAAAGGATACAAACCTAAAATAATACTTATAATGGATATTTCAAATGGAGCCGATGTAGTTTTAGCCAAACCCTACATAAAAAAACCATCCGATTTAATTGGCAAAAAAATAGGCGTAGAATACACGGCTTTAGGGGCTTACTTTTTCGCTCGCTTTCTTCAAGAAAATAATATAACGCCTGAAAAAATTACTCTAGTACCGTCAGAAGTAGATAGCCATGAAAGCATTTATCTCGAAAACAAAGTAGACGCTGTTATTACCTTTGAGCCCATAAAAACAAAATTATTATCAAAAGGTGCGGTCAATATTTTTGACAGCTCAAATATTCCAGGTGAAATTATTGACGTACTTGTAACGCGGGAAGATATTTATGAAAATAATAAAGAAGAAATCCAAAATGTTGTTAACGTATGGCATACTTCATTAGACTATATAAAAAAAGACTTTTCAGGCGCTACTAAATTTATGAATTCAAGATTAAAACTGTCTGAAGATGAGCTAAAAAAAACATATAAAGAGATCATTTTAGCAGACAAAAAAATTAATGAAGAAATACTTTCAGGCGAAAATCCTAAAATAAAAATTATTCTTGAAAAATTATACGATGTTATGAAAAAAAACAAAATTATAACCCAAGAAATAAATATAAAGAATCTGTATTAAGATGAAGTTACACAAATACTCTATAAAAAAAATATACTTCAACACTCTTATAATAATTATTCTTTTAATTACCGGGGCTACGGTATCAGTTCATATACTTATAGAATTAAATAAAATTGATGAGTCAACTAAAGAGATGATAAGTTCGCAAGGTACTGAATTTCAAGGTATTTTTAATGATTTTTTACGAAGAAACGATATTCATCAAATAAAACGTGTTTTTTCATCGATGAGCGCGAGAAAAAATTTTGTCACTACATGGTTATCTAATCCTGAGGGAATTATTATTGTTTCTGACAACAATACAAATATTGGACAAAATGAAAAAGATTTGTTAAAAAAATATAAATTACCTCTGAAACATAGTAATAATAAATATTATTATAAAACTACCGAATACGCCAGTATACGTTACCCTATTATATTTGGAGCCTCTATGGGAATTATTGCCCCAAATAGAAAGGGAAACTTCTGGCTTATCTATAATATGGCAGCCATACGGGAAGAAAAAATAAAAAATATTTTTATATTTTCAATGGGGCACTCTCTTTTAATAACAATGTTTTTATTATCTTTTTCAATTCTTTTATACAAATATGCAAAGGGACGAGTTTCCCGTATTGCAAGTTCTATTGAAAAATTTTCAGACGGTGACAGAAAAGTAAACTTTATCATCGAAGGGAAAGATGAAATTTCACAATTTTCTTATTTAATTCAAAAAAATGCAAATAAATTGATACGCAGTGAAAAAACAATAAAAGCAAATGAAGAAAAAATTAAACATTACCTCGATATTATAGATAAATATGTTATAAGATCACATACGGATAAATATGGAGTTATTAAAGAAATAAGTGAAGCTTTTTGTAATATATCAGGTTATAAACGTGAAGAATTACTGGGTAAACACCATAATATTCTAAGACATCCAGATATGAAAAAAGAAACTTTCAAGAATCTCTGGAAAACAATTAAATCTGGTAAAACATGGAATGGTGAAATAAAAAATAGAAAAAAAAATGATGGATATTACTGGGTTAGCGCAAAAATAATGCCAACCTACGACTCAAAAGGGAAAATAAACGGCTACGCTTCAATTCGAAATGATATTACTTATCAAAAGAAAGTAGAAGAAATTTCTGTGAAAGACGAATTAACAGGTTTATATAATCGAAGATATTTTAACGAAAACTTTCAAAATATCTTAAAGCGGAACTACCGCTATAATAAGTATGCCTGCTTTATTATGCTTGATATTGATTTTTTTAAGAAATATAATGACACCTATGGTCATCTTATGGGAGACAAAGCCCTAAAAAAAGTTAGCGATTTGTTATCAAAATTATTTCAAAGAGCGGGAGATATATCTTTTCGGCTTGGCGGAGAAGAATTTGGTATTATACCTCATGCCAAACAAAGAAAAGATTGTGAAACTTTATGTGATAATATATTAAATGCAATGAGACAATTAAATATTGAGCATCTGGCAAGCGAAACTGCTGATTATATGACCATCTCAATGGGTGTATGTTCCATAGAAAATTCGGTTAACCTTCTGAAATCTGAATTTATCTATAAAAAAGCAGATGAAGCTTTATACATCTCAAAAGACAAAGGCAGAAACCAGTTTAGCATAATAAATATATGATTTTTCTAATAAATAACTATTCGACTCAAATTGCGTAAGTTACATCCTGTAAAAATAAATATTGAAATCATAATTGTCTAAATTTTTAACCCTCGGTTTTGACCCTAAGACCCAAGAGAATACCTGCCGAACTCATTGTTTTATTCTCGAGTAATTAAATTAATTATTGACATACAATGTCTAAACATATAAAGAAAATAAAATATGCAAACTAATAAACAAAATACAATTCGTGAAGAAATTATCTATCAAATACATAGAGAGCTTCATGCGCGTACATCTGTTCCCGTTGAGGCTCCTTCGAGAATTCGTCATACAGCATATATATTTACTCAAGAAGATTCTAAAATTCGAAAAGGAATTGAAAATGTATATGAAAAGGTTGTTGTCGATTTAGGCATTAAACTCTCAGCAATACGGCGTGAAGACAGATCTTGTTTTGTTGAAAAAATATTTCCCGATTCAAGCCGTCTTATATTAATATGGGAAGTTCATACCGAGTTTTATTCTTATACAACAATATATACGCCGGGTCAAAAAATAAAAAAAACATTTCTTGAATCAAAAGTTTATAACCTGCCTGAATTTGAAACAGTAGGCAAAAAACTTCTCGATCTCGATCTTTTAGCTGTACCCGAACTCTCATTAAACAATGTTACAAAATCGTTTTTGAAAGAAGGTAATATATATGGCGGCAAGGTACTTGGCGGCGAAGCCTGTGTCTATACAACCTTTCAAACCCAAGAAACCGGACAAGAACAGTATGTTGTTTTATCAGGAGAGTTATCAGCGGGGCGACTTGGACGTTTAATTCGCAGAATTATTGAAATTGAAAATTACCAGCATTTGGTTTTATTTTCTTTACCTGAATATAGAAAACAAATTACTTATCTAAGGCAGCAAGAAAAACGCATCGCCAAAGATAGTGTAAAAATAGCTTCTGAATTGGCTTCAGAGCATATTAATGCCCATACAGAACACGAATGGCTGGTTAGTTTAACCCGCGATCTGGCAGATTTAATTCAATTAACAGAAAAAATGCGTTATAGATTTTCAGCAGCCGGTTCTTATTATGATATTTTCTTAGAAAGATTAAAATGGCTACGCGAAAAAACAGGTGAAGGTTATCAGTCTCTTGAAGAATTTTTAACCGCTAGAGTATCTCCGGCTGTTAGAAACTATCGTAATTTTATAGAACGGGCAGAAGCTTTAAGCTCACAGCTTACCTCTCTTGGCAATATGATGAGAACCCGTATCAATCAAAATATGGAGCAGCAAAACCAGAAAACTCTTGAAGCCATGAACAAAAGAGTTAAACTTCAGCTTATTTTACAAGAGACCGTAGAAGGTTTAAGCGTCATAATTTTAAGTTATTACTTAACCGGCTTATCTGGTTATGCTTTTTCTGCGTTAGAAAAATTTAATCTTTTACCGGGTGGATATAAAATTTGGACAGCGCTTTCGATACCTATCTGGATTGTTCTTTCTTTCTTTATATCCCGACGCGCGAAAAAAATAATCAAATCACATACTTCAATTTGATTTTGTACTCTTAAGAGTACAAAAATTATTGGATTTTTTTCTTGCCATATCGTTTATTATACATAGATAAAAAATATTATGTAAAAAAGAGGCACAGTATGAAAAAAATTAAATATCTGTTTATAATAGGGGCAATAATATTCACGGTCAATTGTACCAACAAATGTGAAGGAATCGCTAGCTATCCCGCTGATATGGCAAATATAACGCCTGTTTATCTTTCTTATGACGAGTACAGAACTTCAATTTCATCCGAGGCTCCACGAGAAATAAAATACGCGGGTAAAATATATGTTTACGCGAATTATATTTTGATAAACGAAAAATATAGAGGTATACATATTATTGACTATTCAGATCCGGCGTCGCCTCAAAATATTTCTTTTATAAACATTCCCGGGAACATTGACATGGCGGTTAAAAACAATATTTTATACGCCGACAGCTATATAGACTTAGTGGTCATTGACATAAGCAATAAACAAAATATTCAGATTTTAAGCAGAGTGAACAATATCTTTCCTTACAAAACTTATCAAAAAATAAATGACTATATTTATGAAGCCGAATATTACGGCGAAACAGATGAAACTAAAGGGGTTATAACAGAATGGAAAGAAGAATATTCAGATCCAGGTTTTTATTCCAATGAAGAATGTGACGGTTACATGATTGCAGAATCTATGGATTCAGGTAACCCGAAAGGCGGCAATACCGGCAAAGCGGGTTCGATGGCAAGATTTAATATTACGGGTAATAACGCAGATGGATATTATCTTTACGCTGTAAATAATGAGTCATTAAAAATTATTAATATAAACGACCCATCAAATCCCGTAAAAGAAAATGAAATTTCTTTAGGATGGGGTATTGAAACTATTTTTAATTATCAAAATATGCTTTTTATAGGCTCACAAACCGGAATGAAAATATATGATATTTCAAATAAAACCCTGCCGGTTTTTCTTTCTGAATTTGCCCATGTTCAAAGCTGCGACCCGGTTATCGTTAGCGGTATTTACGCTTTTGTTACTCTTCGGGGGGGCACATCTTGTAGAAATTCAATTAACCAGCTTGACTTAATTGATATAAGCGATCCTACAAACCCTGTTTTGTTAAAAACATACGCCATGTACAATCCGCATGGTTTAAGCAAAGATAATGATATACTTTTTATAGCCGAGGGAGAAGGCGGATTAAAAGTTTTCGACGTCTCTATACCTGAAGACTTAAAATTAATTAAATTTGTAGAAGGTTTTCACGCTTATGATATAATAGCCACAAATAACACGGCCATAGTAACGGGAAATAATGGACTTTATTTATTTGATTACTCAAATACGTCAAATATTACTTTAATAAGTCAAATTAACGCTACGGGTACTGTTCCCGAAGAATTAAACGGCTTTTAATGCTTTTTAACAGGTACCTATTGAAAATAATAAAAAATGAATGACGAAAAAAAAATAAATATTTTCAGTTATCTTGATTACAGAAAATATCTGGCTAATTTATTTAATTTTTATAAAAAAGAAGAGAATTTAACTCTTAGACTTTTCGCTAGAAGGGCCGGTCTTGGCTCTCATTCTTTTTTAAAAAGCATTATTGAAGGCAGCCGTTCACTTTCTATTATGGGCGCCTTAAAAATGGCAAAAGGATTTCGCTTAAATAAAAGCGAAACCGAATATCTTGAGCTTTTAGTTAAATTTTCTTTGGCCCATGAAGTAGATGAGAAAAATGAAATTTATAAAAAAATTACAAAGCTTAAACCCAAAGATGAAATTAGTAAAATGGAAGAAAAACACTATTTTCTTTTTTCAAACTGGTATGTGTTGATGATAAGAGAACTGGTAACCCTGCCCTATTTTAAAGAAGACTATACGTGGATAGCTAAAACCTTAAACCCACCTATTACGAAGAAGCAGGCAAAAGAAGCCATAGATACTTTGCTTGAATTAAAATACTTAATAAGAGATAAAAATAACAAACTTGTTCAGGCAATGCCTGAAATTACCACCGGACCCGAAGTTAAATCAAGCGCGGTAAAAAATTTTCATAAAAACCTTTTATCAATGGCGGCACGTTCTATTGATGAAACAAAAGCCCACTGGAGAGATATATCGGCCCTTTCTTTTACCGCGAATAGGCAGGAATTTGATTTTATTAAAGAACGTATTGTAGAGTTTAGGCGCGAAATTATACAATATTTAAAAGACAGCAGAGAAAATAATTTTCCTGAAGATATTTCAGACGATGAAAAAACGCTTTATAATTTGAATATTCAATTATTTAATGCCACAGAAATCTACTGGAAGAAAAAAAATAAGGATAATATATGATTATTAAAAATAATAAATTAATATTATATCTTTTTTTTATCTCTATTTTGTTTTCAGGCACAACCTGCCTTCTAGAAACAGGAAATCCTGATGAACTTAATGCCAAAGAATTTGCAGAAACAACAGATAATTCTGCCGTTTTGTATCTTTCTGATACCGGACAAAGCCTTTGCGCTTCGGGCCCATTGGCCCAAGGCGCTATGCTAAACTGTGACAATTCTGAGGTAACCGTAAAAGGGCAGGACGGCCATTATATTGACACCCCGGCTCCTTTTAATGAAACAATGTCATTAAGCGGCGAAGTTATAAATGACCTTACAATGGGTTTAAGCTGGCAAAGAGTAAGCGGCGGCCAGTCTTTTACCGGGTTAACCGCAGTTGAAACAAACAGCCCTCTATTTACAAAGATAGAAGCCGCAAATTACTGCTCTTCATTAAATACCGACGGTTTATCATGGCGCCTTCCTGAAATTTATGAATTATTGTTATTATCAAATTATAGTTTGACTAACCCCGCGATTGATACCTCTCTTTTCGTGGGACCTTACGGCAGTTCAGAAGAGGCATTTTACTGGTCCAATACATCATTTGGCGATATGAACTCATGGACATTGAATTTACAAACAGGCAAAAATCAGGCTGTTGATAATAATACACAGCAATACGTTAAATGCGTTTCACAGTCTTTACCTGCCCGGCAAGATTATCAAGAAAATGGGGATGGAACAATTTCAGATTACGCTTCTGGTATAATTTTCATGAAATGCCCCGCTGGCACAATCGTAGATTATAATACAACCAATTACTGTAACGGAGAAAAAACTTTATCGACATGGGTAGAGGCCCTATCTTTCTGTGAAAATTTAAATTACGCGGGCAATACAAACTGGAGGTTGCCCTCTATAAGAGAACTTTCAAGTATGATTGATTTTTCATCTGAGGCCGTAACCTCATTAAGCAAACTAATGTTCCCTGCGGCCGCAGGTTCTTTCTGGAGCTCTACTACAAACGTAAACAGCACCTCTGAAGCATGGCAGGTAAATTTCAGCACTAAAGAACTTTCTACTTCGTTAAAAAATACGCCGAGTAATATTCAATGTGTTACAAACTTGAATAATTAATGGCTGTTATATCTAAGTAAAAAATCATATGACTTCTTACCGGAAAACTGCACAGCAATAGAAATATTTTCTGAATTTATTTCTACATTACCCTGAAAAATATCGTCTGTTTTTGTAAGCTCATACCTGTTTTTATCATCTATAACAAAAGCTTTTAGAGCTTCAGGAGTTCTAAGCTTAAAAAAGATATTTTCTCCTTTTTTTAAGCTGCCAGTCATCGGACTAAATAGATAAGAATCTGACTCATAAAAAGTTCCATATATCATGGGGAACTCTACCCCTTCTTTCATTTCACTTAAAGCAATAATTCTGTAATCTAAGGCCCATTCATACTGTCCTTTATCTTCTTTAAGCTTAGAAAAAAGACGAAGAGTATATTCTCCTTTTTGAGGCAAATGCACATAAATATTATACTTATCATCTGATTCTTTTTGTGAAAAGATTAGTTTTTGAGGTATAGGTAAATTATTTTGAATTAACTGACCCATAAGCATTGCGTCTTTTTCTAGTTTTAAACTGATGGTTACCTTCTGCTCGGCCTGTATTACAGCGTTAGAATGGCTTAATATAGAAAGGCCTGAATAAAAAAATCCGGGTCTTAAATAAACATAATTCGCGTATTCAGTTTTTTCAACTGGTTTTTCAATAAGCTGCCATTTTGGTTCAACCGGCAGATGATCATAAATAAATTTCTCTGGGTCTGTTAAAAAATAATGTTCCTGAAAACGGCGCACGAATTTTTGTCTTTCATTTAAATAGCCGGCCCCCCATGTGGCATCAAGCAGATACCATTTGTTATCAATTTCTACCGCGTTCCACGCGTGATTTGGCTGTTTAAAAATATCACTGCCTACTGTATAACCATAACCTTTAGAGTATCCATGAATTACTTCACTTTTTATGCTGGTAGCTTCTGCCATCTTATTAAAAAGTGCCGCGTACCCCTCACATACAGCTTTTTTAGAGACAAGTACCGATTTCGCGCTCTGGTTTTCTATTTTTCCCGTTAAAAAAGATCCTACATCATACGCTATATTATTGGTAATCCATTTATAAATAGCTCTTATTTTTTCTAAATCACTTTTAGACGTTTTTATTAAATATTGCGTTAGCTTTTTAATATCTTTTTCAAGATATTTTGGCGTGTTAACCGCTCTTTCATCAATCGCAGAAAAATTATTTTGAGCGGTTATTGAAAGATTACAAAATAACCATAGGAGAATAAATATACTTTTAGTAAATTTTATCAGCATAATAGTTTGTTATACTTTATAAATATTATATTAAATCTATATTAACCGGTCAAGTTAAAAAATTAAAAGTAAAAAATATTATAGGTAGATTAATTTGAAACACAATAATTATGGTTTTCAGTTTGTTCAAAATATATACTTTGGATTATATTATATTTAAGAAAAGATACATTGCTATTATTAAAAATATCTAATAACGTAAATGGTAATTATCAAAAAAATTTCGGATAAACCAACTAATGTTAAGATTATTCTTTTTTATTTTTATAGGATATGTTTTGTATAAGCTTGTTAAACTTTTACTTGCTATTAGAAAATTAAATAAATATCAGAAAACAGAATTTCAAAAAAAAACAAAAACATCATCCAATGAAAAAGATATAACTGAAATAGCAAAAGTTCTTGATGAGAAAAGACTTGATGAATAAAATAAAAATTAAAACATAAAGAGGAAAATACAAATGAATGAAAATGAAGAATTAAAAACCACGATTGAAAAAATAATGAATATTTTGAAATCGATTAAAAATCCTTCTACGGGCAATAGTCTATTAGAAGATAACGGTATTGATGAAATAAGTCCCGTTGAAGATGACAATATTTTAATAACTATATCTCTTTTGGTTGATAAAAAAACCAAATTTTCCTTAGAGGCGGCTTTAAGAACAGAATTCTCAAAGCATGATCTTAATATCAACAAAATAAAATTAAACTTTACCAATGTAATCAAACAAAATACGCAACAGCCATCTCAACAAGAAGTGCCATCTCCCCCCTCTCTTGTGAATGTAAAGCATATAATAGCCGTAGCATCAGGAAAAGGCGGTGTGGGAAAATCAACGGTATCTATAAATATAGCTATAACGCTCGCTAAAAAAGGGTATAAAACCGGTTTAATAGACGCTGATATATACGGTCCTTCTCTTGGCAAAATGTTGGGACATCCCGGCAAAGTGCCCCTGCAGATTCTTGATGAAAAAAAGATTATACCTATGGAAAAATTCGGAATTAAAGCAATGAGTTTCGCATTTCTATTAGATGAAGCTCAGGCTTTAATATGGAGAGGCCCCATGCTTGGCAAAGCATTAGAGCAGCTTCTTTTTGACGTAAAATGGGGTGAGCTTGATTATTTAATTATAGATTTACCTCCAGGAACAGGCGATACACAATTATCTTTAGCTCAATTAGTCTCAATAGAAGGCGCGGTAATTGTCACAACTCCTCAAGACGTAGCTGTGCAAGACGCCATGAGAGCTGTAACTATGTTTGATCAAATTAAACTGCCCATTCTAGGCGTTGTTGAAAATATGACTGAATTTATATGCCCCCACTGTGGTAAAAGTTCGCATCTTTTTTCTGAAGGCGGTGGTAAAAGGCTCGCAGATAAAATAAACAGTACTCTTTTAGGTAATATTCCTTTATCATT
Source organism: Spirochaetia bacterium (assembly GCA_029880285.1). GTDB lineage: Bacteria > Spirochaetota > Leptospiria > Turneriellales > JAOUOS01 > JAOUOS01. The sequence goes on from JAOUOS010000002.1 coordinate 100,206, forward strand.
AGCTTTAATGAGTTCTGGCGAAGAAGGCATTCCAGCGGCTTACGAAGACGACAAAAAACAGGAAAATAAAGTTATTCAAGAAAGCCATAAAGCGGTTATTACAGCATACGAAAACATTGTTAATAATATAGAAAAATTAATAAAGTAATAATTTATTTATATACCTTTGTTTTCTTTTAAAATAACTTGCCGTCTTAGTATTCATACAAATGTGTGACATAATTATATATAAAAATGACAAATTTAGAAAGTGAAATATTAATTGCTCCAAAAGTTGTATACTATATTGAAATTCCCGGGGTTATAAATCAAAAAGATAAATTCAACCTTTTAATTCAAGATATTCTGTTATTAGAAATCGAATTAGAAAAATTAGATGAATTAAAAGAAAAATCTGAAGATAATATAATTTATATTTTTAATTTAGATAAAATTTTTAGAAAACGAGGGGCAACTTCTATAGATAGAGAATTACGTTTTTCACATGAAATACTTAAATTTATAAAAGAAAAACCAAAAAACCACAGTTTAGTTCATACTACTGTTCTTCATGATGATATTAAAAAAATATTTCAAAATGAAAAAATCCCGTTTATGCAAAAAAATCTGGAACAAAAACAGCTTACTATTTCAACCATTATAAAAATGGTACATTTTGCCTTTAAAGAAGAACAGGCGCTAAGAACACAAATACGAATTAATTATTATCCAGAAAAAATAATTAACGTAGAGGCAGTAAATTTAACAAAGAAAAGCTCAAAAATAAAATTTCATTTAAAAGATTTAAGTTTAAACGGGTTAGGTTTAATTTTTATAAATGTTGATGATATGTCAATGTTCAACTTAAAAGATCTAATGGAAGTTCGAGTATGGCTGCCAGAAATTACGCTAAAAATATCAGCAGGCTTTATCACCAGAATGAGCAAAGATAAAAAAGAATTAGGATTAAATTTTAATCTAAAAAACCATAAGATGATAGCTGAAAATGACGCCGTAAATTTATCAGGCATTGTCTATGAAGTTATAAAGAAAAAACTTGAGACACATACCTAATTTTTTATGTATGTTATTCAAAAACAAATCTCCCTTACTGGTTTTTCAAGAGGATTCCATTTAATTACTAAAAAAATAATTCAAGAATTGCCAGAACTAAAACAAATAAAAAGCGGCTTGTGCCATCTTTTAATTATGCATACCAGCGCTTCTTTAACATTAAATGAAAACGCCGACCCTACGGTAAGAGATGATTTTGAATCTTATTTTTTAAAAGCGGTGCCTGAAAATGAGCCTTATTACCAACATACACTTGAAGGTTATGATGATATGCCTGCTCACATTAAATCTTCTATTTTAGGAGCAACGCTGACACTACCTGTTACTAATGGAGAGCTTATTTTAGGAACTTGGCAGGGAATTTACTTATGCGAACATCGAAACCATGGCGGCACCAGAAAAATTAATATTACAATTTTAGGCATTTAAATAGTTATTATATTTTCTTACCGCAGTATTTACAATAGACAGCATCGATATCATGCCCTTCTTTTGAACACCACCGGCATGTTTGAGTTGAAATATTTTCTTTTTTCTGCTGTTTTCCCTGAACTATCTCTGCTGAGACAATGCCTGTAGGTACCGCAATAATTCCGTACCCTAAAATCATTAAAATAGAAGCAAGTGTTTGGCCAAGAGTTGTTTTCGGATGGATATCTCCGAATCCGACAGTTGTTAAAGTAACAATAGCCCAATAGATAGATCGCGGAATACTTGTAAATCCGTTTTCTTCACCTTCAATTACATACATTAACGCTCCGATATTTACAACCACAATCATAACTGTAAAAAGAAAAACAGTAATCTTGGGACGGCTTGCCATTAAAGCGTCCCAAAGCACATAACCTTCTTTAATATAACGGCTGAGTTTAAGAACCCTAAAAATTCTTAACAAACGCAAATCTCTTAACACTAAAAAATACTGGCTACCAGGCATTATAAGACTTAAATAAGTAGGAACAATAGAAAGAAAATCTATAATACCATAAAAACTAAATAAATAAGGCCAAACTTTTCTGACAGATATAATTCGAAGAATATACTCAATAGAAAAAAGAATAGTAAAAAACCATTCTAATAAAATTAAGAGCTCCTCGTTATTTTTTCTAATACTTTCAACACTGTCAAGAGAAACTAAAATGACACTGGCAATAATACTGTTAAATAAAATAATATCAAAAAGCCTGCCGCTTTTTGTGTCGGCTTCAAAAATAATTTCATGTATTTTGTTTCTAAAACGAAGCACTGCTTTATATTTATCTTCTTTTCTTTTCATATATTAAAAACAATTAAAAATTATATTATAAACAAATAACATCCGGTCAAAAAGATTTTTTATTTATTTGATATTTACAAAAAAAGCTTGAAGCTTTGCAAATAAATTTAAAACCTGATTTTCTTAAAATATTTTAAAGATGAACAACAAAACTAATTAAAAAGGAGCTTTTATGAAAAAACGCGACACACTTCTTGAATTCAGCATGACGCCCCTAGATAAAGGAGAAAGCGTAAGTGCCTATGTTTCAAGATCAATTGATATTATAGATAAATCTGGTTTAGAATATAAATTAAATCCAATGGGAACAGTAGTAGAAGGAACATGGGAAGAAGTTTTACAGGTAATGACCGACTGCTATAAAAAAATGTCTTCTGACTGCGAACGCATTTCTGTACACGTAAAAATTGATTACCGGAAGGGGAAAACCGGCCGTTTAGGTGATAAAATAAAATCAATAGAAAACAAGCTTGGCCGTGAAATTAAAAAATAATTTAGAGCTAATATCATAATGAAGCCTGAAAATCTTGACAGGTTCTACAGGTTTCATTCTTTAATTTATGATTTCACGAGACCTCTATTTTTACCTAACCGTTTAAAAGCAGTTAAGGCACTTAATATTCAACCAAAAGATTCAATCATTGATTTTGGCTGCGGTACTGGATATAATCTTCAAAAAATAATAAAAATAAATTCAAACGTAAACATTAAAGGTATTGATTTTTCAAAATATATGCTGAAAAAAGCAGAGAAAAAAGTTCCTTTGGGACAATTTTTTACGGGTGATATAAAAAATATTAAACTTGAGATGAAAGCCGATAAAATAATTTCAAGTTACGTTCTTTCAATGATAGACGACTGGCAAAAAGCCATATTAAATATGAAAAAACATCTAAAAAAAAACGGCGTACTGGTCATAATCGATTTTCATCCGTTTCAGGGGAAATTAAAGCCTTTGTATCCTTTATTTAATTTTTGGTTAAAAGCTCATGGGGTATACGCGCGAGACGAAATAACCGGTTTTGTGAAAAAACATTTTAAGAGCGTTGAAGAAAAAAAATATTATTCAGGGTACTGTTTTTTATTAAAAGCAAAGTACCCTCTTAATTAATAAATGCTGCCTCTTTTGGGACTCGAGGCTTTAATAAAATTAAAAATTTTCTCACGGTTTGCTTCAGAAATATCAAGAAACATAAAAATATAAAAATTTAGATTCATTTTTGAAGGGCGTACTTTTCCTGTTAGTTTAATTATCTCTCCATTTTTTAATTTTATATTTGTCTGCCAAAAAGAATGCTGGTTTATTTTATTCTTATCATTTTCATCTTTCAATAGAAATAAAAACGCTCTATCTGTAATTTTTCTACTTACTATATTTACGCTTATTTTTTGATCATGTTTCTCAATATTTTCAATATCCCACACTTCAAGAGTTAGTGGCATGATAATATCGGCGGCTAAGTGCTCATCATTTGTAGAAACAGCGCTGCTTTCGGCCTGTATCAAAATGGCGTCAATAAGAGTTTTTATTATCTTACCCGTTAACTGAAAACTGCCAATTTGAGGTCTAAATAAATAAATATTAATTTTATTCCCAGGTTTTGCTTTGGCAGAATCTAATTCAGGAATAGTTAAGACAGCGTTATTTTCAGACTGTTTTACAATTTTTGCAAGATAGTGAGTACCAGACACATCAACAGAACATGCCTCACCTTCATATAGATCTCGTATACTTTTTACTTCGCGATGAATACCCGATTCAGGAAAAAGTTTCTCTATAATCTCAACACAAATTTCTGGCGAAACTTTTTTTTGATGAGCCAAAAAATCAAATATTTTACTGTGAAAAGTTCTTTTACTTAAAATAATCTGTTCTATATCGCCTGAGTTAAGAGAAGAAACAAACTGTTTTATCAATTGCAAATGACCAGAAGAAATACCATGTTTAACAGCGTAATTATATATAAAATCATAGCCTTTTTTAACGTCTGATTTTGAATATAGGGAGCGTTTTTTTACGAAAAAATATATAAACGCAGCGATTATTAGTAAAAATAATATAATTATAAATGCAACCGGAGTTTCGGGAATTATTAAAAAATCCTGCTGTAAAATAATTTTTATCATTTTAGCTACATAAAATTATTCTTTTTTAATTTGTAAAGTTTTTCAATATATAATATACATGCTTCGGCGATATTAACTTCTGTGGCAGCTTCTATACCCTCAATACCGGGAGAAGGATTAACTTCAAGTATCAATGGTCCTCTTTTTGATTCTATTAAATCAACACCCGCGAATTTTAAACCTAAAAGTTCAACCGCGAGCCGCGCCATTTTTTCAGTTTCTAATGTCATTTTTATTTTCTTTTGCGTGCCTCCTCTGTGAACATTCGCTCTAAATTCATTTGCAACGGATTTTCTCTGCATTGAAGCGATAACCCTTCCTCCTAAAACAATGGCTCTGGTATCTGCCCCTAAAGACTCTTCAATAAATTCTTGAACCAATACGTGTTTTTCTTGATCTAAAAGACTTTCTAAAATAGAACGGGCAGATCTAACCGATTCTGCCAGCATAACCCCTACCCCCTGCGTTCCTTCGGGAAGCTTAATAATTACAGGAACTCCTCCCACCGATTCTAACGCTATATCTATATCTTCAGGCGCATCTAAAAAAAATGTCTTTGGTACGCTTATGTTTTTTTGCGATAAAATCTGAAGAGTTCTTAATTTATCACGGCTTCTCACTATTGCCCCGCATTCATTTAAGCTTAACGCGCCCAACATTTCAAATTGTCGAAAAACCGCCTGCGAGTAGCTGGCTTTTCTTTGGCCCAATCTTGAAATTATTACGTCAGGATTTTTTAATTTTTCTTTTTGAAAATAAAGAGCAGTATTTTGCTTTTCTATCATCATTGATAAAGAAAGCGGCGGATAAACACGCATCTTATGATTTCGTTTCAAACCTTCTTCAAAAAAACGGCGTGTACTATAAAGAGAGCGGCTGTTTGATAAAATATATATTAAGAGACTTTTTAATTCTTTTCGTGTTGAAAGGGTTATTTTTTTTTTCATATTGAAATTTGAATTCAAGATTTTTTATTATATCAGACGAGGCCAATAATTTTTACTGTGGTAACTCGACAAGCCATTCATTTAATACTAATGAATAATAACAATGCGGCTCTGACAAGTTTTTTCTCATTATGCCCAGATAAAAGCTGTCATTTTTTTTAATATACTTCCATTCTTTTTCGCCGGCCTGCGGATTTTTTATTTTGCTTATATATTCTGGCATGAGTTCATCTAAACTTCGCGGAAATTCACCTTTTTCTTTATGATATCTTTTAACCGCAGATATAATCTCATAACCGGTTACAATAGAATTTTTAATTTTTCTATCGCTAAAACGATTATGTTCATTATCTAAATAAAAAATTATAACGCCTGAAAAAAAAACCAATATAAAAAATATAACTACTTTCAGGTTTTTACTTTTCATAATAAAAAATTTAGAACATATTTATAGTTCAATACCCTTTTCTTTAAGAAATTTAATAAACTCAACTTCATTTATAATTTTTATATTTAAACTTTTTGCTTTTACTAATTTACTGCCTGCCGCCTCACCGGCTACTACAAAATTTGTTTTTGAACTTACCGAAGAAGAAGCTTTTGCTCCACAAGATTTTACTAACGTTTCAGCATCATCGCGGGTCATTTTTTCAAGGGAACCGGTAAACACAAAAGTTAAGCCCGATAGAATTTTTTCTTTTTCATTTTTTGTGTCTCTATAAATAATCTCGAAACCTGTTTTAAATAATTTTGCTAAAAAATCTTTATTTTTTTCGTTATTAAAAAAGTTAACAAGAGACGCAGCAGTAACAGGACCTATTTCATCAATTGAAGTTAATATTTCTTCATCAGCTTTTTTTAATAATTCAAGGCTGTTAAAATGTTCGGCAAGAACTTCAGCTATATGAGCGCCTACCCCCGCGATACCAAGCGATTTTAAAAAAACTGAAAACAAAACCTTTTTTCGTTTTTGAACAGCCTGAATTATTTTTACGGGCAAAATTTCTCCCATTCCAGAAAGTTGATTTATATCTGACTCTTTTAATAAGAAAATATCAGCGGCATCACGTACAATTTTTTGTTCATAAAAGAAAGCAATCCACTCGCGGCCAAAGCCTTCAATATCAAGACCCTCTTTTGAAATAAAATATTTCAAAAAGGCAAGCATTCTGCCCCCGCAGTTTTCATTAATACATTTTATGTAGACTTCTTCTTTAATAAGTTTTTCATTACATAACGGACATATTTGCGGGAAAAATATATCCGTTTCTGTGCCCATTCTTTTTTCTTTAATTACACGTTTTACCTTGGGAATTACATCTCCCGCCCTAATTACTTCTACGTAATCTTTATTTTTTATATTTAATCGGTTTATTTCATCAAGATTATGAAGGCTTGCCCTTTGAACCAAAACACCGCCTATGTTTATAGGTTTTAAATTGGCCACGGGAGTAACAATACCCGTTCTACCTATTTGAAAATTAACTTCAAGAAGCTGTGTAATAGCTGTTTTAGCGGGGAACTTAAAAGCTACCGCCCATCGCGGAAATTTTGAGGTTAAACCTAAAGTTTTCCAGAATAAGATATCATTAACTTTTATTACAAGACCATCCATATCAAAAGGAAAACTAGATCGTTTCATATTCATATCATTATAGTAAGATTCAATTTGCGGCAGCGTAAGTTTAACGGCTTTTATATAAATCTTAAAACCAAACAAAGGCAAATAGTTTTCCCATATTAAATATTGTTTATCGGGATAATGATGTATTTTTTCGGAATCACCGCTTTCGACAACTTCGCCTATGGAATACGGCAAAAATATTAGATTTCTTTTAGCTGTAATTTTAGAATCATGCTGCCTTAAACTGCCAGCGGCCGCATTTCTAGGATTAGCAAATATCTTTTTGCCTTCATGTGATAATTCTTCATTTAACCTCTCAAATTCAAAAATAGGCATAACACACTCGCCTCTTACACTTATTAAATCAGGCGGCGTAATTGTCATTAATCTTAAAGGAACATTTTTTACGGTTCTAACATTATGGGTAATATCTTCACCTACTGAACCATTGCCACGTGTTCCAGCCTTTACTAATACTCCCTTTTCATAAATTAAATTTACGGCAAGTCCATCAAATTTAGGCTCAACGCAATATTCAATTTCTTTATTTTCGATATCATTTTGTTTTAATAATTTTATAACGCGGTTATTAAAATCAATAACATCTGAAAAATTTTCTGCATTGTCAAGACTAAGCATCGGGGGAGCATGGTAAAACTCGGGAAAATCAGAACGTACTTCAAAACCAACTTTTAAAGAAGGAGAATCTGAGGTTTTCCATGATGGATTTAATTCTTCTATTTTTAGAAGCATCCTCATTAAAAAATCATAGTCAGAATCTATAATTTCAGGATTATCTTCAATATGATATTTATAATTGTGCCATTGAAGAGCTTTTATTAAGCTTAAATAATCTTCTTTTGAAAAATCAGAAGATTTATTTGGAAAGTCGCTTATATTTTTTTTTTGAGGCTCTTTTAAGTTCATAAACTAATGTCTATTTAAATTTAAAATTGAAGATGAAAAGTAAAAATAAAAAAAAAGAATAAAAAAGTATAAAAGACGTTAATTTTATTTGACTATACGGGAGACATAATATAAATTAATAATATTATGAAAAAAAGAAAACTAAGACAGGTAAGAAAGATAAGAACTTATCTAGATTCCAAAGGGATAGAAATTTCAGGTGCAACAGCAGAAAAAGCTATATTAAAAAACCAATTTATACAGCCTAAGGCTGCTTTGAAATATTCCAAAGCTAAACTTTTGCCCGGGAAGTTAGAAGAAGTATTAAAAAAATTAGATAAAATGGTAAAAAATACTACATTTTAATTGTATAGATTTGAAAAGATATCATATAATTATAAAAATCATACGATACATTAAATGTGAACAAGATTTTTGCTTTAATTGATAAGTGGATTAATAAAATTCCGGAACATGTAAAAGATCTGATACAAAAAGGATCTTATGGAGCTTTTGCTCTTTTAGCTTTACTGGCTATTATGTATGGTATTACCGAGGGCGAAAAAGGAGCAAAACCATCGGGAATGCCCATTGCAGGTAAAACTAATGATTTATTTTATCTTGATGAACTTAAAGAAGAAAACCGTAAAAAACAAAGATTAATTGAAGATGTTGAAATAGACCCTGGTTCATTTTCGTCACAAAAAAAAATTCTGTTTGAAAAAATGGGTAAAGAAACAGAAGGACATCTTATGGGTGAAAGAGACTCTCTTATTGAAGAAATAAATCCAATGCGTGAAAAATCTGAATCGGCACTATATTTAAATGAAGAACCTCTTTTTCCTGATAATAAACCAAAAGAATCTCTTGTTATTCAAGAAGAAATATCAGAATTTCTCATAGCACCTTATAAAGACGATAAAAATCTAAATAAAAGTGATGAAAAGATAAATAATACAAATAACAATAATTCTTTTCAAGATAAAATAATTAATCCTCAAAATTATAAAAAAAATAAAGAAAAAGACCTTTCTTTTATTGAGTAATTTCTTAAATTTCCGATGATAATTTTAAGACTCAGTTCAAAAATTAAATTATCAATAAGGAATTATAATGAAAATCATTGAAAAAATCTTGTTTTCTATTGCTGTTTTTTCTATAACGGTAATTTCACTGTTGCTTTTTTCAGAAGAAATTCAATCAGGATATTCAAAGCAAAAAAACACAGAATTAAAGCCTATAGAAGTAAATAATCTATCTACTCAAGAAACTTTTCAAGAAGAATTAACAAACCAAAATATGGTTGTTTACAACAAAGAAATAGATGAAGCTATTGAAAAATATTTTGAAACTATTAAAAAATATCCAGAGTTGGCTGAAGAAGAAGAGCGTATTGTAGAGGGTGACGATAGTAAACTTGAATTAGCTAATAATGAAGATAATATTTTAAGTTCACAAGTTAATAAAGATAAATTTTCACTCTATAACCATAAAGTAAAAGAAGGCGAATCTTTATGGAGAATCGCCCAATCATATAATATACCTGTTTACACCTTAATAAGCGCTAATCCTAAAATTTCTACAAAAATAATTATGCCGGGCGACTTGGTTAAAGTACCCAATATGCGGGGCATCTGTTATAAAATTAAACGCGGCGACAGCCTATCTGAAATAAGTAAAAAATTCAAAACAAATGAAGAAGAAATTAAAAAAGTTAATAATATTGTGGGCAGTTTAATTCATATGGGTGATGAAATCTTTTTGCCTGACGCAAAACCCTTGCCTACCGTAAAAACTATTCAAACTAACATGTTTATTTGGCCGCTTACGAAAAAAGGTAAAATCACCAGCGATTATGGATGGCGAAAGCATCCTATTGAAGGCATAAGACATTTTCATACAGGTATTGATATAGCGGCGCCTTTAAATTCATCTATTGTAGCAAGCGCCGATGGAGTTGTTATTTTCGCCGGTACCAACGGCTCGTATGGTGAAGTTGTTATCTTAAGACATAAAAAAGGATATTTTTCTATTTACGCTCATGCTTCAAAAATTTTAGTTAAAAAAGGGGATTATGTAAAGCGGGGTAAAGAAATCGCGAAAGTTGGTATGACCGGTCAGGCCACAGGATATCACCTGCACTTTGAAATAAAACAAAAGAAAAAACAACTAAATCCTTTTACTGCATTAAAAACAAAAATTAAAAAAACAGTTTCTATGTAAAACCAAATTATCCTGTTTTAATATAGATGCCTGTATTACCTCTTTATCTATAGTATTTTTCCTATTATTGACAAGATATATACATAGTCGCAATTCATAAAATAAAATGAGACATAATATAGTAACGAATTTATACATTTTTTAAATTGGGTGTAAAAATATTTTCTACATTATAAAAAATTTAACTTGTCATTTTAACTCTAATGAAAGTATATCCATTGTCATGGGAGAGGAAAATGCTACAAAATAGTCATAAAAATTATACAATAACGGGCAAACAAATATTAACCAGAGAAAATAGTGAAGAAAATACAAAAAATTACTGGTACACAATTACAGAAAAACTTAGAAAAAAAATACCAAGTCAATTCTTTAGTGTGTTTTTTTCTGAAATTCAGGAAGTTACTATAGAAAATAACCAGTTGATACTTGCCGCTAAAGATAAAAGAGTAATCAATCATATAAAGAAAAGATATTTAAATGAAATTAAAGAAGCCGCGCAAGAGATAATTTCAGATAATATTGATATTATATTCGATACTGACTATACAAATCAAAAAACAAATGAAAATCAAAAGAAAAAATATAAATTTTCTAATTTAGAAAACAATGATAATTTAAGCGACAGGGCCAAAAAACATCAGGCTAACTCGGCTTATCCTAAATATATTGCTCTAAATCCTAACTATACGTTTGAGCGTTTTATAAAAGGACCTTCAAATGAACATGCTCTTGTAGCTGCCGAAGAAGCAGCAAAAACGCCAAAAAATTTTCATAACCCCCTGTATCTTTTTGGAGGTGTTGGTCTAGGTAAAACTCATCTTCTAATGGCAATTGGCAATTATATATCTGAACATTTACCTTATTTAAATGTTCAATATATACCTGCTGAGATATTTCAATCTGATCTTATTGAAGCTATGATTTCTAAAAGCCTGCCTCACTTTAGAGAGAAATATAGAAACGTAGATGTATTAATGTTTGATGATATTCAATTTATTAAGCAAAGAGCGGAGTATACTCAAGAAGAGATTTTTCACACATTTAATTATTTATATCAAAACAAAAAACAAATTATAATTTCAGCCGACCGCCCTCCCCAGCACTTATCTCATTTAACGGATCGTTTATTAAATCGTTTTCAATCTGGTCTTATGGTTGATATAAAGCCTCCCAATTTAGAAACCAGAATGGCAATCTTAAAGAAAAAATCTGATGAGCTAAATTTAGATATATCTGAAGAAGTAAGATCATATATTTCGATGAGAATAAAAACTCATATACGGGGTTTAGAAGCAGCTTTAATAAAACTAAAATTTGTCTCTGATATTGAAAGAAAACCTATAGATTTAAAACTAGCGAAACATATTCTAAAAGATCTGCCTAATGAAAATTCATCTCATGAAGTAAGTATCGATGAAATATTCAAAATACTCTTAAAAACCTATCATGTTGATGAAGATGAAATAAAAAGCTCCAGTCGAGTAGAAAGAGTTGCTTTAACAAGACATGTAGGTATGTATCTTACAAAAAAACTACTGCCAACGATGTCTTTATCCTCTATTGCGGCTGTTTTTGGTAGAACAGATCATACTACAGTTATACATGCTGATAAAAAAATACACGAATTAATAAATAATGATGAGTCTTTTAATATTCAAATTAATGAACTGCTTGAAGAACTTCAGTTTTAAGCATATTTTTTAAATTCCATGAATACATTGAATATTATCATTAATTAAAGAAGACTACAGTAGTTTTTTCATTTAGAAATATAATATTTTTTATTTATTTTTATTCTTTACGAATTGTCCATATACCTATTTTAGTATCGCCATTGAGGTAAATATGGAGTCACTAACAAATATTCGTAAAAAACCTATATCTGAAATAATGAAAAAAGATATTACTATTGTTGAGCGCAATGAAACTGCCGCAAAAGCAATTCAACTTTTAATGAAAGATCAAAAAACCATGGCTATTATAGTTAAACCAAGAGATGAAGATGACACATACGGTATAGTTACCGAAAGAGATATACTCGAAAAAGTAATTGATCCCGGGGCCGATATACATAAAGAACCATGGAACACACCGGTCCATGAAATTATGAGCAAACCCTTAATAAGCGTATATCCAGAATTACAAGTAAAATACGCCATTCGTCTTATGAAAAAAGCGAAAATACGGCATCTGGCTGTTATGAGCGGTAAAAATCTCGTGGGATTAGTATCAGAAACAGATCTATTAAATTATATTAGTGATATATTACCCCCTAAATCTGAAAAAACTGCTTTGTAAATTTATAACCAAGATTTTTTCTTAATAAAAGAAGGGATGACAAAAGAATGAAACAGTATGATATTGTTATTGTTGGCGGCGGAGGGGCAGGTCTTTATGCGGCAATGGAAATATTAAATACGGATATTTCATTAAATATAGCCGTTATCTCAAAAATTTATCCTAACCGATCACATACTTCTGCTGCTCAGGGGGGTGCTAACGCCGCGCTCGCGAATAAAGATAAAACAGATACGATTGAAAAGCATATTTTTGACACAATTAAAGGCAGCGATTATTTAGCAGATCAAGATGCAGCTTCTATATTATGCGAAGAAGCTCCGCGGGTAATTAGAGAACTTGAGAATCTGGGAACACCCTTTTCACGCATGGATGATGGCACTATCGCTCAACGCCCTTTCGGTGGAGCCTCAAGCCCCAGATGTTGCTACTGCGCCGATAAAACGGGACATACGATTTTACAGACACTTTATGAGCAATGTTTAAGATTAGGTGTAAAATTTTATAATGAATATTTTTTAATTTCTATCGAAGAAAATGACGGCGTATGCCAGGGAATAACCGCTTTAAATATTCAAAGCGGAGAAATTGAAATATTTCCCGCGAAAATTGTAATATTAGCAACGGGAGGTTACGCCAAAGCCTACTGGAACAGAAGTAGCAATGCCGCGGGAAACACAGGCGATGGAATTGCAGCCGCGTTAAGAGCGGGAGTTCCTTTGAAAGATATGGAGTTTGTTCAATTTCATCCTACTGGTTTAAGAAAAAGCGGACTTTTAGTAACAGAAGGCGCAAGAGGCGAAGGCGGCTATCTTATTAATAAAAATGGTGACAGATTTATGTCAAATTACGCGCCTGAAAAAATGGAACTTGGTCCGCGAGATTTAGTTTCTCGTTCAATAGAGACAGAAATTAATGAAGGCCGCGGATTCGACAGTACTGCCGGTCAATATATAAATTTAGATCTTACACATTTAGGTGCGGAACTTATAACTAAAAGACTGCCGCAAATTAGAGAACTTTCTATAAGCTTTGAAGGGATTGATCCCATTGACGAGCCAATTCCTATTCGACCTACCGCGCATTATTCTATGGGCGGTATAGATACAGATAAAACGGGCAGAACAATAATGAAAGGCTTATACGCGATAGGAGAATGTGCCTGTGTTTCTGTTCACGGAGCAAATCGTTTAGGAGGCAACTCTCTTCTTGAAATTCTTGTTTTTGGCAAAATAGCCGGACATGAAGCGGCTCTTGAAGCAAAAAGTTTAAATAGCGTGTCTATTTCAAATTCAATTATTGATAAACATAAAAAATACTTTCGATCTTTAATGCAGCCTTCTCAGTATGAACGCTATGGTGTTATAAGAGAAGAAATGGGAACAACTCTCGCCGAAAATGTGGGAATCTATAGAACCGAAAAAAATTTAATACAAGCGATTTATGATATTAAAAAACTAATTGAACGTTTTAAACGCGTAAAAGTAAATGATACAAGTACTGTTTTTAACACAAACCTTGTAAATGTATTAGAACTTCGCAATATGTTAAATATTGCGCTAGCTATTTCTGCTGGAGCGTATGCCAGAAAAGAAAGCAGAGGTTCACATTCGAGAACAGATTACACAAAAAGAGATGATGTTAATTTTCATAAACATACAATGTTTACCTTATCCGATGGCAATTTAGATGTAAGCTATAAACCTGTAATAATGGGAAAATACGAATTAGAAGAAAGAACTTATTAATTATAAAGAAAACAAAATGGAAGAGCAAAAAGAAATATCATTTAGAATATACAGATATAATCCACATTTTGATAAGAAACCGTATTATGATAATATTCGTATTACGCTTGAAAAAGGTATTACTGTTTTACGCGCGCTGAATTTTATTAAAGAAAATATCGACTCTAAACTTACATTTCGCGCTTTTTGTCAGGCTGGTATTTGCGGCTCCTGCGGATTAAAAATAAATGGTGTATCAAAACTTGCCTGCATGACCCAGGTTTTTAAAGAACTTGAAGACAGCAAAGAAGAAAATGTTATTTTAATTGAACCATTAAATAATTTTACTATTATGCGGGATTTAGTTGTAGATATGGACCCTCTTGTTGAAAAACTAAAATATTATTATTCATGGGTAAATCCTAAAATGCCTGTTCATGAGCTGGGTAAAAAAGAATACTTAATATCTGAAGAAAAATTTCAAGAATATGATCAAGCCACAGATTGTATTTTATGCGCTTCTTGCGTGTCTGAATGCTTAATGATGGAAGTCAACCCCAACTATATTTCACCCGCGGTGCTTCTTAAAAGCTACCGTATGAATGTAGATGAAAGAGATTCAATGCAAAAAACCAGACTAAAAAAAGTAACCTCTGATGGTGGGGTTTGGGACTGTACACACTGTTATAAATGCGTTGAACATTGCGTTAAAAATATAGATATAATGAAAGGTATTCAGGGTTTAAGAAACAGCGGCATGAAAACCGTAAGCAAACGCTCAGAAGGGGCCAAACACGCGAAGGCTTTTATAACAGATATTAAAAGAAAAGGACGCCTTGTAGAATTCACACTAATTACCAGAACATTGGGATTTATTAAACCAATTTTTATGCTGCCAATGATGATAAAAATGTTATTAAGAAGAAGGGTGCCTCCTCCTTCATTTATGATGAGTGAAATACCAAGAATTGAAAAAGTTAGAAAAATATTTAGAAAACTAAAAAAGAAAAATTTTTAAGGAATTATAAGAAAAGATAATGAAATACGCGTACTTTATAAGCTGCATAAATGAATCAATGACCAAAGAATTGGATATTGCTTTTGAAAAATGGAAAACCGATCTTGGTATAGAATTAGTAAAATTAGAAGAAGGCACATGCTGCGGCGGCAGTAACTTAGATTATGTCAGCCCGAAACATTGCTGGACCATTAACGCGCGAAATATTGCTCTTGCTGAAAAAATGGATTTAGATTTAGTAACATCCTGTAACACTTGTCTTTTAAGCTTAAGGCATGCAAAACATGATTTAGACACAAAAGAAGGATTAAAAGAACAGGTAAATGAATTATTAGCAAAAGACAATCTTGAGTATACAGGAAAAGCGCAAATTAAACATCTTTTATGGGTTTTAAATGAAGATTTTGGTTTAGATACCCTTGCCCGTAAAATAAAAACGCCTTTAAAAGACTTAAAAATCGCTCCTTTTTATGGATGCCATATCTTAAGGCCTTCCCATTTAATGGGAGTTGACGATCCTAACGCGCCTAGTTCGTTACATCAGTTAATTGAAACACTGGGAGCGCAAACTGTTCCATACGCTTCTGCCAATAAATGCTGTGGATTTCATACCTTGCTGGTTGCTGAAGAAGAATCATTAAATATTGCCGCGAATGCTTTAGAAGACGGCATAAGAAGCGGAGCTGATTATATAGTAACTCCCTGCCCTTTATGTCATACTTCACTCGATTTATATCAAAATAAAGCTTTAAAATCAAGAAAAAATCTGCCAAAAAATTCTATACCAATTCTTCATTTAACCCAATTGGTAGGCTTAGCTCTTGGATATTCAAAAAAAGAGCTTGGAATAGATAAGCATATGATTTTATAATATGATTATTCAATAAGCGGATTTATTACTTTTAAACGCGGGAATCTCGTAAAATCTCGATCAGCTGAATATAACACAGAGACTCCATTTTCTAAACACAAAGCGGCTATTCTAACGTCGTGAAATTCTATAATACAATGATAAGGAATTCCGCAGCTATCTTCAGTTTGAATAATCTTTTCAAGCCAATTTCGAGCTTTTTCTTGAAATGGGTTATCTTTGCGGTGCGCATAAATTAAAATGTTCGTATCAACAGCTATCATTATTTGTATATTATTTCACGAATCTCTGCCCAATTGCCCTCTAATTTAGGATCAATATATCCTCCCTTGCCGTAGGGTTTAATTTTTAATTTCTTTTTTTCTTTAGGTATACTTTGAACGCGCAAATACTCTGTTAACGCAGATTCTACAAAAGCCGTAAAAGTCATACCTTTCTTTTTAGCCATATTTTTTGCTCTATTCGCGATTATATCATCTAATAGCATTGTTGTTTTCATATTAACAATATATGAACAGCCATATCATATGGCAACTTTTATTTAATGCTCATATAATTTTAATTTGTTTAGATAATAATGAAAAATTTTAATTAAAATATTTTTCTAAATAATTTAGAATCTCTTTTTCATCAATGATATTTTGCTCACCTGATTTCATATCTTTAACAGTTATTTTATTTTCTTTTTTTTCTTCTAACCCCTGAATTATTACTATAGGAATTTTTTTTGTGTCAGCTTCTTGAAACTGTTTTCCCAGTTTTGTTTGACCTAGTGATGTTTCAACTAAATAACCTTCTTTTCTAAGCTTAGCCGAAATTACAAAAGCCTCTTTTTTACATTCTTCTTCTAAAAAGCTGGCCACATAAATTTGTGTTTTTGGTAAAATACCGGGTATTAATTTATGTGTAGATAAAAATTCATAAAGAGTAACATCACCCATACCAAAACCAACGGCGTTAAGGCTTTCTTTTGAAAAAGCAGAAATTAAATTATCGTATCTGCCGCCGCCGTAAAGCGATCTTCTGTTTTCAGGATGTTCGTCAAATATTTCAAAAACCATGCCGGTATAATAATCAAATCCCCGAATTACTGAAGGGTTATAACGCACATAATCGCCATAACCTAAATCTGTTAAAAAAGAAATTAATTTAAATAAATATTCTGTATATTCACTTGAAAGTTTTGATTTATTTTCTTTTAAGAAATTCAAGCCATTATCAATGTATTCATTAATAATTTTTGTTTGATCATTTGTTAAACCTGCTTCATTTAGCATTTTTTCATATTCATCTTTTGAAATTTTTTCTTTTTTATCAAGAATCCTCGCGGCTGACGGCCATTTTTCTCTTGGTATTTTCAATAGTTTTTCAAATACATCATTTAATAAATTTCTATGATTTAAAAACAAGTTAAAAGTGCCGGGGTCGGCTTTAAACGCTATTAAAATATCCATCGCCAGCTGTAAAATTTCTACATCTGCCATAAACTCGTCAGATGCACCAAATAAATCTGCATTTAGCTGCCAATGTTCTCTTAACCTGCCTTTGCCGGGTTTTTCATATCTCCATAAATTTGGTAAAGAATACCATCTTATGGGACGCGGCAGTTCTCTTATCTTGGCAGATACCATTCTTGATACAGTCGGTGTCATTTCTGGACGGATGCATACTTTTCTGCCGCCTCTGTCTTCAAATGAATATATTTGACGGCTTACAATTTCTTCTGACGTTTTGGCTAAATAAATATCAATGGGTTCAATAACAGGCGCGTCTATTTTTTCATATCCGAAAGATTCAACGGTTTTTTCTAATACAGAGAACATCCATCCGCGCTCTCTCATTTCTGGAGGATAAAAATCGCGGCTGCCTTTATATGGCTGTGTTGGTAATTTCTCCACCATATATATGAATTAAAACACCGCAGGCGGCGCGGGAAATGCCTGTTCAATTTTTCTGCCTAGATCAAACAATAGTTTTTCTGAAAAAAAAGCTCCCTGAAGCTGTATGCTTAGAGGCAGTTTATCAAAAGGCGCCGGCACGGCTAACGCGGGAATTCCGGCTAGTGAAGCGCCTACGGTTAAAACATCTGATAAATACATAGACACAGGATCTTTAGTTTTCTCGCCAATTTCAAAAGGAGGCGTGGGTGTTGTAGGTATGATAATAACATCAACCTCATTAAAAGCCTTAAGGTAGTCTTCTTGAATAAGCTTTCTAAGTTTTTGCGACTTCCCGTAAAAGGCATCATAATATCCGCTTGATAAAGCGTATGTACCCAAAAGTATTCTTCTTTTTACTTCGCTACCAAAGCCTTCTGTTCTAGATAACTCATAAACTTCTTCTAAATTTTTAGCATCAGGAGCTCTTCGGCCATATCTTACCCCATCAAAACGCGCTAAATTTGCCGATGCCTCGCTGGTGGCCGTTAAATAATAAACGGGAACACCGTATTTTTGATAGGGCAGATTAATTTCTTTTATTTGTGAATCTTTACAAATTTCTTTTTTTAAGAATTCAATAACCTTAAAAAAAGACACCTTAACTTCGTCAGAAATACCCTCTAGCATTTCAGGCGGATATCCTATTTTTATATCTTCTATACTTTTTTTTGTTTCTTTATATTCTCTATCAGGTATTGAAGATGAATCATATTTATCGTGACCTTTTATAATATTATAAATGATCTCTGCGTCTTCAACTGTATTTGACAATGGACCTATTTGGTCCAAACTAGACGCGAACGCGATAAGTCCATACCGCGACACCGTACCGTATGTTGGTTTTAATCCCACCGTTCCGCAAAAAGCGGCAGGCTGCCTAATAGAACCGCCTGTATCTGAACCAAGAGAAACAGGAACTAAACCAGCAGCCACAGACGCGGCACTGCCGCCAGATGAGCCCCCCGGCGCTCTTTTAAGATCATATGGATTTTTTGTGGTCTGTATTGATGAGTTTTCTGTTGATGAACCCATCGCAAATTCATCCATATTTAAGCGACCCAAAGTTATAAGGCCTTTTTCTTGAAGCTTTTGAATTACTGTCGCCGAATACGGAGAATTAAAACCTTCTAATATTTTTGATGCGGCCTGAGACTTTCTATCTTTCTGCAAAATATTATCTTTAATACCAATTACTATACCATCATAATCTGAAAGCGCTTTGCCTTCTTCACGTCTTTTTTTTGACTCTTCAGCTAAACGCAAAGCTTCTTCTTTCTCTACTTCAATAAATGAATTTATTTTTACATCTTTTTCTTCTATTTTTTTTAAATAGCTTTCGGTAAGCTCAACCGCATTTATTTCTTTTGAGTTTAACTTTTCACTTAATTTTTTCAGCGTATCATTCATTCAATGACAAATTTTAAGAGAGAAACAGACGAGCGAGTATTTTTTACTTTCAAGAATCGGGGCCTATCCATTCTATTTTATCAAAATTTTGAATTTGAAAGCGAGAAAGATATCTTTGCCATTTTTTTTCTACGCGGGCGCCCTGCATATTAGCCATAAAAGGCGTAAACAAGCTCATATTAATACCGTTAAAGTCACACCCTGACAAATTTGCTTTCGTAAAATTAATTTCATTTACGGGTCTTGATGAATTGATTGACGAGCCTCTTAAATCTGCCTGAAAAAAAATTGTACCGTTTAATAAAGCTCCATTAAATTTTGCTGATCTTAAATCGGCAGAACTAAAATTAACATTAGAAAGATTCGCATTTGAAAAATCAGCACCTCTTAAATCAGCCGATATAAATTTACTGCCTCTTAAATCTACGCTTGATAAATTTACACCTTTTAGGTTTAATTCTTTATAGTCCTGCCCTAAAAAAACAAGTTTTATAGAAGAATTTTCTTTTCTAAATTCATTAAAATCAGAAACACTTTCTTTAACAAGTTTTTCAGGAATTACTGGTTCTTTTTTACAAAATATATTTATGAAAAGAAAAATAATAACTAAACTAAAAACTCGCTTTTTATATTTTATAATTTTTTTATTTTCATACATAAATAAGTAAATTTAATTTAATCTTCTATGGCACAAGCATTTTTTTATTTTAAAATAAAAAAGGCCGATTCACATCGGCCCTTTTTATTTATCTTAAAAACTTTAACTACGGAAGAAGATTCACCGTACCTATATTTTCAAGAAAACCTCTTAAAACTCCTGATACAGGATTGGCATCTCCTTTACCCGGCAGATGCACTTCTTTGAAATAAACAGGCAGGCCTACAAGTTCAGCAGAATTATGATATATTTTTGCTTCAACCGGTATAGCCAGTCTTGTTAGTACAAGAGGTAAAGCTTCTTCAAAGCTAAATAAAGCCGCGCTTGGATCAATGGTAACCCCTGTACCAATATTAGCCGTAGCAGCCGTTATTAAACGGTATAAAGTTCCCGGCTTATCAACCACATAAGAATTATTACGCGGTAATATTCTTCGCATTCTTACGGGTCCCATGTTTCCATCAATAGCAGTACCGCAGCCGCCGCCTACATTTATATCATCTCTTGTACCGGTTCCGGGGCCTCCGCCTTCGTCATTTATAATGCTCCATGTATCTACCCCTTCTAGCCTATCACCATTTGAACATTCAAATATTTTGTGCCAATTGGCGTAAATATTTGAAATATCAATCGCGCTACCTTTTACTATGGCACATGTGCCTGTACCCACGGCCTCAGCCTGAAGATTTATTGATAACGTGCTGTCTGTGGTATCATTCGCGTAATTGTTAATCAAGCACCACACATCTTTAGAGGCAGGTTCACCCGGCCATATAGGCGGTTCTGAAAGCGTTTTTTCAGCTGCTGAGCATGCCGCTGTACCATCACTTTGTATAGTATAGCTTATACAAGCCGGATCGTCAATACCGCATCCGTCACCGTCAAGATCAATGCAGTCACATTGCCCTTGAATACCTAAGGTGCTATGGTCAATACAAAAGGGATCAAATCTTGTATCATGTTTTAGGTTTGCAATTTCATAACTGTTAAGCCAGGTTTGTGCCGCAGAAGGTCCCATTAAATTGCCGCCCAATTCTGTTTCTACATTGCCAATCGCGATTTTTTCATAACCGGTTACTGTCCAGCTTGGCGCTGCCCCCCCCAAGTTTGCGGCAATACATTCTGTTTGACCTACAGGTGACCAGCATTTCGTACCATCCCACCAGCTTCCATCACCTACGGCATCACATGCGCCTTGAGTAGAGTAAGTAATTGTATTATCAAAATAATCAGCCATACAAACACTGGTGTTGGCAATCCATCTGCCATTATTCGTTTCACAGGTTGTTTTATCCATCCAGTTTGCTGTATTATCGCAAATGCCCCATGTATTTCCAGATGCCCAGATGCTTGTATCATTTACGCATCCATAAAAATCATTATCAAAAGCCGCATTCAAACAAGTTCCCGAACTGTGTTCACAACCCCACCTATCATATTTATATAGTGGATCAGAACAATTTCCTATTGAATTCATGCTCATACCGTCATTTCTTAACAAATTATATTTATAATCAGCTTTATTGGTATAACCCCAATCTGTCGCTAAATAATAGTAATGTGAAGTTTCTGTATTGTTAAAACAATCAATTATATTACCGGTTATTGTTACGGTAGAAGCAATTTCACTTTCAGAATTACCTGTTGTTACAGCGGAACCTTTAACGCAAACCGCCCAATCGTCGAATGGATCGCTGTCGGGATCGGCAGTTGTATTACTGGTTATACCTATCATTGTCTGCCACGAATTACCATAAGCGTCATTAAAAGGCACGTGCCATCCATAAACGCTGTAATTCGCGGGAGGGAACCATGCAGATAAAAACTCAACCGCGACATATTCAAATTTTTCGGGCCAGCATTCACTTCTTACATTACCCTGTGAATCGGTATAAGTATTACAGAACATTTTATCTACAGGATATACAGTCGCACCGCTTGTATCACAATCACCGGGCGCGGATAAGCATAAGGCTGAACTTATTTGGGTTGTTTCAATACCTCTTAGTCGAAAATCTCGTCCGTTTAATGTTAGATCTTCTGTTTTTAAAATATTAAATAAACCATAATATTGATCCACGCCGTTTGAACCGCCGCCTCTTTCTTGTATTGAAAATACATACTTATTTGTTTTTATAAAATTTTCAGTTATTGAATCGGGTTTACCCTCTACGTTCCATGTTCCCCCGCCGGTAGCTGTGCTGTCTGCGACAATACATGAAATATAACTTGTTCCCGGTACAAATGAATTTTTATTACCTGGATTATTTATTTTACATAAAATAGGCGAATCAGCCTGCCAATCATTATCAGTATCAAAACCTTTTGCCCAGAATTTTTTTGAACCCATAATATTATAATCTACATGGGCAGAAGCCTTATATAAAAACCAGCTTATTTCACTAATATCAGGAATCTGCTCAAACATACTGAATGTAGAATTATAAGACGGTGAGAACGAGTTTATAAAATTTGTCATATCTGTGCTTGTTGCGGCCGCCGCGGCCCATATTCCAAGCGGAGAAGCATCTGTCCATAATGCGCCGGGGCCAGGGTTCCAAGTACCGGGAGAAGGTGTAACAGCCAAACATTCCGCTGATGAAGTTTCAGCGCCTGTTGAATCTCCACCTGAGCAGTAACCTATACATTCAGAATACCTAGATTCATTACCTGTTGAAGTACCTCCGGTACAAATACCGCTTTCACATGCTGTTCTATCAAGTGCCGCCAATACATTCCCTGTAGAAGCGTCATAACAGTTATAATCTCCGTTTGTCCAGATTGCCCCCTGATTGTCACAGGCCTGCTTTGTGTATTCATTGCCTGTTGATGTGCCGCCGCTGCAAGATGAAAAATCTTCTTTAGGGGTATCTGCCGCAAGGCATATAGCGCCCCAACCTGATGTGATTTCTTGCGTGGGACATGTTAAATCAAACCTGAAGGGGGCAGTTGTAGATGTAGCTTCTTTTAAAAGGTATGGTTCAAGCTGCGCGTTATTATCACCCAATCCGCCTGTACCAATAATGGCTACCTGAGAATTATAACTTTGTATACCAGCCTGCCACAAGTTCGCTCCCACTAATAAACCTGTTTTTCTGACATCGGCAAATGAAGTATAAATATCGTTTAAAGAAAGCTTTGCGTCTTTACTGGCAGGGTCTTGTAAGAAAGTATATATTCCAAAAAGACCAGAAAAGTATTTACTCAGATTGTTTGTTATAATACAATTTGACAAACCGGGAATATCTATAATGCCTGTTACAAAATCAACAAACCCCTCGCAAACGCCTCCCGGCATAATAGAAGTATCAAACTCAGGGAAGGTACCTAATACCCCTATTTCAATTTGAGCTTTATCTTTATTATCATATTTACCTGTTGGGTCATTTCGGTTTACTTCGACATCAAACGGCATTAAAACTAATTCATACCGCCAAGTCTCGGTACCTGTGTTTGTTAAAATTGTCGCGTCATAACAAGTTAGTATTTTATCACCGCCCGGTGTTGTTGTTCCAGTATCAATAGGCGGATAAAGTCTCGCCTTAGATTCCCAGTTATTATTGTCTCTCGCGTAACACACCATGGCTATATTAAAAGTTCCGCCGCTTACATAAATAGAATCAAATAAAGTCGAAAGATAATTTTGCAATTTCGTAAAAAAATCAGTATTCGCGGCTGTATCAAGACTGGCAAATAAATCGCTGTAAATACCCCCCGGTCCATCTGAGCCGTCAAGATCAACCCTTATCTGTACTCCCAGAGTTATTATAAGCTGAATAACTTTTTCAATGGGCCACGCGTTTTTTGCCGCCAACACTGGGTCAGCTTCATATTTTTTAGCGACAGCAGCCGCTCTTATATATTCAAAAATTGAACCAAGCATACTGCCAACAAAAAGATTATAAATTTCCTGCTTTGTTGTGGCGGCTTCAATGGCTTCTGTAAGCTCTACAATTTCTTCAGCCTCATCGCCCGACAAGCTGTCTACCACTCTTACAATATCACCAAGTGCCTTAACCAGAGTATATATTTCAAGACCCTTAAAATCAGCCGAAGTTTCTACGGTAACAACCCCTGTGGGGTCTAAAGCATATTCAAGAGCCATAATTATTCCGTTTGAAAGCGGGTCGCATATTAAGCCGCTTTCTCCGGCTTTACCAAGACACTTCATGGCGGGAAAACTAGCCGTACCGCATGCAGCAAACTGAACAACCACTTCATCTGTTATAGGCGCGTCAGAAGCGAAAGAGCCGTCTGCGCTTAAAGTACCCGAAGAAAGCGCCGTACCATCGCCGCCAATACTGTAAACACCGTAAGAACCCGAACAGGGAGTACCTTTTTGCAGTACAACCGGTCCTGTTAATTTTTGCAAAGGATCTCTTAATTTTGCCAAAGAACCTGAAATTACAGTACCGCTGTTCGATACAGTATTTGAAGTGGCACTGCCAGAAATTGAAGCCGAAAGACTAATTTCTTCACTTTGGCATGTGGAGGAACAACCGTCATTATTTGCTGTATTACCGTCTTCACAGCTTTCGCCAGCTAAAGTATTTATAATTCCATCGCCGCAAACCGGAGTTTTACAGTTTGCTTCACATGTAGATGTTTGTGTGGTGACACCTTCGTCACAGGTCTCTCCTGTATCTAATGTTCCATTACCGCAATACTGCGGAACTTCAACTAAACAAGAAGCGTCACATCCATCACCCGCTGTAGTGTTACCGTCTTCACATTGTTCGCTTGCAAGTGCATTTATAATACCATCACCACAGGCTGGAGTTTTTGAACAATAGGCTTCACAAGTAGCGGTTTGCGTTGCTACGCCGTCATCACAAGATTCTGTGCCATTCACAATGTTATCACCGCAATATTCTAATTGGCAGGTACTACTACAACCGTCATTAGCTGTTGTATTGCCATCTTCACATTGTTCGCCGGCAATGGCATTTAAGATTCCATCGCCACAATTTGGGCTTGTACAATTGACTTCACAAGTGGATGTTTGAGTACCGCTACTATCACAAGCCTCGCCTGTATTAACTGTACCATTCCCACAAAATTCCGGAATTTCAATTAAACAAGAAGCGTCACAACCATCACCTATAACTGTATTTCCATCTTCGCATTGTTCACTGGCAGATACATTTAATATACCATCGCCGCAAGTCGGTGCTTGACAATTTACTTCACAGGTAGATGTTTGAGTACCACTATCATCGCAAGATTCACCCGCATCTACAATTCCATTGCCGCAATACTCTGGAATTTCAATTATACAATTAGAATCACATCCATCACCTGCTACCGTTCCACCATCATCACATTGCTCACCCGCTGTTGCGTTAACAATAAAATCTCCACATGATCTTGCTGTACAGTTACTATTGCAAGTTGCAGATTCGCCGTTATCATCACAAGCCTCACCCGTATCAGTTACTCCATTACCACAATAAGCTGGAATTTCTATTGTGCAATCAGCCGCACATCCATCTCCTGCCACCGTTCCACCATCATCACACGCTTCGCCAGCTATTGCGTTAACAATTGAATCGCCACATGTTCTGGTTGTACAATTATTATTACAATTTGCGCTCTCTCCGCTATCATCGCATTGTTCGCCCGCATCCACAATTCCATTACCACAATACGCGGGAATTTCTATAGTACAATTTGCTGCGCATCCGTCACCAGAGATTGTGTTACCGTCATCACAGGTTTCGCCGGCTGTTGTATTTACAATTGAATCGCCGCATGATGAATTTAAGCAATTTCTGGTGCAGGCAGCTGATTCACCTTTATCGTCACACTGTTCACCTGCTGTGGCGTTTATAGTGCCATTACCGCAGTATGATGCCTTGCAAGTAGAATCACAAGTTTCAGTTTCCTGCCCGTCATCACATTGTTCTCCTGTTTCTATCTTCGCGTTACCGCAAACAGGGGTTGCATTTGTTGTACCATTTGTATTTGTCGTATCTTCTTCTTTTTTATCTGCACAATTTAATGCCGCGAAAGAAACCGCCAAATTAAATATCATTAAGAAAAGAAAAATATTTTTTTTAATAAGTTTCATTTTTAAACTCCTTTAGTTTCTGTATGGTTTGTTACTCTATTTTTATTGTATATTATCATTATACCCTGACTATTTTAGGTACTTTACCAAATGTTTCTTTATCTTTTTTCTATTTTTTTTAAATTAAAAAATAGCTTTTTTTGTTTAGTAGATATGCTAGGTTTCGAAATTATTTATTAATAATAAATTATGATATCTTTTACAAGTTGTCAATTTTTAATTTAATTTTTTTGTACGTTTAATCTATATTTATTGGAACGTGATTAAAGAGAAAATCTTTTAATATTTTTTGAAGAAAACGTTTTCTTTTATAAAAATGCCATGAATTTAAAAAGCCTGTTTCATAAATAATTTTTATTTTTTTCATTATACCGCGGCTTGTAAAAAAATTGCGAAATAAAACTTCATTTTTCAAGAAATATTCATCGCCTGGCAAATCGCCTACAATTTTAATTACATACCACTGATTTAAGCTAAAGCCTTTTGCTAAAGATGCGTTTAATAATTTATATGCTTCCATATCTGCTAAATCGGCTTTATATTCAAATTGGTAATCTTCTTTATCATTGATTGAAAAAACAGGTTGATTTACGGTTATGAGAGTATAATTTTGTTTTTTTAATAGACTTTTAGAATTTAAATACAGATTTTCTTTATTTAATGAAATAATTTTTTTAATATCTAAGCAATCACCGAGTTTAAATTGATTGGTTAAAGCTCCCGTAAAACCTATATTTATTATTATTTTAAAGTTATGCTGCTCTAACCACTTTTTAAAATTCGATATTTTTTGAATACCTGGTTTAGTTAAAAAAAGAGAAACATCGCAGCCATTAATTATTCCGTTATACTGGCTAATTTTATCTATTCGTCTGTAATTAAGATAAGGCAGTACGCTAAATACTTCATCATAAAGCGCTGCTACGATTCCAACCATTTTTCTATCTCTTCTAGAACTCTATATCCTAGTCTTTCTTTAGTATCTTTTTTCCATTTTTGGCAGGAACCGTCTTTTCTAAAAACTGTAAGCTGGTTTGTTTCAACTCTAAAACCAGAGCCAGCTTTTGAAAGATCATTTAAAAAAATAATATCTAATTTTTTCTCTTCTAACTTTTTAAGGGCGTTTTTTTCAGGATTTGATGTTTCAGCGGCAAAACCTACTAAAATAACATCTTTTAATTTTTTTAATTCGATATATTTTTTAACGGTTTTTAAAATATCTGGGTTTGGCACCAAATGAATATAAGGCGTTTCTGTTTTTTTAATTTTATGCTTATATGATTTTTCAGGGTGATAATCGGCGGGAGCGGCAGCCATCACTAAAACACTGCCAGATTTAAGTTCAGCTAATACTGAATTTAGCATATCTTGAGTTGATATAATAGAAATATTTTTTGCGCCTTTAATTTTAGAGAACATCACCGGAACAGGACCTACAATGTAGGTTACTTTATAACCTTGATTAACGCAGGCACGGGCAATAAAATATCCCATTCTTCCCGTTGAAGGGTTAGATAAAAATCTTATAGGATCAACAAATTCTCTGGTAGGACCAGCAGTTACAATTATCTTTACACGTGATTTATTATTAAAATTAAACATATAATATAAACACAAATTAATTTAAAACGGAATAGTCAAGAAAAACATAATAAAAATTATTTTTTTATATATTCACTTAACTGCCTGTATCTGTTCTAAGTTTTTTTCTATAAATTTATATATTGACAGGCCTAAAATATAAATTTTTCATGAGGATAAGAAAAGAAATCTTTTTTTAACAAACTCTACATTGTATATGGTTTTTTTTTTGCCATAATGTGTTAAATTTATAAATTGGCAATAAATAGAAATTATAAAAAATAAAATCATTGTCTGAGGCAGGATAACACAAGATTAAGTTAACCACTTGAGAAACCTAAGGAGAAAAAAATGAGTAAAATAGTTTATGTTGAAAAAGATGATTGTACAAGCTGTTCTTTATGTGCCGATACACTACCAGAATACTTTCGAATGGACGAAGATGATGTTGCCGAATCGCATAATGACACTGAGAATATAAACGCAGCAGTTGTACCAGATGACGATATGGATAAAGTTCAAGAAACTATAGACGACTGCCCCGGTGAATGCATTTTATGGAAAGAATAATTCTTTCTTAATTAAACG
Organism: Spirochaetia bacterium; assembly: GCA_029880285.1. Lineage (GTDB taxonomy): Bacteria > Spirochaetota > Leptospiria > Turneriellales > JAOUOS01 > JAOUOS01. The sequence goes on from JAOUOS010000002.1 coordinate 128,523, forward strand.
TAAAATAATCAAATACTTTCGGTGAAAAAGAAATAAATAAGATATTATTAGAATCTTTTCTAACATGCAAAAGATTTTGATTTTTTAATTGAATTAATGTATTTTTTGTATCTTGAGTAGAAATACCAAGAGAAGTATTAACATAATCTAAAAACCTTTCATAAGGTAAAAGTAAAACTTCGCCTGAAGAATCTTTACGTCCTTCTTTTTTCCAAAAAATATCCATGGCACGTAAAATTCGAGTTTCTTTGCTTAATACTAATAATTCTTCAATCTGTTTATCTGCTTTTCTTAGCCTTAAACAAAGTGTTTTTATCATTTTATGAGCAAAATCTACATTACTTTTTAACATAAATTGAAAAGAGTGTTTATCTATTTTTAAAATTAATGATTTTTTAGATGCAGTGGCGGTTGCCGAGCGGTATTCATTGGTAAAAATTGCCATTTCTCCAAAAAAATCACCATCTTTTAAAACAGCAAGAACCTGTTCGGCGCTTTTTGCTTTAATTGAAATTTTTACTTCACCCTTATGAATGATAAACATTTCTTCGCCAACATCACCCTCTCTAAATACAACCGAACCTTCAATATAATCTCTGCCGAATCTTTCAACTAATTCTGACTGCATATACCCGCCTTCTTCTTTCTATATTAAATCGTTTATTGCCTGTTCTGCTTTTAATATGGCTTCTTTTAGAGCATTGAATTTATCAATGTTTAAAGAAATTCCTTTTTTTGTGGGAGCATATTCACCATTATCATTTAAATACCAAGTTCGTATATTTAATAACTTTTTATCCTTAAATTCACTTATTTCTATACGAATTATTTCAGTTTTATTTCTTTCTATATCTGCTATATGAATGGGCTGCATTTAATAAAACCCTTTTTAAAATCTAATATATATACTATCGGAATTTTGCGATTTTAAATAAATTCTTTTATTTACTAGAGAAATTAACCCGGAGGCCAACCCATTTGTCTGCCACCCAAAATATGAAAATGCAAATGAGGAACAGTCTGACCGCCATATTCACCTACATTATTAACAACTCTGTATCCATTCTCTTTTAGGCCTAATTTAGCCGCAGTTTCTGAAACAGCAATCATTAAACCTCCAATTATTTTTTCATCATCTACTTCTTTAAGCGAAACTATATGATCCGTTGGTATAACTAAAACATGAACCGGTGCCTGAGGATTTACATCTTCAAAGGCAACCCATCCCATACCCTCTTTTATAATATTTGTTTCGATTTCTTTCTTTGCTATTTTACAAAATATACAATTTTCCATATCATATTATTAATAAAGGTTAACAAACGGACAACTATTTTTTATTTTTACCTCTTATTTTTGAAAAAGACTTTACAAATAATAATCTAAAAGAATAATTTAATGAAAAAATAAATAGCCTAAAATAGGAGTTTAAATATGAGCGGATGCGGAACATGCGGAGATGGAACAGTAGGACCTTTTTCAGAAGGAAAAGATCTGGTAGAATTTGTGCTTCAGGCCCACGGCGGCACGGTAGCTGTTTCACCTCTACCTAATGGTGGATTAAATACAACTTGTCAGGGTTGTGGTGAAGAATTCGTATTAAAAACTTTTGTAGATTCATGCCCAAAATGCGGCGGTGTACACGCGGTGAGTCCTCCTAGATGCAATGACCCTGCTAACATACAATATGCGGGTAAAGAATTTTCAATTAGCTAAAAATTATTTTTTAGTTCTGGTAAAAACACCGTCCCAATTATCTGGCGGCGGATTCAAAGAGTAATATTCACAACGCTCAATAAGAATATCAGCGGCTTCATCTTCGCGATTTCGAATTTCAAGAGATTTTTTAAGTGAACCTATGGCTTTGGACCATTGTTTATCTAGATAATAATTAAATCCTTCTTCATATATTTTGGCTGATTTAATTCGCCATGCGGCGCCCTGCCCTTTTACTGAGAGAAGTTCATATATTTTTACGCCTTCTTTTTTACCTTTCACCCTAACCTGATCTAAAAGACGCGTACTCATGTCGTTTTCAATTCTTTTGGCTGTAGTTTCACTAATTAATATGTGAACACCGTAATCTTTAGCCGCTGCTTCTAGACGGGCCGCTAAATTAACAGTATCTCCCATCATTGTATATGAAGCAAGTTCATCAGTACCCATAAACCCGACTTTAGCCATGCCAGTATTTAACCCTATTCTAAAATGCATCGCCCGTGCTTCTTCACAATATGCTTTTCTTTTTATCCATTCTTTTCGAAGAGAGTCTAATGAATCAATCATGGCTAGTGATGCCTGAGCTGCTTTTAATGGATGGTTTTCTATATCAACGGGCGCGCCAAATATTCCAACTACGGCGTCACCAATATATTTGTCTAAAGTGCCGCCATATTTTTTTAATATAAGGGTCATAGCCGATAAATATTCATTTAATAACGCTGCTAAATCTGTGGCCGTAAGTTTTTCACTAATAGAAGAAAACCCCGCGACATCTGAAAAAAACGGAGTTACTTCTTTTTCAGAACCGGCTTTAAGAGATTCAAGATCTGCTAAAGCTTCTTTAACAATAGTCGGGTCAATCATATTGCCAAGAATCTTACTATATTTTCTTTTTTCTTTGCCTTCGGTAATACTTCGATAACCAAAGGCCGTACCAGTGGTAATAAAGGCAATCGCAATATACAAATAAAATGGCACAAACAAATTACCCGTTTTAAAGGCCACAACACTTATTCCAAAGGTAACTAAGAAAATAACTACTGGTAGCCCAACTTGAATCATTTGATTATGGGCCATTATAACAAAAAATAAGCATAATGTCACAAGAATTAAAACAATAATAATATTTACCGTATTCGAAACTTGTGTTATATGATTCTGCTGTAAAATATTACTTATTAAAGTTGCGTGAATTTCTGGACCCGGCATTTTCGCCGCGATAGGTGTTGTTTTTAGATCCTGACATCCTACAGCAGAACATCCAATTATAACTATTTTATTAGCAAAATCTTTAGGTTTCACTTTCATTTCGTTTGGTTTACCCTGAGCATAATAAATAGCCGATTCTAAAATAGAGCTCATACTAAAACTTTTTTCAAGAATTCTGTTTTCAGGATAAAAATTAACTAGATAACTGCCGTCTTTTTCTACAGGTACTTCAAGATCACCTATCTGTATTTTTTGTTTATCAATTATTTTAATAGTTTTATTCTTTTCAGAAAAAGACATTACTGCCGCTAAACTAAACGATAAAAAATAATTTTCATTATAATTAAAAAGCATTCTACCACGGCGGTAATAACCATCAGAATCGGGATAAAACGAAGCCACTGCCAGCTCTTTAGCTATTTTTTCAAGATTATCCACCGGATATTCTTTTAAGATCTGTTCTGAAGTACCGCATTCAACATACAACCTTAGGCAAGGCAATGGTATCGTATAATCATTTACCTCTACTTTCTTAAAACCTATATTTTCACTGTTTTCAATCGATACGGCAAAAAGTGATTTTAAATCTTTAGGCAATGGATTTATTTCTTTTCTTTCATCGTCATATGTTAATAAAATATTTTGAAAGACTTTACCACTGGCCGCAACACCTTGTTGAAAAATCTCATCATTACCGGCAGTTCTATCTACTTCTGAAAATATTATATCAAATAATATACTTTTGGGCTCGCCCTCTAAATGCATAAATTCAAGAATATTTGAATATATATTACGACCCCATGGCCATCTTCCTAAACCCAGTTTTTTTTCGCCATACATTAAAGAGTTTTCATCTATTAAAACAAGCTGAATATCAGGGTGAGGCGTTTTCTCTATGCCGCCAATTTTAGAAGTTAAAAAATCGTAACTTTGGTTTGTAAGAAATCTACCAAAAATAAAAAATAAAATAACAGACAAAACAAGAAAACCAAACAAACTAATTATAAATTGTCTGGCATTTTTTTTTATATCTTTTTTATCTTCAGCCAATGTAACCTCTGCTATTTATGTTAATACCGAAACTAAACATAATAGTACAGGTCAACAATTTTTTAGCATAAATTGCCTTCAAGCGATAATAAAAAAAGATTTACGATTAATTATTTATTTTTTTTTTATTTCTCTTTTTTATTCATTTTTAACTTTTCAATCGCATTTTTTAACTTTGTTTTAAGATTTATATTTTTTGTTTGCGGGTTTTCTGTTTTTAATATTTCATTTTTAAGTTTACTATTTTTATTTCTTATTATTTTTTTATCTTTAATATCAAGTTGATTTTCTTTGGCCCCTATTATTTCTGTATTAATAATATTATTAACAACATTGTTATTATTAATTTGAATATGTTCACCCTCATTAAATATGAGTTTTGTTTTATTAAAACTTTCGCTTTGAATATCTTTTTTTAAAGAAAGAAAAACCCTGCCTTTAATAACATTCAATTTGAAATCTTTTTCACTTGTTTTTTCGATATTAAACTTATTTGATATTTTATTATTATTTTTGTTGAATGGATTTGAAATGGGTGATAAAAAGCCAGCATTATTTATTGAGGGCCATTCAGCTATAAGGTTATAATCATTTATTTCTATAACAAGTTCCTGATTACTAAAACCTTCATATAAATTTGTTTCAATTTGTCCTTTATACAGCGATATTAAAATAGTAATTTTACCATCATTGACTTGTGTCTTATTTATAAAAATCTCGCTATTTTTTAATAATTTTATTTCAGCTGATAGTTTTTCAGCTTTATAAATATGTAAAGTATTCTCATTATAATTTGTTGAAATAATGGAATTTTCAGAAATCCCATTATTTATAAACTTATAATTTATGTCATGCGCTAAGAAAAAATTGTTTAATAATAAAAAAATCACAAATGTTGACGCTAAAAATGAAGAAAAAACAGGTATAAATTTATTTTTCTTAACGGAATTTTTACTTTCAGATTTAATTTTCGCTATTGCTCTATTAAACGCGTAATCAGATACTTTTATATTTTCTTTTTTATTAATAGTTAAAAACTGCTTTATATTTTTTTTGCAAATATTACATAAATTTATTTTCTCATGTATGTTCTCAGCTTTATTATTCTTAATTAGATTACTTCTATTTAAAACTATGTTACCCGTATCATTTATAATATTGTATTTAATATATAATAATTCTTCAATATTCAAGTGTTCATGTTCTTTTTTCATTAGCCATAAAATCCTTTATTTTTACTTATTATACGTATTTTATATGTGTTTAAGGTCATTATTCCTTTAGAAAATCTATATTTATTTCATATTCTATTAATTTTTTTTCAAGAAATTTAAATAATCTTTCAATCATTCTTCTGATAGTTCTTTCAGATTTATTCATTATTTTTCCTATTTCTCTTTGAGTTAAGTTATTTTCTCTCAATAAGGCCAAAAGCGCTAATGATTTACCGCTTGCATCATATTCTAAGGCTAATTTTTCAATTATGTTTTGAAAGTCTTTTCTTTTTATTTTTTCATATGATTTATTGGCATCCCAATTTTCTGCCGGCAAATTATCTAAAAAATTGTCATCTTGAACAATTTTTTTTCTCTTTCTATAAAAATCCATAGAAGCATTATGAGCTACTTTATATAGCCATGATTTTTCTGTTCCCTTATTAAGCTTACCTAGTTCAGCATTTTTTATAAATTTTTCCCATGTTTCCTGCAGAATATCGTCAGCATTTTCTTCACCAACTAATCTTATTAAATATTTATATAATTGTTCATTTGTATTTTCATAAACTTCTCTAATATATTTCTCATTTAATGTCATATTAATTTTTCTACAGCTAACTTACTGATTTCTTCTCTTATTTGACGAAATTTTACGGTAATATTTTAAATCACATATTAAAATAATAAAAAAGAATAAAACATATTTGGTGGTTAAGTAGTAAAACTCTTTTTTTATTTCTTTTAGTTTTCAGTAGGTCTAAGTTTTTTATAAAATCCTTATATGAATAAAAAACCAAGAGCATTAGTTCTTTTAAGCGGAGGATTAGATTCTGCTGTTGCGGCCAAAATGTTATTAGAGCAAAATATAGATGTTATTGGTATTTATTTTTATACGGGATTTTGCATTACGGCGCAAAAAGCCAAAACAGGCAGAACTGATAAAAAAGTATCTGACGCAAAATTGGTAGCAGATAAATTGAATATTCCTCTTGAAACTATCGATATAAGCAGAAAATATTTACCACTTGTTAGCAACCCAAAATTTGGATATGGGAAAAATATAAATCCATGTATTGACTGCCGTATTTTCATGCTTCAAGAGGCAAAAAATCTATTAGAATTTTACAATGCCGATTTTGTTGCAACGGGCGAAATAATTGATCAGAGGCCAAAATCTCAAAAAAAACATACTCAGTTATTAATACAAAAAGAATCAAAACTAGAAAATAAACTTCTAAGACCTTTATCTGCAAAACTTTTACCTAAAACTGAACCAGAAGAAAAAGGATGGCTGCAAAGAGAAAATCTTGAAAGTATTAACGGACGTTCCAGAAAAAAACAGCTTCTTCTTGCAAAAAAATGGAATATTTCGGAATTTAGCACCCCTGCGGGCGGATGTTGTTTTTTAGCTGATGAAACCTATAGTGTACGATTTAAAGATTTAATAAAAAGAAGGCAAGCAATTTTAAATATGAATGAAATAAAAAGTATATCGCATGAAGAAGTCATACTTTTAGGAACTGGCCGGCATTTTAAGATGACATCAAATTCTAAATTCATTTGCGGCCGTGATGAATCGGAAAATAATTTACTCAATCATTTTAAAAACGATAAAATTGTTTTAAGGGCACAGGAAAATATACCTGGTCCAACCGGAATTTTTTCTTCATTTATAACAGATAAAGATATGTTCAATAAACAAAGAACATACCTAAAAGACGAATTTAAGAATAACTGGAAAATAAATGAAAATATTGAGACAATTAATTTAATTAATAATTTTTTAGAAAAAAATAATATTTACCTATTACCTGAAGAAGTTTTTTTAGCAGCCCAAATACTAACACGCTATAGTGATAAAAAAAATAACTTAACTGTTACACTATCGTTTGAAAACTCAAAAACAAATGATAATATTATTATTGTATGCGATGAATATGAAGATTATAATCTTCTTAGTAAAAATAATATTTCTAAAAAATAAATTATGATTTTTTTCTTATATCCAGTAAAATGGGTATCTCTTCTAATGAAAATTCTTTTCTTATGCTTTTTAATATAAATTTATGAATATTTGATGGCAGCTTTCCTATTTTAGAAAAAATAATAAAAACTAATTTAGGATAAGCTTGAGTAATATAATTCAATTTAAAAGCACTTTGATTAAAAATAACATTATTCTTCATTTTTTCTAAAAATTTATTTAAATCATTGGTATTTATTTTTACATTATTTTTTTCTTTTAATTTATAGGCCTTTTCAATAATTTTTATCGTATTTTTTCCCGTAATGGAACTTATAAAAAAAATAGGTATTTTCCAAAATATTTTATGTATATTATTTATTTCTTCTTCCAGATTATTTTTTATTAATAAATCTAACTTATCAGATTTATTAAAAGCGATAATAAGTGGTTTCATTTTTTTTTCTAATAACACAATAATATTTTTATTTTGCTTATCTACCCCTTCATGCGGATCAATTAATAAAAGCACCACATCAGCCTGCTCGGCCGCTTTTTCTGTACGATTTATTGAAAAGTATTCAACATCTTCAATAATTTTACTTCTTTTTCGCATACCAGCGGTATCTACAATTAAAATTTTTTTTCCGTTAAAAATAAATGAATCTTTTAAAGCGTCTCTGGTAGTACCCGGAATATCAGAAGTAAGGGCCTTTTCTTTTTTAATAAAATAGTTAAATAACGTACTTTTTCCTGCGTTTGGTTTTCCTATAATCGCGATTTTTAATATTTCAACGTTTTCTTTATTTTCATCAATAATTTTTTCAGGCATGTTAAAATAATTGATTATTTTTTCTCTTAAATCTTTTATATTTCTATTATTTAATGCCGAAACAAAAAAAACTGTTTTAAAACCTAACGCATAAAAATCAGACGCATATATTTCTAAAGAAGGATCATCTACAAAGTTTACAACAAGCCATACGGGTTTCTTAATATGCCTCAAAGTTTCGCACAAATCTTTTTCATAGGAAGATAAACCCTTAATTGAAACTATCCATAAAAACAAATGGCAGTTTTCTAATTCTTTAAAGGCTTTTTCAATGGATAATTTTTGCAATATATCATTTTTAATTTCTTTTTCATGCTCAAAACCGGGAAAATCTATAATTTCCCAGCTGCCTTCTGCCCAATCAACCTTTTCTCTAACTAAGTCACGGGTTACACCGGGCTTATCATATTCGATACTTATCCTTTTTTTAATTAATGAATTAAATAAAGTACTCTTGCCTACGTTTTGTTTTCCTATTACGGCTATTTTTGGCATAATTACTGCTATTATTCAATAGATAAGAAGTAAAGCTGAATTAAGTATCTATTGCCCGGGGGGGGACTTGAACCCCCACAGAATTTTATTTCTACAGGCACCTCAAGCCTGCGTGTCTACCAGTTCCACCACCCGGACTGTGAGTTATAAATAAATTTTTGAAAGGAGTTTAAATGATAAATATATATTTTATTTATTTTTTTCTTTTTTTGTCTTTTCTTTTAGATCTTTTTTATCTGTTTCTTTAACAGTAGTTTTTTCTTTTTTAGACTTTTTTAAACCCTCTCTTAAAGCTTTTCTTTCTTCTTTAAGTTCAACTAAGTCTTTTTTATCAACTAACTGTAACAAAGCCATTTCAGAACTATCAGAGCTTCTTTTCCCTAATCGTATAATTCTGGTATATCCACCATTTCTATCTTTATTTCTTGGTCCTATATCATTTACCAATTTATGAATTACTTCTTTTTGCTTTATAAATTTTTCTATTTGCCTTATATTATGAATTTTATCTTCATTTGATATTTGGTCAATAGTATTTTTTTTCGCTCTTGTTATCAATTTTTCTGCAAAAGATCGTGCCGCTTTTACTTTTGCTACCGTACTTTTTATCTGCTCATGGAAAAATAGCGAAGTTACCATATTATTTAACATAGCCTTTCGGTGGGAACTTGTTCGATGCAGCTGTTTTACTTTATTTCGTTTTCTCATTTTAAAACTCCATACATTATCGTACAATATCTCTCATACCAAATGATAAACCTAGTTCTGCAAGCTTACTTTTTAATGCCAGCAATACTTTGTCTGAATAATGCTTACTTTTTCTTAAATCTTCTTCATATTTAGCTACTAAATCTTTTATCATATGCATATCTAAACTTTTTAATACCGCAACTGAGCGAACAGATAATTCTAATTCTTCAAGAGGTGTATTTAAAAGTTTCTTCATTTTTTCATCAGTCTCATCAAACTCTTCTTCTTCTTCATACATCTCTTCTTCAAAGTTTATAAATACTGTTAGATGTTCTTTTAATATTTTTGCAGCATATGCAACTGCGTCTTCGGGAGGAATCGTATTATTTGTCCATACTTCTAATGTAAGCTTGTCATAGTCGGTACGCTGATCAACTCTTGTTTCATTAATTTCAAAGTTTACTTTTTCAATAGGAGAAAATAATGCATCTACAGGTATCACTCCAACTTCGTCTATATGTTTTTTTATAACTTCAGCTGGTACATATCCCCTGCCTTTATCAACTTGAATACTCATTTGTATATTCGCGTCTGCATCTAAGTGAGCAATTACCAAATCTGGATTCATAATCTCAACTTGTGAATTTACGTTTAAATCTGATGCTAATAGAAGTCCGGCGCCTTTTTTTTCAACATCAAGCGTTACGGGACCCATGCCTTCATATCTAATATTTACTTTTTTTAAGTTTAATATTATTTTCGTAATGTCTTCTACAACGCCTTTTATTGTTGTAAACTCATGACTGAGACCTTCTATTTTTACGGCTACAATTGCGGCACCCTCTATCATAGACATTAAAATTCTTCTTAATGAATTTCCTATCGTTAATCCTACACCTTTTTCAAACGGCTCAGCAATAAACTTGCCGTAATTTTCATTTTGCTCTACATGATGAAACTCAACAAATTTTGGACGTTTTAAACCCTTTAAAAGGTTTTTTGGTGTTTCTTTTGCTGATTTTGTTGTTTTTTCTGTTGTTGCATCCATAGTATTTTACCTTATTTCATTTGGTATTGTTTATTTAGAATATAACTCTACAATTACCTGTTCTCTAATTGGAATATCCACATTTTCTCTTCGCGGAAGTTCTTTTATCTTACCTGATTTTCCATCTACTGCCAATTCTATCCAATCGGCTATTAAGCCAACTCCCTGAGCTAACTCTATATTAGCTTCGATAGCTTCTGAAGCGTTCATTTTTTTATTTAATGATATCTCATCATTAATCTTTACCTGATAAGAAGCCACATTTACCTGTTTATTATTCACTAATATATGCCCATGTGATATAATATTTCTGGCATGAGCTCTAGATGACGCAATTCCCATTCTATATAATGTATTATCCAGTCTTCGTTCTAAAAGCATTAATAAATTTTCACCAGTAATACCTTTCATCTTTTGAGCTTTCTTAAAATAATTTCTAAATGGCTTTTCTAATACACCATAAATTCTTTTCACTTTTTGTTTTTCACGTAACTGGGCTCCATAACCAGAAACTTTTGGCTTTCTTTTGGGAACAGGACCCGGAGGATTTTTTCTATCATTAAATGAACATTTATCTATTAAACATCTTTGACCTTTTAAAAATAATTTTAGGCCTTCTCTTCGGCATAACTTACAAACTGGTCCTATATATCTTGCCATATTAATATTATCCTTATACTCTTCTTTTCTTTTGCGGTCTGCATCCATTATGAGGTATTGGCGTTATATCTTTAATTAATGCAATTTTTAAACCCGAAGTCGCCAGCGTTCTTATAGCGCTTTCTCTACCTACGCCTGGACCTTTTACATATATTTCCATTTCATGAAGACCTCGTTCTCTTGCTTTATCTAAAGCTGCTTTTGCTGCTAATTGCGCCGCATAAGGTGTCGCCTTTCTTGAACCTTTAAATTCCATTGAACCTCCAGATGCCCAAGTTATAGCGGCGCCTTTCATATCCGTTATTGTTATTATTGTATTATTAAATGTAGCGTTTATATATGCTTTACCCTTCGGTACTTTATTTTTATCTTTTTTGCTTTCTTGTTTTTCAGTTGCCATAATCTTTTCCTATCAATTTATTATTTCTTTTTACCGGGTACAGTACTTCTTTTTCCTTTTCTTGTTCTTGCATTTGTTTTTGTTCTTTGCCCCGAAACAGGTAATCCTCTTCTATGTCTTAAACCTTTATAGCAGCCTATATCCATTAATCTTTTAATATCCATAGCAATCTTTGATCTAAGTTCTCCTTCAACCTGAAAACTTTCTATTTCTTTTCTTATATTAGCGGTTTCTTCTTCTGTAAGTTTACTCACTCTTTTATCCAAGGGAATATTTGTTTTTTTCATTATTTCTTTTGCTCTAGAACGTCCAATCCCATATATATAAGTTAAACTTATTTCTACTCTTTTTTGAGGTGGTAAATCTACTCCTGCTATTCTTGCCATATTAATCTCACTTTTGTCGCTGCTTATGCCGCGGGTTAGTTTTACAAATAACCCGAACAACTCCTTTTCTTCTTATTACTCTACAATGAGGACACATTTTTCTAACTGAAGCTCTTACTTTCATATTAATCCTCCACAATTTTTAATCATGCGATATGTTTCTCCAATACATCTATACTTACGCCAGAAGGCAATGTACAAATTGTTGGCCCATTAGATGTAACTGCTATGGTATGTTCAAAATGGGCACTTAGTGAACCATCTTTTGTCTTTACGGTCCAATCGTCATTTTCAGTATAAATTTCATGATTTCCTTCGTTAATCATTGGCTCTATAGCTAAAACCATACCTGTTCTTATTTTAATGCCATCTTTTTTCTTACCATAATTGGGAACCTGAGGCTCTTCATGAATTGATCTTCCAACACCATGCCCCACCAGACTTCTTACTACAGAGAAACCAACTGATTCTGCATGTTTTTGAATAGCCTCACCTATTGCTCCAATTCTATTTTCTTGTTTTGCTGCCTGAATTCCTTTGTATAATGACTTACTTGTTACTTTTATTAATTTTTCAGCTTTTTCGCTTATTTTTCCCACCGGCCATGTCCAAGCTGTATCTGCATAATAATTATTATACTTTACTCCAATATCTATACCAATAATATCACCATTTTTTAATACTTTATTTTTATGTGGAATTTCATGAACAACACTATCATTTACCGATGTACATACAGCAGCTGGATATCCCTGAAACCCCAAAAATGCAGGATATGCTTTTTTTCTTCTAATAAATTTTTCTGCCATATCGTTTAATTCTTTTGTTGTTATTCCTTCTTTAATAAATTCTTTCAAATAAATATGTGTTTCAAATGCTATCTCACCGGCAGCTCTTATTTTCTCTACCTCTCTGGTTGTATATATATGAATAGCCATTTCATGCGCCTAATACCTGCTTTACCTCTATAGATATATCATCAACATTTCCTATACCATTTATTCTTTTAAGTATTCCTTTATTTTCATAATAATTTATAACCGGTTCCGTTTTTTCACGAAAAACTTCTAGTCTTTTTTTAACCGACTCTATATTATCATCAGCTCTGCCTTCTTCGCCTGCTCTTATTTTTATTCTATCAATTAATTCTTGCTCATTAACCTCAAAATATATTACTCTATTTATTTTCAATCCATTTTTTGAAAATACATCTTCTAATGCATCTGCCTGCGCAGTCGTTCTAGGAAAACCGTCTAATATGAATCCTTCATTGCAGTCTGAATTTTTTATTCTTTCCTGAATAATTCCTATAACAACCTCATCGGGTACAAGATCCCCTCTATCCATATATTCTTTTGCTTTAAGCCCAAGTTCTGTTTTATTATTTATACTATCACGTAATATGTCTCCAGTTGAAATTTGCGGAATTTTCAATCTTTCAACCATAATCTTTGATTGAGTTCCTTTGCCAGCGCCCGGAGGTCCCATAACTATCAGGTTCATCTAACCATCCTGCCTTTGGTCATTGGTCTTTTACTCTTATCCATAAAACCTTCATAATGCCGCATTATTAGTTGAGATTCAATTTGTTTAAGAGTATCTAAAGCGACCCCAACAATAATTAATAGTGAGGTACCACCGAATAACTGCGCCATCCCGCCGTATTTTTGCAGATCCCACATCTTCATAATTAAATCAGGAGCTATCGCTATAAAAGCCAAAAACATAGCTCCTGACAATGTTATTCTATTTAATATTTTTTCAATATATTCCTGTGTCTGTTGTCCTGGTCTTATTCCTGGTATGTACCCGCCATTTTTCTTTAATGCCTCAGCTAAATCAGCCGGATTATACTGTATCGCAGTATAAAAATAAGCAAAAAATACAATCATAAGTACATATACTATAATATAGGTTAATTTTCCCGGAGCTAAATAAGTTTGTATTATTCGTGCAAATTCTTGATATTCACCACCCAAATAATTAGCTATTTGTGAAGGAAACATCATCAATGAAACAGCAAATATAATAGGCATTACATTTGCTGAATTTACTTTAATAGGCAGCGACTGACTAGAGCCCTGAACCATTCTTCTGCCTATAATTCTTTTACCATATTGCAATGGTATTTTTCTCGTTCCTTCGGTAAGTAATATACTTAATCCCACCATTATTAAAAAAACAGCCAATAGTATTACAGCTAATATTACTTCTACCTCAGCTTTTTTCACATCTAGCCAAAAAGCTCCTATAGCCGCAGGAGCACTCGCAATTATATTAGCAAATATTATAAGAGATATTCCATTACCAATACCCTTTTCAGTTATTAATTCACCCATCCACATTAAAATAATGGTACCTGTCGTAATTGCAAGCATAGCCATTAAAACAAAACCAATTCCAGTTCCACCGTCTATTAGCATACTTTCAGAACTTCGGCTTAAAATTTCATTGTGTTTTGACTCAATATAAACAGTTAATCCATATGATTGAGCTGCACAGATTAGTACGGTCCCATAACGGGTATATTGATTTATTTTTTTTCTGCCATACTCGCCTTCTTTAGACATTTTTTGCAGACTAGGCACAACAACCATCATTAATTGCATTATAATTGAAGCTGATATATATGGCATAATTCCCAAAGCGAATAGAGATAATCTCTTAAAAGCGCCGCCGGCAAATAAATCTATATAATCTGTTAGTTCAGGCATTGTTCCTATACTAAACTTCATATATTCATTTAGTATATGATAATTTATTCCTGGGATTGTTATATGAGCACCAAAGCGATATACCATTAATATCCCAATGGTAAACAATAATTTGTTTCTTAAATCTGGTACTGAGAATATTGTTGATAAAGTTTTTAACATTGTTTATTCATTATTTGGTTTCGTAGTACTTTCATTTTCTGGCTCTAACTCTTTACTCGTTTTTTCAGCAACTGCTGAAGATTCTTTTCTTGTTTCGACTTTTTCTTTATCATTTTTTTCCGCTTGCTTGGGTTGTTTATCTTCAAAATATTTAATTGTTAAAGAATTATCAACAGCGATTTTTAGAGCAGATGAGCTTGCTTTATCAACAAATATTGTTTTACCCTTTAAAATTTTTAAATCTACCTCTTTGGGCAGTGATGCCAATAGTTTTATAGGTAAATTTTCTTTTCTAATTATACCATGGTCAATCAAAACTTTTTTATCAAATTCTGCTAAATCTTGTAATTCTTTTTTTAATAATATCTTACTTGCTAAATTTCCTATATTAATAATATTCCAATTTTTTTCAAATATGTTTGTAAAGCCTCTTTTTGGAACTCTTCGGTAAAGAGGGTTTTGCCCGCCTTCAAAACCAGGGCGAACTCCTCCACCTGATCGGCTTTTCTGCCCGTTTAACCCTCGTCCGCATGTTTTGCCTAGTCCTGAACCTGTGCCCCTGCCGACTCTTTTTCTTTTTCTTACAGCGTTTTTATTTGGCTTTAATATACTCACTTTAGTTTAATTCCTCTACACTCACTAAAAAATTTACCTTATTAATCATTCCACTAATTTGAGGTGTAATTTTATGCTCTCTTGATTTTCCAATTCTTCCCAAACCAAGTCCTTTTAGCGTATTTATCTGCCTATCCGTTCGGCCTATGCAGCTTTTAATTTGTGTAATTTTTACTTTCTTCTCTTTACTCATATATTCTTACTTATTCATTATTTTCTGCTATTTCTGATTTTTGGGTATTTGAGTCTTGGCTTTCGGTATTTTCACTACTCGTATCTTTTGCTTGCTCTGGTTCTTTTACATCTTCAGTTTTTTCTGCAGAATCTTTTTCTACTGTTTCTTGTACTTGCTTAGGTTTTGTTTTTTCTGCAATTTTTATCTTAGATTCTTTTATAATTTCTTCTTTAGTTTTTGTCTTTACTTTTTCTGTTTCTGAATCTGTCTTTAATTTGGCGTCTTGATCTAATTTTTCATTAGTCGATGTCAAAATACCTAGCTGGGCTCTTTTTTCTTCTCTTCTTTTTTTACTATAAGTACCAAACATTTCTGGCAATGTAATTGATCTTCTTGCCTTTGCCTCTTCAATAGTTAAAAGTTTTTGAAGACCGTTTGCCGTAGCTTTAATTACATTTAACGCATTAGACGAAGCCAATACTTTTGTTAATATATCATGAATTCCACCTAGTTCTACAACAGCTTTCACTGCCTCACCCCCAATAATTCCCGTACCGGGTGAACAAGGTTTTAATAAGACACGCGCAGATTTAAACTTACCTACCACCTCATGTGTAATTGTTGTTCCGTTTCTTCTAACTTTAAATAAATTCTTTTTGCCATCTTCTATGCTTTTTCTTATGGCCTCTGGTACTTCTTTAGCCTTACCAAACCCAATACCTACATATGAATCGCCATCACCGACAACCGTTAACGCGTTAAATGAAAATCTTCGTCCGCCTTTTACGACTTTTGCCACTCGCCCCATTTTAACGACTTTTTCGCTCAATTCAATTTCATTTGAATCGATCATAACAACATTTCGTCTTACGGTTTCTCGTTTATTTGTTTTTTTCCCTCTTTTATTCATATTATCCTTAAGTTAATTATAAGTTTATAACTGCATACCTTTTTCACGCATTCTTTCGGCAAACTCTTTTACTCTTCCGTGATATAACCTTTGCCCTCTATCAAAAACAAATTTTTCTTTGTCTTTTATTTTCTTTTCTTTTAATTTCTCAGTAAAATCGTCCGCTAATTTCTTCGCTGCTTCTTTATTTTTAACAGCATTTGTTTTACTGGTCTTATTCGAACCTGATGAAACTGTTACAATTGTTTTGCCAGACAAATCATCAATTAGCTGTGCATACATATATCTATTTGAAATATGAAGATATATTCTTTTTCTTTGAGCCTTATTTTTTTCTTTAACTTTATATCTAGCCCTATCTTTTCTTCTTTGCTGTAAATCTTTTGTAGTGACTTGTCCCATAATTTATTTAATAATCCTTATAATTTGTTATTTACCTGTTTTACCAGCTTTTCTTCTAACATATTCATCTTCATATCTTACACCTTTACCCTTATATGGCTCTGGTGGACGAAATTTTCTTATTTGCGCCGCAGTCTCACCTACTCTCTGTTTATCAATACCAGATACTATAACTTTTGTGGGTTCTGGAATTTCTATTGTCACGTCAGCAGGAACAGGAAAATTTATTTCATGTGAAAACCCTAAGCTTAACGAAAGATCACTACCTTTCTTTTGCGCTCTATAACCTACACCCTGTAGTATTAAAGTTTTTTTAAAGCCTTCTGAAACACCATTAACAGAATTAGCTAAAAGAGCCCTTACAAGTCCGTGTTTTGCCTTCTTTTCTTTATCATCTGCATTTCTTGTAACTGCCAAAAAACTTTCTTCTTGCTTTACTAAAATACCTTCAAATAAAGGGACTTCAAGTTTTCCTTTTGAGCCAGTAACTACAATCTTTTCTTTTTCAAGGCTTATACTTACGCCAGTTGGAACTTTTATTTTTCTAATACCTATTCGAGACATACTAATTTATTACCATACCTCACAAATATATTCACCGCCAACATGCTGAAACTTTGCTTCTTTACCAGTTATTACCCCTTTAGGTGTTGATAAAATATTTATACCTATATTGTTTAACACAGGTTTTATATTTTTCCACGATACATATACTCTTCTACCTGGCGTAGATATCTTTCGAATACCCTGAATAACTGGAGCTCCCTTATGGTACTTAAGTGTAATTACTGCCTTTTTTTTCATTTTATCATTTTCTTTTTGAAACGATTCTATAAAGCCTTCATTTTTTAATATTTCTAAAATTGATTCTAGCATTTTATTGCTTTTTATTGATACTGCCTCATGTCCCGCCTTTTGAGCGTTCCTTATACATGTTAAAGCATCTGATATTTGATCATTTAAACTCATATTTATTTACCCTACCAAGACGATTTGGTTACTCCAGGAATTATGCCAGAAGAAGCTGCCTTTCTGAAGCATATTCGGCACATATCAAATCTACGAATATATCCCCGCGATCTTCCACATATTGGACATCTATTATACTTTCTAACCATAAATTTTGCTTCTCTTTGCTGTTTTACTCTAGATGATTTTTTTGCCATATTATGCCTGTTTTAGTTCTTTTTTAAAGGAAAATTAAATTTTTCTAATAATTTAATTGAATCTTCTTTACCCCTTGATTTTATTACCAATGTTATATCCATACCATGAACTTGTTCTACTTTATCAAAATTTATCTCAGGAAAAATAATTTGTTCTTTAATTCCTATGGTATAATTGCCGTTTTTATCAAAACTTTTTCTGCTTAAACCATTAAAATCTCTAACTCTTGGTAAAGCTACATTTACTAACCTATCTAAAAATTCGTACATTTTTTTTGAACGAAGGGTAACTTTTGATCCAATTACTACATTCTCTCTTAGCTTAAAACCTGCTATTGCTTTTTTTGCCTTTGTTTTAACAGGAGCCTGCCCTGTTATGGCCGAAAGTTCTTCACATACAGTATCAACAAATTTTGGATTTTGCAAAGCTCTACCTGCCCCTACGTTTACAACAATCTTCTCGATACGAGGAGCCTGCATAATTGTCGCCAAATTTAACTCTTTTGCAAGCTCTTTAGCGTACTTATCTTTATAATCTTTTTGAAGTCTGGGAGAATCAATTTTTTTTTCTTTATTTTCTGCCATGATTAGTCAATTTCCCTGCCTGACAACGCTGCTACCCGAACTTTTTTGCCAGACTTATCTAAATTCATTTTTATTTTAGTGCCTTTTTTTTCTTTACTGTCATAATACTGTATATTAGATATATGAAGCGAAGCCTCTACTTCTATAATCCCACCCTTTGGGTTTTCTTGAGTTGGCCTCGCGAATCTTTTTCTAAGGTTAACGCCCTGAACAATTACTCTCCCGCTATTTTTATTTATGGCTAAAACCTTACCTCTTTGTTTTCTATTTTTGCCGGCAATTACTATTACCTCATCATTAACTTTTATTCTTGTGCTTATCTTTTTTGTATTTTCTTTTTTCATATAATTAATTACAATACTTCAGGCGCGAGCGATACAATTTTCATAAAATTCTTTTCTCTTAACTCTCTCGCGACAGGACCAAATATTCTTGTTCCTTTAGGATTATTCTGATTATCTATTAGCGCGCAGGCATTATCATCAAAGCGTATATAAGAGCCATCACTTCTTCTGGTTTCTTTTCTTGTTCTTACAATAACAGCTTGCACAACTTGTTTTTTGTGATCTTTTTTACCGGCTGTATCTTTAATACCATAAGCAGGCGTGGCCTTTTTTACAGCCGCAATTACAATATCGCCAATACGAGCATATCTTTTTCTTGAACCACCAATAACTTTTATAATTTGAACTTTTCTTGCTCCGCTGTTATCAGCTACATTTAAATATGATTGCATTTGTAACATTAAATTACCTCTAAAACTACGCTACTACCTCAGGACGGTTTACTACTTGAACCAATACGTATCTTTTTCTTTTTGAAAGTGGTTTTGTTTCTCTAATTTGCACAACATCACCTTCTTTCGCTTCATTTTTTTCGTCGTGAGCAACTACTTTAATACTACGTCTTATTGTTTTTTTGTAGCGCTTATCTGTTTTTCTATAGTCTATTCTCACAACAATACTCTTTTCCATTTTATCAGATACCACTATACCTTTTCTTTGTTTACTTGTCATATATTTTTAATACTTATTAATTAGATTCTGAAACTTGTGCTTTTTCTTTTATAAGCCTTAATCTCTGCACAGTTAATATACGTGCAATATTCTTTTTAAGTGATTTGAATTTACTAAAATTAGTAAAACCCGAAGTCGCTGTTTTAAATCTAGCTTCTTGAAGTTCTTTTTTTGAGTCTACTAAAATCTTTTCAAGTTCTTTATCTGTCATCTCATGAAATGAACTTGATTTTTTCAATTCGCCTTTTGTTTTTCCTTTAATTGCCATAATATATTAATCCATTTTTTATTTTCGCGTCACCCCGTCAATTAGTTACATCTTAAGCTGTATCAACCTTCTCTCTTAACAATTTTACATCTTAAGGGTAATTTTGCAGCAGCCCTTTTTAAGGCTTCACTCATAAGTTCTTCGCTTGCACCGCTCATTTCAAACATTATTTTACCCGGTTTTACCAAAGATACATAATACTCAGGACTACCCTTACCTTTTCCCATTCTTGTTTCAGCGGGTTTTTTGGTAACCGGTCGGTCTGGAAATATTCTAATCCAGACTTTGGCTCCTCTTTTTACATGCCTTGTCATTGCTGTTCTGGCGGCTTCTATTTGTCTTGAAGTAAGCCTGTTTGCTGTCATAGCCTTTAAGCCTATTTCTCCAAAAGTTATTTCATTGCCGCCCTTAGACAAGCCTCTTAATCGGCCGGTATGAGGTCTTCTCCATTTAACTTTTTTGGGTGATAACATATAATTACATCCTTAAATAAATCAGCTTTCTCTTCTTTTTACCAGATATCTGTCTTCTTCGCCTGAGGCAGATTCCAGATAATCACCATGATACAGCCATACTTTTATACCAATTTTACCAAATGTTGTATCAGCTTCTGCAAATCCATAATCAATAATAGCTCTTAAAGTATGAAGCGGAACTCTTCCTTCTAGATATTGTTCGGTTCTGGCCATATCAGCACCATTCAGGCGTCCCGATACCATTATTTTTACTCCCTGAACTCCCGCTCTTATAGAAGCCCTAAGCGCCTGTTTCATTGCTCTTCTAAACTGTATTCTTTCTTCTAATTGAAGTGCCACGTTTTCTGCAAGTGCTTGCGCCGCAGCGTCAGGTTTTGAAACTTCAATTATTTTTACTTCTAACGGCTTAGTTACTATTTTTGATAAATCTGCCTTTAATGCTTCAATGTTTTTTCCTCTTTGACCTATTATAAGACCAGGTTTTACGCTATGAAGCTTTATATGTATTTTTTCAGGGAATCTTTCTATACCGACTTTAACAACGCCAGACTTATTAAATCTTTTTTTTATTTCATTTCTTACTCTCAGATCTTCATGTAATATCTTTGCATAATTTTCTTTTCGCGCATACCATACCGAATCCCAAGTTCTATTAATTTTTAATCGTAGGCCTATTGGATTTGTCTTTTGTCCCATAATTATCCTTATTCATCAGATAACACAACAGTTATCTTACTTGTTCTTCTTAAAATTCTATCTGCTCTTCCTCTTGCCCGCGGCATAAACCGCTTCCATACTGGTCCTGCGTCTACGAAAATCTTCTTTACATATAAATCTTTTTCTGCTACATCTGGATTAAATACTTTCGCGTTTGCAGCAGCGCTTTTAACAATTTTCAATATTATTTTACCAGCTTTTTTTTGTACATTACTAAGTATATCTACTGCTTCAAGAAAGTCATAACCCCTCACTTCATCAGCCACAAGCCTGACTTTCTGAGGCGACATTCTAATATGAGAACCGCTTGCTTTAATATCCATCTTTACCTTTCTTTGTTCCTATTTAAGACTTTTTCTTGTCTAAACTAGTATGCCCTCTATAGGTTCTTGTAGGAGCAAATTCACCTAACTTATGACCGACAATATTTTCATTAATAAAAACCGGTATAAATTTATTTCCATTATGAACTAAAAATGTCATTCCGATCATCTCAGGAAATATCGTTGACCTTCTTGACCACGTCTTTATTGGCTTTTTATCACCGCCGGCTTTTGCTTTTTCAACCTTCTTAAAAAGATGTGCGTCTATAAAAGGTCCTTTTTTTACTGATCTTGCCATTTTATACCTTTATTTATTTTGTCTTTCTACTTATTATAAATTTTTCACTATTTTTCTTTTTATTTCTAGTTTTCTTACCTTTTGTTGGCTTTCCCCATGGACTAACAGGATGTCTACCGCCTGATGACTTACCTTCACCACCCCCCAAAGGATGATCTACCGGATTCATAGCAACACCTCTTACTTTTGGTCTTTTGCCCATCCAACGACTTCTGCCTGCCTTGCCAATACTTAATAACTCATGCTCACCATTGCTTACAATTCCTATTGTTGCCATACATTTACCATGAATTTTTCTAACTTCTCCTGAAGGCATTTTAATTACAATATATTCTCCGTCTTTACCTGAAATTGTCCCAAAAGTACCCGCAGATCTTGCCATTTGAGCGCCTTTACCTGGATGTAATTCTATATTATGTACATTTGTTCCCATTGGTATACTGCCTAAAGGAGCCGCATTACCAATCTCAAGCTCTACTTTCTCAGAAGCTGTAACTGTACTGCCTACTTTAAGCGCGTCTGGCGCTATAATATATCTTCTTTCGCCATCAGCATAACATAATCTTGCAATATTAGCTGTTCTATTAGGATCATATTCAATCTTCTCAACTTTCGCCGGAATATCTTTTTTATCTCTTTTAAAATCTATTATACGATATCTTCTTTTATGTCCGCCGCCCCTTCTTCTTACAGTAATGCTACCAGAGTTATTTCTTCCTGCTTTTTCTTTATACGGAGCAATTAATGATCTTAAAGGCTCATTTTTAGTAGATTCTAATGTTTTTATTACGTTTTTATACCGCTGCGCGGGTGTAGTTGGTTTAAATCTTTTTACTGCCATTATACCCCCTCAAATATTTCTATTTTATCTTTTTTATTTAGAAACACATACGCCTTCTTTTTTGAAGATGTTCTTCCTAAACCATATCTATTTGTTTTAGTTTTACCACGGGTCCTGGCTACGTTTACTTTTACCGGCTTTACTCCATAAATTTTTTCGATAACAGACGATACCATTTTTTTATTAGCTCTCTTATCTATCTCAAAAACATAAATACTTTTTTCTCTCAAGGCTTCTGCCTTTTCTGTAATAATAGGCTTTTTTAATACATCGTATATATTCATAATAATCTCTTAACAATTACTTTTTATTTAATTTTCCAAATGCTTCTTGCGTAATCACAATTCCATGTGAATAAAAAAGAGGCAGAGCTGCCAATCTTTCTATATGAAGCATTTCTATCCAGGGTATATTTTTTACAGATTTTTTATATTCAGGAGCATCTAAATCTACTAACACAGCTATTTTTTTCCGTTTATCATTGCTATTGGCCCTTATTTTCTTATTAGCTTCGTATTCTTTCGCGAAAGAAGAACCTTTCACGACCTTCTCAAAAATCTCAAAAGCTTTTTTAGTACTAATGCCTTCTGATTTCCAGTTTTCTAAAATAACTATTTTTTTCTCACCAGCTTTTTTAGCAACAATATGATTTATTCCTACTCTTTTCTTTTTGGCCCCAATCCCTTCAGTGTAACATCTTGGCTGCGGCCCAAAAATTGTACCACCTCCACGCCATACCGGCGAACGATTACTGCCTGAACGGGCTCTACCCGTACCTTTTTGACGCCATGGTTTAGCCCCGCCGCCACTTACTTCACCTTTTTCTTTTGTTTTATGGGTACCCTGTCTTTTCGCGGCATGCTCAGCCTTGACAACTTCCCAAATTAAATGTTCATTTATCTTATCAATACTAAATGCGGCTGGCAGTTTTTTTTCGCCAACTTTCTTACCTTGAGAATCAATAACTTCTATATTCATAATTTTTCTTTATTTACTATACAAATACACCAAACTGCCTGACGGACCCGGCACAGACCCTTTAACAAGCAAAACTTTTTCATCCGATAGTATTTTTACAACCTCTACATTGCGAATTGACTTTTTTTTACCGCCCATTCTTCCCGGTAGTCTTTGCCCTTTTCTAACCTCTCCCGGAGAGGTACCCGCGCCTATTGCTCCGGGATCTCGATGAAAAGTTGATCCATGACTCTCTCTGCCGCCTGAAAAATTATATCTTTTCACAACGCCTTGAAAGCCTTTTCCTTTACTTATCCCTTGAACAATTATTTTTTCACCAGCTTCAAAAATATTACAATTTATTTCATCACCAATTTTTTTTTCTTCAAAATATCCTCTCACTTCTTTTAGGTGCCTAAAACATCCTTCTTTATCACCTACTGCTTTTTTCTGATGCCCAATTTCAGGTTTTGAAAAAAGTTTTTTTCTTTTTTCATCATAGGCTATCTGAAGCGCAGAATATCCGTCTTTTTCTTCTTTTTTAACCTGCGTAACAACACAAGGACCTGCTTCTAACGCGGTAACAGCTATATTGTTGCCCGCCTCGTCATAAATCTGCAACATCCCTATTTTTTTACCCATTAATCCTTTTGCCATTTTATAACCTTTTTTATTCTTCTATCTTAAGATTTAATATCTACCGAAACGCCTGCTGGCAGCTGCAATTTCATTAAAGCGTCAATTGTATCTGCGGTAGGCTCTAAAATATCAATTAGCCTCGAGTGTGTTCTCATTTCAAACTGCTCTCTTGAATCTTTGTGAACAAATGTTGACTTTAAAACCGTAAATTTTTCTTTTTTTACGGGCAAAGGAACCGGCCCGGCTATACGCGCTCTCGTACGCTTAACTGTACCAACAATTTCCTGTGCCGATTTATCAAGCAGACGATAATCAAATGACTTTAGTTTTACTCTTATTTTTTGCATAGCCGGGATATCTTTACTTTATTTTAACTTACTCTATAATCTTAGAAACAACACCGGCGCCTATGGTTCTACCGCCTTCACGCACGGCAAATCGCAAGCCTTCTTCCATTGCTATCGGGTTTATTAGTTCAACTTCCATATTTACGTTATCACCAGGATTTACCATTTCAACACCTTCAGGAAGTTTAATTGTTCCTGTTACGTCTGTTGTTCTAAAATAAAACTGTGGTCGATAATTATTAAAGAAAGGAGTATGACGTCCACCTTCTTCTTTTGTAAGAACAAGAATCTCTGCGCTGAACTTTTTATGAGGAGTTATGGATCCGGGTTTAGCTATAACCTGACCTCTTTCAATCTCTTCTCTTTTGGTACCTCGAAGTAAAATACCTACGTTATCACCTGCCTGACCAAAATCAAGAAGCTTTCTAAACATCTCAATACCGGTTACAGTTGTTTTTATTGTATCTTTAATGCCTACGATCTCTATCTCTTCGTTAACATTTAACTTACCTCTTTCGATACGACCAGTGGCAACCGTACCACGTCCGGTTATTGTAAATACGTCTTCAACCGGCATAAGAAACGGCTTATCTACCTCTCTAATAGGCTCTGGGATATAGGAGTCTAGTGTTTCTGCCAGCTTTAATATAGCGCCTTCACCTATATCACTTGTATCACCTTCAGCCGCTTTCAGAGCGGAACCGGTTACAAAAGGAATTTCATCACCTTTGAAGTTATATTTATTTAAAAGATCTCTTACTTCCATCTCTACCAATTCTATCATCTCGGCTCTATCTGCCTCGGGAAGCATATCAACCTTATTTAAAAATACCACAATATTCGGCACACCCACCTGACGAGCCAAAAGAATGTGCTCTCTTGTCTGGGGCATTGGACCATCTGCGGCCGACACAACTAAAATCGCGGCGTCCATCTGAGCCGCTCCCGTAATCATATTTTTTACATAGTCAGCATGTCCGGGGCAGTCAACGTGTGCGTAATGACGTTTATCTGTTGAATACTCCTGATGCGAAGTCGCGATTGTAATACCGCGTTCTTTTTCTTCGGGCGCGTTATCAATTTCAGCATAAGCCACCGCTTTATTCGAACCCCCAAATTTCGCAGCCAATACTGTTGTAATTGCCGCTGTTAAAGTAGTTTTACCATGGTCAACGTGCCCTATTGTACCAACGTTTACGTGAACCTTACTTCTATCAAATTTTTCTTTTGCCATAAAAGCGTCTCCTTAAATCAAATGTACTTAATATTAAATGCTCTCTATTAGCGATAATTTATTTTTTGCTAACTTCTCATAAAGAGCAAAACGCGGATTTTTTACACTTGCCTGACAACCCCCGTAAAAAACAGGCAATTTGAATGACCAGAATCTTTTTCTTTTACATGACGGCAAGAGTTATTTCAATTAAATGATTTCAAATTCTAACTATTTTTATCTTTACGGCATAGCTATTGATCTTGGTTAACTATTTATATGAAAAATAATAAAAAACCCAAATGGCAAATAAAACAAGAATTTACAACTATACAATCTGAACTATTATCACTTGACCATAATAATTATAAAAAAGTAAAGAAATGTACATATATCCTATTATTAAAAAGGCAAAAAATCCGATAATCTATTATAATTTAATTGTCTTACTAAATACACATGAATAAAGAAAACTTATCGCTTGAAATATCTATACAAAAAAAAATTTCATCAATTCATGAACAAATAATAAACAATTTACCAGAAACAAGCAGAATCGCAGTGGCTCTTTATGATGAAGACAGAGACTTGTTAAAAACTTTTATAAATAGTACGGTTGGAGAGCCTCCCGTAACCAATTACCAATATAAATTAAACGATTCATATTCACTAACTCAAATAAAAAAAAGCAGAAAACCAAGAATTGTAAATGATTTGGATGTTTATAAAAATCTCAATAAAGAACATTCTAAAAAAATTGCGGAAAAAAAATACGGTTCAAGCTTTACTTATCCGATTTTTGATGACATAAATAAGTTTTACGGTTTTTTATTCATTAATTCTGAAAAGAAAGATTTTTTCACTGAAAACAATTTACAAATTCTAGATCCTTATGTGCAACTTCTTTCGATACATATTATAAAAGAAGTTGAAATTTCAAAAGTTCTTACTGCAATTCTTCATTCAATGCTTGAAATTACCCATCATCGCGATCCTGAAACGGGCGCCCACTTAAAACGAATGTCTGCCTATTGCCATATTATCGCTATGAGTACGGCAGAAAAATACAAACTAAGCGATGAATTTATTGAACATTTGTATTTATTTTCACCAATGCATGATATTGGTAAAGTGGCCATTGCCGATAAAATTCTATTAAAAGAAGGACCCTTAACAAAAGAAGAATTTGAACTTATGAAAGCTCACACTATTAAGGGACGCGAAATAATTGAAGGAATAATAAAAAATTTTCCTATTTTTGACGGAAATAATCTAAAAATGATTTTAAATATTATTGAATTTCATCATGAAACTTTAGACGGCAAGGGATATCCTAAGGGACTTTCTGATAAAAAAATTCCCATTGAATCAAAAATAACAGCAGTAGCAGATATATTTGATGCCTTAACATCTGAAAGACCCTATAAAAAAGCATGGAGCATTGATGAAGCTTTCGCAGAACTACAAAAATTAAAAGGAATTAAACTTGAGCCCGCTTTTGTTGATGCTCTGGTTAAAAATCGGGATGAAGTTGAAGAAATTAAAAATAAGTTTGTAGATAGGTAATTATTTATTTAATTTTCTAATTCAAGATTCATCAAAAACAATTCTTCACCGTCTATAACCCGAATATCGCGGCTTTTGCAATGCATACAAATAAAAATATTTTCAGATACGTTTGATTCTTTTTTACATTCATTACAGTAAACAACTACATCCTGCAAAAAATATTCAAATTCACATTTTTCGGCGATGGTACCCGCTTTTACTACTTCAAAAGCTTCTTTTAAGAAATGTGGTTCTATGCCGCTTAGTTTTCCTATTTTCACTTTAATATTAGTTATTTTAATAGCATTATTTTCTTTTGCCTTTTCAAGACATATGTTGATTAAGCTTGAAGCGACAGAAAATTCATGCATCAGCAGATTCTGGGTAAAAGAAGACCCGAAGGCGTTTCAAAAACTCTTTTTGTGCCCATGCCTGTTTCAAGAATTACTTTCTTATTGTACTCATTTATTGCCCTGCCGATTACAGAAGCGTTTTTGCCCAGTTCATCTTTTTTACAAATTTCAAGCGCCTTTTCTGCGTCTTCTTTTTTTACAGCCAGTATAAAAGTGCCCTCGCAGGCTAAATGATACGGTTCAAAACCAAGAAGCTCGCAGATACCCCTTGTTTCATCTGAAAGCGGAATTTTTTCTTCATGAACATAAAGCCCAATATTAGACTGATGCGCCCATTCATTTAAGACGGCGCTTAATCCGCCGCGCGTGGCATCACGCATAGAATGAATTTCAATATCTTCTTCTACAAGTTTTCTTATTAAGGGCCAAAGGCTAGCGCAGTCGCTAGAAAGTTCAGATTTAATATCAATTCCCTCGCGGCTGGCAAAAATCAATGAACCGTGATCACCCACTGTACCCGATACAATAATAACATCATCTTCTTTAACGGCCGAAGCGGATATTCCCGGTTTTACAATTTCTCCCACGCCGGTTGTATTAATAAAAATTCCGTCAGCTGTGCCCGTAGGAACCACTTTTGTATCACCGGTAATTATTAAAGCCTGATTTTTTTGAAGTTCTTCTTTCATTGAAATCGCGATTTTTTCAAGATCACTTATTAAAAACCCTTCTTCAATAATAAAAGCGGCGCTTAAATATAAAGGCTTTGCTCCCATTACGGCTACGTCATTGCAGGTTCCGGCTATTGCCAGCTTGCCTATATCGCCGCCTTTAAAAAAAATTGGTTTAACCGTAAAACTGTCGGTTGACATCACCATATTTTGAGGCGCTTTAAAAACAGATGCGTCTTCAAGCTGGTTTAAAATATTATTACCCAGATTTTTTATAAAAATATCGTTAATTAATTTCGCGCTTTTGCCCGCGCCGGTACCGTGTTCTAAAAGTATCTTACTCATAATTAATAAATCCCCAAAAAATTGTTTATAAGTTTTAACATAAATCTAAAATACAGGCTTAAAGAGTTTTTAATAAATTATCTATAATGAAACCGGGGAAAAAAACATGCAACTTCCTGCATTCCTGGCTTTCTTATAAAACTATAAACTAAATATTACCCTAAACCCCTCCCATATCTATAATACGCCGCGCAGGCGCCTTCTTCAGAAACCATACATGCTCCCATGGGTCTTTCAGGGGTACAGGCCTTGCCAAATACTTTACATTCAGGAGGCAGAGCCTTGCCCATTAATATATCGCCGCATCGGCATGATTTGTGATCATCAATAGCTTCGTACGGAAGGTCATATATTTTCTCTGCATTTAAATAATCATATTTTTCTTTTAATTTAAGAGAACTTTTAGGAATATCGCCAATACCCCTCCAGCGAAATTTTTCGGCAATATCAAAACAGTCTTTTATCATTTCTTGAGCCTTCAGGTTGCCTTCGACAGAAACACCGCGGCTGTATTCTATCTCAAGTTTACATCTTTTCTCATTAAACTGCTTTAGTATCATAAGAGTCGACTGCATGATATCTACAGGTTCAAATCCGCTTATGACAACCGGTTTTTTATAAGTAACTACAATAGGTTTATAAATTTTAGCTCCCGCGATAACGCTTACATGCGACGGACCTATAAATGCGTCAATTTTACTGTCTTTAGATTGAATGACGGCTTCCATCGGCTCGGGAACCGTTACATGATTTATATGAAACAATATATTTTTAATGTTATTTTTTTCTACCTCTTGAATTAAAGAGGCCGTCATGGGAGTTGTGGTTTCAAATCCGATGGCAAAAAATATAACTTTTTTATTTTGATTTTCTTCAGCAATTTTCAAGGTATCAAGCGGAGAATACACAAAGCGCACATCGGCGCCGTGTGACCTTGACTCCTGAAGACTTCTTTTACTGCCGGGAACCCTCATCATATCGCCCAGTGTTACCAGAATAGTATCTTCTTTTTCTGCCAAAATAACCGCGTGATCAACCCTTTCTTTGGGCATAATACAAACGGGACATCCCGGACCATGAATAAAATGAATATTTTTTGGCATAAGCTGAGACAAACCGTATTTAGCGATAATATGCGTGTGCCCGCCGCATACTTCCATAATATGAAGTTCACCCGAATATTTTTCGGCCTCATCGTTTAAAACATCCGCAATGGCTTTTACAATTTCGGGTTTTCTAAAACCCTCAATAATCTGTTTTAATGATATTTTTTTAATCTTCTGCATTTTCAAGCATTTCTTTATATAAATCAAGAGATTCTTTTGCCGAAACTTCATCAAGTTTTTTTATGACAAAGCCCACATGAATTAAAACATAATCGCCTATTGTAACTTCTTCTGGCATCATGTTTAATGAGGCCTCTCTTTGGGCGCCCATAGTATCTACAATAGCGGTATTTTTTTCTTTATTGATTTCAATTATTTTCGAGGGGATGGCCAGACACATGGAAGTAGACTACCGATTGAATTTGAGATGTCAATAAAATTATTAAGTGAAAATTTATATTGTGTGAAGACAAGCTGGAACCGGTAGTTATTTGCAAATATACTTTGACAGGATAACAAGATGAGACAAAGATAGTATCATTATTAAAAATCCTCTCTCTTCGCAAGCGAAGCTAACCGTAGATAGGAAAGGCAAAGCCATGAGCTAAATTTCTTGTGATTAATTTGACTACCTGCTTTTCAAACGGCGACCCGTAAAGCCAAATTACATTTTTTATAAAAAAATTGTCGAAGTACAATATTTTTTTTATTATATACCCTGAAAAAAATAAAAATAATACAATTTCAATATAGCAGGAGAGAGCTATGACCAAAACCAGAGAAAAAGAAAGCTTCTTATCAAAATGGGCGGTACCTGAATATTTAGCGCCAAAAGATTCGGTTTTATATTATAGAGAGCTGATTTTATTTTGGATATTGTTTGTTTGGACCATCTTTGTACCATTTGGTTTATTCGGTATAATTAATTCTATAAAACAAGAAGATTATATTGGTTTATTTAATAGAATATTTTTTTCTATTTCTGTAATTTTGTTATTATTTTTTCGCCGACATATTACAATAAAAATGAGAACATTCTTCACCTTACTATTGTTTTTATTCTCATCGATAAATATAACTTTTTTCTCAAAGCAATTAATAGCAGGAGTCAGCATGCTATATGTATTTACTGTTTTTTCATCTATTTTAGCCGATAAAAAAGGATTAATGATTTCTTACATAGCATGTTTTTTTTATAGTTTAGCTTTGGTTCTATTAATTAATAATAACTATTTTAATCAAACTTTTAATACAATAAATACGATAGAAAATTCTTTACGTATTGGAGTTGGCATTTTTTTAGCTAATCTTATATTAACTCTACCAGTAGCATCCTTAGTAAAAGCGCTGTTTTTTTTTCTCGAAAACAAAAAGAACTGACAAAGCTTCTTGAAAAAGAAAAAGAATTGCTTGAATTGTCACAGAATGAACTGCTAAAATCTAACGAAGAGCTTGAAACTTTCGCTTACGCGGCCTCGCATGACATGCGGGAGCCTTTGCGAATGATAACAAACTATATTCAGCTTATTCAAAAACGGCTTAAAGACACTCTTGACGATAAAATGAATCAGTATTTTGATTACGCCGCTGAGGGTTCTTTACGTATGCAGAAAACAATAGATGATATACTTGATTACGCGAAAATGAAATTTGATACTGAAGACTATACGAAAATAGAATTAAATAAAATATTAGATAAAACCATACGAAATCTTGAAATACCAATAAAAAACTCCGGCGCGAAAATTAATTTTCAAGATATTCCAGATACTGTGCACGGCAGCGAAAATCATATTTTACGCTTATTTCAAAATTTAATAGAAAACGCCATTAAATTTAGAAACGAAAAAGAACCCGAAATAACCATAGGCGCGAAAGAAAAAAATAATGAATTTATTTTTGAAATACAAGATAACGGAATTGGCATTGATCCCGAACATTCAAAAAATGTTTTTCAAGCATTTAAAAGAATGCATAACCGGCAAAAATACCCCGGCACAGGCATT
The DNA here is from genome assembly GCA_029880285.1 of Spirochaetia bacterium. GTDB lineage: Bacteria > Spirochaetota > Leptospiria > Turneriellales > JAOUOS01 > JAOUOS01. Next base: position 160,048 of record JAOUOS010000002.1, read on the forward strand.
GGCTTATCTCAGTGTAAAAAAATTGTCGAGGCCCATAACGGTAAAATATGGATAGAATCAAATGTAAACCACGGAACATCTGTGTTTTTTTCTATACCGTTTCGATAAAAAAAGTTTAGACAGGATAACAGGATTATATTCTTTTATCCTGTCTCTTCGCAAGCGACTTGTATCGAGCATTGTCGAGATGAGCTAACCGTAGGTAGGTATGGAAAAGCCATGAGCTAATTTTCTGGTGATTAATTCGACTACCTGCTTTTCAAAGGGTGCCCTGCCAAATTCAAAAAAATATTTTATAAAAAAACTTGACCTGCCATGTATATATATTTTTTTTATGTCACATTAATATACGATGGTAAAATCTCCTATTAAAAAAATTATTCTGCATTCTCTTTCAGAAAAAGAAGAAGAACTGGCACACTCAATAAAAAAAATTTCAACAGAATTTCAATTTGAACCACATTGGATTTTCGCGTTGAATAACATGCAGGCCGCTGAAAATTTAAGCCGTCATACTCTTTTGGTGTCAAACTCTGCCGATATAGGCTCAATACATAAAATAATGTTTGAAAAAGGCTCTGTTTATTTTCTAACCTGGCAAGAGTTTAAGAATTCTTTTTTATCTGTTTTTAAACTTATAACCATGACATCTCAGCCTAAAATTTTATTAGCTTTTTTACCGCCTTTTGTAAATAGTCTACTTGAAGAAATATTTTCACTATACGGTTATTCAACTCTTTCTGTAAATTCATTTGCCGATATGCAAAAGGCTCTGGCAGAAGATATCTGTTATACGGTTTTAAATCAAGATATGAATCTTTTGCCAAAAGAATACGGCAAACCCTCTATAAAAAGAGAAAAAGTTATTCAATTACTAAAACAAAAAAAATCTATGGAATCTTCTTTTGCCATATCTGTTTTAAAAGATTTTGATCAGGGCAGTCTTTTTGACGACATCTGTTCTTCTGTAAAGCATGTATGCAATCTTCTATTAAGTATTGAAGAATATGTTATTTTCATTATTCAATATTTAAAAAATCTATCTCAAGAAAATATTGAAAGTTTTTATTATCCGCAAAAGATATCTGAAAATGTTTACTCTTCATTAAAGCTTAAGAATAAATCATTAAAAAACTTTTCACATCCTTTAAAAGACGCTAAAGAAATATACCGCTTTACTATGCAGACTTTAATTTCATCTAAAGCAATACATGTAAACGATAATATTGATTTGTATCTGCAAGAAATGGAGCTACTAAAAACTAAAAACTTACTTACATCATGGCTACCCTCATTTTTAAATGAGGGCGCTGAAAAGAAAAACAGAGCATCTTTTTCTTTTATAAACGGGAGTTTTGATTCTGTAGATAAACTTATTAAGTTAAATGAAAAAGAAAAACCGGTTAATAAGTTAATTAACAATTCTAATTTTAATATAACACCACAAAAAAATAAATTTAATCATCTCGAGTAAAAAGAACAAACTTACTGCTCAAAAATAACCGCGCCATTTGATTCTAATGATTTTCTTAACGCTTCATCGGCAGCCATAATATTAATTATATTAATCTTTTTTAACGTAGCCAGTTTATTTATTTTTGTTTCAATATCCTTTATAACAATATTTGGGATATTCTCTGAACTTTTAAGACCAATTATAATCGGCTGATTTGAATCTGCTTTATTCTTGTTTTTCTCAAAATTAACAGCGCTGTAAAATATAGCTGAGCAATTAGAATATCTTTTCTGTATAATTTTTTTTATTCTTTCTTTTAATTCACTCTCTGATAGTTCTAACTTTAGCATAATATACTATTACATTTTTTTTGAAATCACGTCAAGTAAAATCAAATTTTTTTGTATAAAATCGCGTTCAAAATTTTCTTTACAGGTAATCTTTATTTTTGTTATAGTTATACTATGTCATTAACAGAAGAACAAAAAGAAGAAGTTAAACGACTGCAAACACTGGCCAAGCAATATGAGGGTATTATTAAAACCTCAAGAAACAGTGAACAGTTAAATAGGGCCAAAATAGATCTTAAAAAAATAAGGGATCGTATAGATACACTATGCCCTGACGGTATTCCCGCTAATTTATTAACAGAAAAAAATACTTCACAAAAACCAAATATTAATCAAACCATAGAAAAATATGAAGTTCTTTCACGGTTTTCAGTTGAAAAAGCAAGCCCTCATTGTGAAGATGATGAGATAAATCTTTTATCGTCTATTATAAAAGTATGGGAAGCTGAGTTTTTATCAGCCTTAGCCGAATCTCATATAAAACTAGATTTTTCAACATCAAACGAACGAGACAGCCATTACGCGACCTTAGAAAACGTAAAACGTCAATTAAAAATTCTTACAGATACAATAGAAGATTATCATGCCGCCAATAGAGAAGATATGAAACTTCAGCTAAGAGACATGAAACAAAGATACACAAGACATTTTTTAAATGAAGGGGCCCTTCTTATAAAAAAATACCATGAATTTTGGAAAGTTGTAAGAGAAGATATCGTAACAGGCGGTAACCGTTGTTTAAATAAAGACGATAAAATAGAATATAATATTAAGTTTGAAAAGCCTACGTTTTTAGAGGGCCTGCCGGTTTCTCAGGTGATTAAAATTTCTGAACAATTTTTATCAGAAGCCATTAGTGCGTTAAGACTTCCCAATATACCTTCTAAATATGGTGAAAATTAATTTTTTTTAGAATTTCTATTAAATAAACCCCATGAGTTACACAGCAAACTCTGAAGATATTAGAATTAGAGCTGCCGGGCTTTATATTAAAGATAATCAAATACTGCTTGTTAAACACAAAAAAAAAGAAAAGGAATATTTTTTACTTCCCGGCGGCGGGCAAAATAAAGGCGAATCACTGCGGCAGGCGTTAAAAAGAGAGTGGAAAGAAGAACTTAATTTAAATATAACTCTTGGGAATTTTTTATTTATGGGAGAATCTATACCTCCTAAAAATGAAAAAAAATTTCAAGTTTTACAGATTGTTTTTGAAATTATAAAGGCAGAAGGGAATATGCAAGTTATGCCTGACGGTATTTTATTTGACGCCCAATGGGTTTCTTTAGATGACTTTTCAAATTATATGTTTTTTCCCGCCTGTATTAAACAAATTAAAGATTTTTCTAATGGAATAAAACCTGAAAAATATGAAAAGTATCCTTGGATATAAGCTCAAGTATCGCCGATAATAAAAAAAGAAACTTTTAGGCGTAAAATAATATTTCTCTATCGTATATTTAAGATATTAATCATGAAAAAGACTTTTAAAATATTCATTTTTATATTTCTGGTGCTTTTTTCTCAAAATATTTATTCAAAAATATCGTTTAATAATTTTCCCTTAAAACTTCAAAATCCCTTTGTTAAAGACATTAAAAGTTCTCCCAATTATTACTGGATAGCCACGGCCGCCGGACTTATTCGATATGAAATTTCAAATAAAGAAACAACCATTTACGGGAAGGCACAGGGCCTGCCGGATGATTTTATTACAAGTATAGCGGTAGAGCCTGATGAAGAAGTTGTATGGGTTGGCACTCCCTCGGGAATAGGAAAATTAAATACGTCTTCTTTAAAAACCATCATCTTCAATAAAAAAAACAGAAGCTTGGGTAACGACAAAGTAAACACGCTACTTCTTGATAAAAATGTTTTATACGTTGGCACCCAGCTTGGGGTAGATAAGTTTCAAAACAATGACTGGTCCCATTACACGGCTATTGAAGGCTTAGCGGGAGACAACATACAATCTTTTGCTCTGGATGGTGATAGAATATGGGCAGGCGGAGGCGAAGGTATCAGCTATTATGATAAAAATGATGATTTTTGGATAAGCTATGACGCCACAAACGGATTAAACAATCCTCTGGTTACCAGTCTGGCCATTGACGCTGACGCTATTTGGACAGGAACATTGGGCGGAGGGATCTCCCGCTTTGATAAAAACACGGAACGTTTCGAACCATATACAACAATAGAAGGATTAGCAGACGACTATGTTCAATGTTTAATGGATGACGGTAATTTTATATGGATAGGTACATTTGACGGTTTAAGCCGTTTAAATAAAAAGTTAATGATTTTTGAAAATTTTAATCCGCAGGATGGTTTAAAAGAACCTTCTGTTTTCGCCGGAATGGTTTACGGCAATAAGTTAATTTTAGGAACAGACGGCGGGGGTTTGTTTATAGGCGATAAAGAAATGCCTCAAATTGCTTTTTCAAGCCAAAAAAGCGGTTACAAGAGAAAAGGACAAATTGAAATATATGGCACGCTGCTTTCTGACGTAGATTTTTCATCTTTAAATATCTCATACAAACTAGCAGAAACAACAGATAATAAATGGTATAAAAAAGGAATTGAACTTGAATCGCCTGAAAACGGTTACGACATCAAACTGGCTACAATCAACACATCTACCCTAGCAGAAGGGAAATACCGCTTAATGATACAGGCGGTAGATGATAAAAATAGGGAAAACTTAAGTACAGGTGTATTCTTTGTAGATAAAACACCGCCCAATATCTCTGTTTTTTTCAGATCGCCAAAAGAGGGCGAAAAAGAAGCTACAGTAAGCGGCCGTTACGTTGAGCTAAACTTAACGGATCTTATAATAAAAATAGGGAAAACACCCGTAAAAACAACAATTGACAGACAGAAAAAAAGCTTTAGGTTCAACTATCCTGTCAACTCAATGGAAAAAATTTTTATAACAGCCACAGATATTGCTCAAAATAGTACCACTATTACAAAAGACTTTTTAATTGACAGCTCGCCGCCTAAGCTTACCGTAAATGATGTAGATACAGGCGATCAGGAATCTAATATTATTACTATTAGTGGTACAGTAGAAGATGAAAACATAGACAAAGTTATTATTTATCCTACTGAGGTTGAAGCCGCTCTTACTCCTTTAGAAAACAATGTTTATGAATACACGGCGAATGTACCTGTAAAAAAAGAAGGTAAATCTATTTTTCAGGTAACCGCTATTGACAAGGCGGGCAGAACTACAGTAAAATCTAAAACAATAAAATTTGTATCTAATATTACTATTATAGAAGTTAACGAAGAAAATATTCCTGAATTTACGATAAGAGATAAAATAGAAATAAGCGGCTATGTTTTAGGGCCCCTGCCTCAAAAACTATATCTTGATCCGGGAAACTACGAAATTAATATTAATGAAAAAGATAAAAGCTTTTCTCATGTTTTGCCCTTAGCAAGAAACGAAACGAATAAATTTGAACTTAAGGTAAGATATGTTAATGGATTAGAAGAGACCAGATTAAGCAAAGAAATAACTGTTGGCTCTGATGATATTAAGGCAGAATTAGACGCAGATTCAAAAAGTTTTAGAGAAAATTTAGTTACCTTAAGCGGTAAATTTGATAGAGGGGTAACAAAAATTTTGATAAATGACAAACCCGCTAAAATGAATATGAACGTAAGAACATTTAAATATGATATTAACATTAAAGATGGTACAAATAAAATCATCATTACATCTATTGATGAGCTTTCGAGAGTTAAGAAAAAAACAGAAACAATTTATTTAGACAGACAAAAGCCCTATTTATTCGTAAGACCACTGCCCAAGCAAACGGGCTTAAAAGAAATAAAATTCAAGGGTAGTGCTTCTGATGTTTCAGGCTATCAAATTACAGCCTTCCCCTCTGCTAAATTAGAATTCTTTGATCCTGTAAAAGGAGAATTTGAAGGTATTGTATCTTTATCTGAAGGGACAAATAGAATTTTTATTATGGCGGTAGATAAAGCGGGCAATAAAACTATTGAAGATTTTTTGGTAGAACATCAGCCTATTTTCGCGAAAATAGAGATAGAAGCCGGCGCTGAAAGCCAGCATGAAATTTTAGCTTTAAGGCAGGAAGTCGAAAGATTAAAACAATTGCTGGCTTCTGGTGGGAAAGTTACAACAATAAAAAGCGGTATTGTAAAATCGCGCTTACCCGCTAAAGCAGGCCTTTTTCTTGTTCCTATGGGAGGTAAAACAGGCAGTTTTGATCTAGCCGCCAAACTTTATCTTGGCAGCGAAGTATATTCAGATATAATAGCGGGCTATAACGGGAAAAACGCGAAAAACTTAAGAAAAATTTTAGTGCCTACGCCTGAACTATTTGATTTACTATCAAAAAGTAAAAACCGGGGTATCTTTGAAAAAATTATAGAAAAAACAGGACGCGAATACATAAAAAATCAAAAGCTAAATAACATTCAAAATAATATATTAGCATATTTTATGAGAAACCATCAGCTGCAAGATGTTAAAGAAAACAAAGGCTATATTTTATATAAAATCAAAAACAATGTGGCTGTTATTATAGGCTCAAAAAACAGTATTATTGATAAGAAATACCTTAAAAAAATGGGTATAAAAGAAGCCCTAATCGCCCGAATATCAAATAAAGGCGTAATGTTTCAGGGTTATTAATAATGAAATTGTTTTCATCAAGAAAATTTTTATTTTTTCTTTCTGCTTTTTCTATTTTTTCATTTTTTTTTGAATACTACTATCTTTTACCTTCAAGAAAACAAGATTTATTAAAAGAGTATTCAATTTCTATATCTGAAGAGTTAAATAAGCTTTTTTCTCAAATTGATAACAGAGCCAGAGATGGCGAATGGGATAAATATTTTCTTATTAAAACCATATCTGAAAAAGGATTAAATGAGTTTAAAAAAATTAATCCTTTAATAAAAAATATAGCTCTTATAGACAAGCTAAATCATACTATAGGTAAAACATTTTCATTCTTATCAATGACAGAACTTTCACGTTATTTAAAAAGAGCAGCGATTACAGAAACAAGACAGGATTTTCTTTTAGAAACGGGATTTCACAGTCTATTTATAGTAAAAAACGGAAATGGATTCATGGGATATATTTTATTTGAATTTGATATAAATAAAACATATGAAAACAATGCTTTTTTCTTAACCGACAGAGGTTCTAAAACTATTTATATTAAACCTGCCTCATATCTAAATTTATCACAAAAAAAAGAATTTCATGGTTTTCTAAATAAATCTTCATTATTTAATAAAAGATTCTACAATACAAAAATTGAAAATAAAAGATATACCCTCTCGTTTCACTTTTGGGAAGAAAAAAACTTATACATGGGTTATCTTGAAACCTCTTTTCCTTTGGCGGCTTCTGTGGGTTTTTATTTTATGCTTTTTTCTTTAACGGCATTTGCCATAAATTTTTTTATAGAAACAGCTGCGCCAAAACAAAGAATGAAATACAACTTCGCGAATAAAAAATTAGAGCAGATATTAAATAAACAAAAAGATGCCGTATTTGTTTTAAAAACCGAACTTGAAAATTTAAAAGAAGCCTATACAGGAATAACTGAAACAGAGAAAACGGTACTCTCTGAAAAAATAGAAGAACCTGAAGCCGAAGAGGATGATGAAATTTTTTCTTTTGAAGAAGGCAAAGATTCTGACAATGATAAAATCATTGAATTAAAACGCATTAAGAGAAAATTTATTTTTGTAGACCCTTTCAAACAATATCCTGAAAGTAAAACAAAATCATCTGGCAAAAAAGAAAAAGAAGAACCTAAAACTCAAATACCTGAAGAAATTGAAACAACCCATGAAAAAGATTTTCATACACATTTAGACACAATAGAATTAAAAACAGAAGAAGAACAAATTAGAGAAAAAGCATTTACGCCTGAATTAAAAACTCTTATTGAAGAAATTAAAAAGCCTGCCGCGCCATTATTAAATGAAGATTTATTATTAAAGAAACTGGACAATTTAGAAAAGACAATTAGTCAAACGAAAGATACATCCATTATTGCTCTTTTAAAAGAAGTATACACAGGAGGAGTTAATTTCGGAAATTTTACAAAAATCATGGCCTTTCTAAGGCAAAAGCTTCACGCCGATGGAATACTTTTTACTTTATTTAATAGTAATATAAATTGTTATGAAGTAAAAATCGCAGAAAACCTTCCCTCAACTATTAAGAATACTTTTTTTACGACAGAACGCGATCCTTTTATGCCCCAAAGCGCAGATAAAGAACCTGTTTTTATAAGTATAGATAAAAAATTAAAAGAAAATTTGTTTTTTGCGAAACGTTTTCCTAAAGAAATTAATGAAAAACTAAAGAAAATCTTGATACTGCCGCTTTTCAAGTATGATATAAAGGGTTATTTTATATCTTTTTATTTTTCTGACGCGCCCGCGAAAGAAATTATGCTTGGCCAACTAAATAAATATATTACAGAGCTAGCTCCTGTTTTTAAATACTATTTTATTAAAGACAAGTATTTAGATTCTATAAATCAGGCAAAAGAAATTGTCAAAGAATTAAAAACAATAAGCGCCCTTGGACAAAAATCAATAACAGTACTGGATATTTTTTCTGAAAATGCTATAGATGAAAATCTATTCAATAGACTTAAAACTTCGTTATCTTTACTTATTAAAGCTAATGAAAGAATAATTTATAATACTCCTTTTCATGTTATAATATTACTTGATACGTCTTCGCATGAAAAAGTATTAAATAAGGTAAATGAGTTAATTTCTTCGATTACTCCTAAGATTCAAAAATTTCCTGAAGATAAAACAAATTTTTATAATTTCTTCTAAAAATTTGTTTTTATATTTATACCGGAATAATTCTTACGGGCTTACCCTTTTCATTGATAGAAACATACGTAAGCTCACATTCAATAATATCTCTTGAACTGCCCGTTTGCGGATCAAAAGCTGCCGCTTTACCAAAAGCTGTTACACTTGTTCTTTTTACTTCTTTAATTTTACCGTATGTTTCTAATATTTCTCCCGGATAGGCAGGTTTTTTAAAATAAACATTATTCATCGATACTGTTACAAACATAAGATATTTTAAAACATTGGTAACATATATATAAATATCTTTATCAAGCCACGCTAAAAGCTGTCCGCCAAAAATATGATGGTTCGGATTTAAATGCTGAGGCATTACCAGATGTCTTGAAATCAGTTGAAATTCGCTTTTGTTAAATTCCATTATTTGAAGGTACTAAATAAATTTCAACTCGTCTGTTTTTTGCTCTGCCGTCATCTGTAAGATTCGTAGAAGCCGGCCTTTTATCGGCATACCATTTTTGAATTATATGTTTTTCATCAATACCAAGTTTTATAAGCTTATTTTTTATTGATAAAGCCCTTTGCTTTGAAAGCCAAATATTATGTTTAAGAGAACCCTCTGCGTCAGTATGACCGTGAACCTCTAAATAAACATCGGGAGATTCTATCCATGCTTTTGCTATTTCTTCTAATATATCATCTTTTGAATTTCTTATATTTTCAAACATATTCGTATTAAAATAAACCGAAAGAATATGTTTTATTTTTTGGGTTTCTTCTATAACGGTTTCAGGCTCTTCAGTTATACCGCTGTCTCCCTCTTGCATCATAAAACGGATATCGTAATTTTCTTTAATAGGAATTTCACTTAAATCAACTATGTGTACAGGAGCAATTTCTCTTTCTAGACGAAGAAAACCCTTATGTAAGGCCTGTACTTTAATTATATTTTCTTGTAAGTAATTTACCAGATTTTCTTTATCTTTTAATTCTATGGGAACAGGCATATTTATAATATAATAAACTTCATTTTTTTCAGGAACACTGGAAGGCTTTACTTTTGTTTTTAAACTTGAATTAATACTATATGTTACATTTGGCCCTACAAATTTATTTTCTTTATCATAAAAAGAAATATAAAAAGAAAACTTTGAAGGCAAACCGGTTTGTTTTTTTAAATGAAAATCTTTTCGTATAACCTGAGGAATGTGAATTTCTCTTAAGTCAAATGTAAATTCCTGCGGATAATAACCGGGAGCAGAAACTAAAATTTTATATATTTTGTTGTTAATAAAGTTGGCCGAAAAATTTCCATCGGGAAGTCCGGTTGAAATGTTTCTTGAATCATCACTGCTTTCAATACTAATGTTAGCCTCGATACCTTTTAATGAATCTTCTTCGTGAATTCTGCCTTCTAACGAAATCACGACCAAAGGTTTGGCAAAATGCGGTATTCTCGCGCGGTATATATCAAAAGCTCCGTACCCTCCTTCTCTGTTTGAACAAAAATACATGTAAGCCCCCCCAAAATTTACCGAAGGATGTTCATCATCATACTTTGAATTATAGGGAGTACCCAAATTCGCCGGATTTCTCCAGCTTTGCATATCTTTTTGAGAAATTTTCTGAGTCACATAAATATCATAGCCGCCCACGCCGCCTTTTTTGTTCGAAGAATAATATAATGTCATTCCATCGGTATGAATAGAAGAAGATATCTCAGAAGCGGGGCTATTTATTTTAGATCCTAAATTTACGGGATTATTCCAGAATTTTCTTTCAAAATCATATTCCGAAACCCATAAATCATCTTTGCCGTAACCCCCCGGCCTATCTGATGAAAAATAAAGATACCTGCCGTCTAAAGATATTGAGGGCATTCTATCATTAAAATGCGTGTTTACACCAATAATAGGTTCAGGGTTACTCCATTTTCCCTGTGTTGTTCTTGAATAGTAAATATTTGTTCCCGCTGGTCCCGATCTCTCTTGTGACGGTACTGAGGTAAAATAAATTTCCCATTCATTATCCGCTAGTTTTCGAAAAGAAGCAAGACCTTCATAGTTTGGTGTGTTTATGGGATGTCCGATATTTTCAGGAGAAGAAAACTGGGGATACAAATTTTTCTTGTTTTGGTTTACAGAGCTCCATATATCAAAATCTCCTGTCTGTCCTGCCCCCCCCGGCCTGTCTGATTGAAAAAAAATAATATCTTCATCGGGCGAAATAAACGGCAAATATTCAGAATAAGGTGAATTAATTTCAGGCCCAAAATGAATTAACTCAGCATCGTTTTCTAATGTTTCAGGAATTTTATTCTCTGCATTTTCTTGTGAATATACGAAAGAAAATAAAACATACACGAGACTCAAAAAAAAATGAACAATATTTTTAAAAATTTTAAAAATACGTATATTTTTTTCCTTCTTATAAATTGTCATCTGTTAGTTTCACTTATTTTCATGGTCGTTTTATATTGTAAATGATTTTCATACAAAAACAGATAAAAAAACTAACTTTTCATCTTGAATCAACTTGATGAATTGGGTTATGGCCTTTCTTAAAATTGAAAATTTATCAGACTTAAAAGAAGAAGAAAAAAAATTTATAATTGATAGAGGTTCTTTAAGCCTTGATAACGTTATAAATGAAACTATTATCCCTATTGCCAAAGAAGTATCAAAAGACAGCTTAAAAGCGCTTAAATATTACACCCAAAAATGGGATAACTTTGTGCCTGAACCCTTAGTGCTGGGTAAAAAAGAACTTTTAGCATCACTAGATAAAATAAAATTAGAAAATCCGCGGCACATAGAATCTTTTGAAAAAGCCATGAATAATTTAACCGTGTATCATGAAAAACAAAAACCCGCTGGTTATGAAATAGAGGTTGAAAAAAACTTACTAGGCTTTAAGTTTGAACCTTTTGACAGCGTGGCCCTGTATGTACCGGGCGGTAAAGCGCTTTACCCTTCTACTGTTTTAATGGGCATTATACCGGCTAGAATAGCCGGAGTTAAAGATATAACTATTTTATCACCCCCCAATAAAGACACCGGCAGCGTGCCCGAAATTGTTAAAGCCGTGGCCGCAATCGCGGGAGCCGATAGAATTCTTCAGGCAGGCGGCGCTCAATCGATACTTGCCGCGGCACATGGTTTGAAAGAGTTGGGCATTCCCGAAGTAGATTACATATACGGACCGGGAAACATTTATGTCTCTGCCGCGAAAACCTACGTTTTTTCAAAAAATCTTTGCGGTATTGATTCTTTCGCCGGCCCCTCTGAAGTTTTAATTATTGCCGATGATTCTGCCAGCCCGTTTTATTTGGCTCAGGATTTATTGGCGCAAGCCGAACACGACGAAAACGCCTGCGCTATTCTTTTATGTACCGATAAAAAAACAGCAGAAAAAACAATAGAAGAAATTGAACTTGCTATTAAAAAAAGACCCGAAAGACAAGAAATAACCAAAGAGGCTATGAAAAGAAACGGTAAAATTTTTATTGTTAATAACTTAGACGAAGCGGTAGAATTTTCGAACCGGTACGCTCCCGAACATCTTGAAGTTCAAACTAAAGATGATGATAATATACTAAAAAAAATAAATGCCGCCGGCAGTGTTTTTCTAGGTGATTATTCGCCGGTAGCAGTGGGAGATTATTACTCGGGAACAAATCATATTCTGCCAACGGCAAAAGCCTGCCGTTTTTCATCGGGTGTAAGCGTTCATTCTTTTTTAAGACGCATTACATGGCAAAAATGCTCTAAAGAAGGTCTTAAAAAAGCTCTAGAACCCGTAACTATTATGAGTAAAATTGAAGGTTTATACGCTGAACACGGATATTCCGTTGAGGCCCGCTTTGAAAAAGAAAAATAAAAATGCCAATGAAAAATATTAATAAAGAATCACTCATAGAAATTGAAAATCAAAAAGGAGCCTATAAATTAAAAGAAAGCGGATTTTTTTTTGAAGATATTTTTATTAAAAATTTTTTAAATGCTCTTTTTAATATTTCTGGATGGTCTGCCAGCACAAAAGAAGTAAGACTTGAAGATTTAGGAGTTTTTCCTTTAGAAGAAAAATCAAAACAAATATTACGAGAAAAACCTCAAGATATAAATAATACACCAATGAAAATACCGGCCATTCTTGAAAAAAGCAATATACCTGTTTTTTACGGTTTAAGCAATATTTATCTGCCGCGGGAAGCTTTTGCCGCCTGCCGTTATTTTTTTCATTCATGGGGATTTCAGGCGTCACAGTTTAATGAAGTATTAAATTTACCCGATGAAGAAAAAGAGACGATTATAGGTTTTTTTATTATTAATTCATTTACGGGTGAATTAAAATGATACAGGTTTTATTTGTATGCCTTGGCAATATCTGCCGTTCTCCCTTGGCGCAGGGTATATTTGAAAATATGATAAAAGAAAAAGGGTGGGAAGATAAGTTTCATGTTGACTCGGCGGGAACTTCGGCATGGCATGAAGGCGAACCGCCTCATTCGGGCTCTAGACATATCGCTAAAAAAAATAATTTTTCAATAGATAATCAAAAATCACGTCCCGTTCACGCCAAAGATAAGGATATTTTTGACTACATTATCGCGATGGACAGCAACAACGCGCATACTTTAACAGAAGAATTTTATGTACCTAAAGAAAAAGTTTATAAAATGAGAGAATTTGATTCTAAAAACAAGGGTTCTGATGTAATGGATCCTTTTGGCTTTGGCGGCGATGCGTTTGACGAGGTTTATGAAGTTTTAAGACGAAGCATGACGGGCTTTATTGATTTTCTTGAAAAAAAACATCCCAATTTATTAAAATAGCTATGTCTGAAAAATCTGAAAAAATTAAAACGGATGTATTTAATTTAATGGTTATTGTATTTTTAGCGGCCATCGTAAATCTTTTTATTTTCGCTTATTTATGGCGAAACATGAAAATATCAGTTTTAAGATACGAAATATCGAAACTTAAAAACGAAAGACGCGATTTATTTTTAGAATCTGAAAATTTAAGATTAAAAATTGCCGAATATTCAACACCCAGTAGAATTGAAAAATTATTCCGTGAAAAATACGGTTATGTGCCTCTTGAAGTAGGTAAAAAAATTTCATCTTTAAAGCTGGCTCCTATTCAAATTAAAGATTAAAATATAGTTAAAAAATGATACCCCTAAGAGATATTATCCCCTCACAAAAAACCCCTGTTATTACTTATACAATTATCGCTTTAAACGCGATTGTTTTTTTCTTTGAGCTTACTTTAACTGAAGCAGAAAAACACGCCTTATTTCTTACGCTGGGTCTGGTACCCGCAAAGTTTAGCAATCCGCAATATTCTGAAGCGGCGGGATTTATTCCCGAATATTATACTTTTTTTACCAATATTTTTTTACACGGTGGATGGATGCACTTTATTATGAACATGTGGGCTCTTTGGATTTTTGGAGATAATGTTGAAGATATGATGGGGCACCTAAAATATTTTCTTTTTTATATATTAATGGGCTTTATAGCCTCGTTAGCTCATTTTATCATTCATATTCAATCTCAAATTCCCGCTATAGGAGCCTCGGGAGCTCTTGCCGGCGTTATGGCCGCCTATATGAGACTTTTTCCTGCCAGCCGTATTGTAACCCTTGTACCTATCTTTTTTTATCCAATGATTTTTGAAATACCCGCTTTTTTTTACATAGGATTTTGGTTTTTAACACAGCTTTTAAGCGGGGCCATGACCCTGCCTGTAAGGGCAGAAGCCGTAGGCATTGCGTTTTGGGCCCATATAGGCGGTTTTGCGGGAGGCTTTATAACTTACCGTTTGTTTCTTGAAAAAAATTTCAAAAACAAATAAAAATTACAATGAAATTCAACTTTAGAAAACCCTTTTCATTGGCTGGTGACCAGCCGGCCGCAGTTGTTGAACTTTCAGAGGTATTAAAAAATAATGACGGTAAAGCCACTTTAATAGGGGTCACCGGGTCGGGAAAAACCGTCACCATGGCCGCTGTAATTGAAAAAATAAACCGCCCGGTTTTAATAATTACTCACAATAAAACTTTGGCCGCTCAGCTTTACCGAGAGTTTAAAGATTTTTTTCCCGATAACGCGGTTGAATACTTTATAAGTTATTACGATTATTACCAGCCCGAAGCTTATATGCCGGTAAGCGATACTTACATTGAAAAAGACGCGTCTATAAACGATGAAATTGAAATGCTTCGCTTAAGAACTACTTCTTCTTTATTAGAAAGAGATGACGTTATTGTAGTGGCCAGCGTAAGCTGTATTTACGGCCTAGGATCGCCCGAAGATTACCAGGAATCTATTTTACTGGCAGAAAGCGAACAAGCGCTATCGCTTGAAGAAACAATAATAAAACTGGTTAGAATGCAATATGAAAGAAACGATATAGAACTAAAAAGAGGAAGTTTTAGAGTTAGAGGCGATGTTCTTGAAATTTTACCGGCCTACTCTCAAGAGGCTGTTCGTTTTGAATTTTTTGCCGATACCCTTGAATCAATATCTAAAATAGATATACTAACGGGCAAAAGAAGAGAAGTCTTAAAAAAAACAGCCATTTATCCGGCTAAACATTTTATTACTTCGCCGCCAAGACTTGAAAAAGCTATTATAGCAATAAAAAAAGAATTAGAAGAAAGAATAAAATATTTTACCGATAACAACAAACCTCTAGAAGCCGAAAGAATAAGACAAAGAACCCTCTATGATATTGAAATGCTAAAAGAAATGGGATACTGCAACGGAATTGAAAACTACTCGCGCCATTTAACAGGCAGAGCCGAAGGGTCGCGTCCCGCCTGTTTGATGGATTACTTTACCCGGAATTTTTTAATTATTATTGACGAAAGCCATGTATCTATACCCCAGATAGGAGGAATGTACGCGGGCGATAAAAGCCGTAAAGAAACTCTCGTAAACTTCGGATTCAGGCTCCCATCGGCACTGGATAACCGTCCTTTAAATTTTAAAGAATTTGAAACTTTCGCGAAAAATATTTTATTTGTTTCGGCCACCCCGGCTGATTACGAACTTGAAAAAACGGACTGCCATACCGAGCAAATTATACGTCCTACCGGTCTATTAGATCCTGTTGTTCAAGTTAGACCAACCAAAGGTCAAATAGATAATCTCGCTAGAGAAATAACCATCCGCGCCCAAAATAATGAACGCGTTTTAATAACCACCTTAACTAAAAAAATGGCTGAAGATTTAACCGAATATTACGCTGATCTTGAAATTAAAATACGCTATATGCATTCTGATATTGATGCTCTCGAAAGAACAGAAATACTGCGCGATCTTCGTAAAGGAGAATTTGACGTTTTAGTGGGCATTAATCTTTTAAGAGAAGGTCTCGATTTGCCCGAAGTATCACTTGTTGCCATTCTTGATGCCGACAAAGAAGGCTTTCTTCGATCAAAACGTTCTTTAATTCAAACAATGGGCCGAGCCGCGCGCAACGTAAACGGCACCGTTATTTTATATGCCGACAGAATGACCGATTCAATGAAAGCCGCTATAGACGAAACGAGCCGAAGACGAACCCTTCAGGATGAATTTAATAAAAAGCACGGCATTACGCCTACGACCATTCAAAAAGAAGTCGTAGATATCATTGAGAGAGAAAAAAAACACGATAAAGACGAAACAAAACTTTTAGAAGATATAATAGAAAAATACAATCCAAAAAAATTTAAAAACAAAAAAGAATGGCAGCATAAACTCAAACTCGACATGTTCGAAGCTGCCGAAAAACTAGAGTTTGAAAAAGCGGCGCTTATAAGAGATTTATTGCAGGGCAAAGACTAAGCTATTAAACTTTCACCCTGCCTAATAAAGCTCTTTCAAAACATAAAAGGCTTTCTTTTCATTTTTAGATAACATATTAGAATTTAATTTATTCAGCCACTTTCTGGTTAAAGCAGGCATACCTGAAACATAGGCCATTTCTGGCCAATGCAGATAAGATATATTGCTTTTGCCTGTTTTTAAAAATTGTTCTAAATCATTTTTATAGTACCGCCATATTTCAAATATTACAACGCTAACGCTTCTTTCATTGAAACTTTTTTGTGAAAATAAAAAAACACCTGTCTTATCAAAGAAAAAATATTCTACCTTATTTTCGTTAGATACGTTTGCGGGTAGATAAAAATATTCTTTCGCGAAATCAGTATAACTTACATTGAATACTCTAAAATTTTTCTGCCAAACCTGATAGAAAATATTGGCAGTAAAAAGACTCCGATTTTTTTCAACTTCAGATTCATCATCCTTATCAAAATACACCGCGACAACAGGATATTTATTAAACATATCTGACTGGTACAATATCCACTCTTGAATATAACCGGCCCGTTTATTTTCAGCAAAAATCAGATTTTGCATAAAAAATAATAATATTATTAAAATAATTTTAATTAAATAATTCATAGTTATTTGCTATTTTAATTTATTATGAGAATAGTAGAATAGAGATACCGCGCCAACAAATAAAAAAATGATTGACCATTTTATTTAAAACAAATAAGATACCCTTAGAACAAGGGAGGGAGTTAAAATGTCGGTAGAAATAACGAAAACTCAGGTATATATACGCCATGATGATAGAAATACATTGGGTTATGCTCATATAACACTAAATGACACATATGTAGTTAAAAACCTAAGAATTGTTAAAGGTAAAAAAGGTGTATTTGTAGGCATGCCATCTAACAGAACAAAACGGGGAGAATTTATTGATATCTTTTTCCCTATTACACAGGAAGCCAGAGAAATGTTAACCAGAACTGTGATGAAAGCCTTTTGCGAAGAATTTCCTGAAAAAATGGAAGGACTAGAAGTCTATGGCATGGGTTCAAATGCAGAAATTTCTGAAAAAGCATTTGAAAATTAACACTATAAAGTGCTAATAAACACTTTTTATCTCGCTTGTAAATTTAAATAAAACGGCAATTAAAATCGAATTGCCGTCCTGACTTGTTTTATTAATAAATCATTTTAATGTCAATAGATATTATATTAAATACGGCGCTTGAAATACGTCGTATAGTTTTTGAACATACCATAAAAAATAAGGGTGGATATTTAAGCCAGGCCTGCTCATCAGCCGATTTTTTAGCGGCATTATACGCAAAGCTTTTAAATCTTGGCAAAAGTACGGCACCTGAAATTCCTTCTTTATTCTCGGGCAATCCCTCAGCAAAAAATCTTCATTATAAAAGAGGAGCCCTATATCATGGTGAAAAAGAAAGTGAACATGACCGCTTTTTTATTTCTCCAGCGCATTACGCTCTTGTAATTTATGCGGCTTTAATAGCCGTTGGACGAATGCATAAAAAAGCTCTAGATATGTTTAATCAAGACGGTTCCAGTGTTGAGATGATAGGAGCCGAGCACTCACCCGGTATGGAAGTCACAAACGGCTCTTTAGGGCAAACTTTAAGCATGGCGGCGGGTACAGCCTTCGCGAGAAAGAAAAAAAATGAAACCGGCAGAGTTTGGGTTTTTGTTTCAGACGGAGAATTTCAAGAAGGGCAAACATGGGAAGCCTTTTTAACCATGAGCCATTACAATTTAAATAATATGGCAATTATAGCCGATATGAATGGTCAACAATGCGATGGAACTATTGATTCTGTAATGAAACTTGGCGATATTGAAGCAAAACTTAAATCTTTTGGCGCTTATACAATTTCTATTGATGGTCATAATATTACAGAAATATGTGAAGCTTCAAAAATTAAACCGGTAAACGGACCTTTGGTTATTCTGGCAAACACAAATCCGTGGCAGGGCATGAGCTACTTAAAAAAAAGAAGTCCCAGGCTTCATTATGTTCGCTTTAAAAGTAATGAAGAACTAAATGAACTTGAAACTGCTATAAGAGAAGAACTATATTCATCATGAAAGTTGTAGTAAAACCATACGCAAAGGCTTTTATTAATTTTGCCGCTCATAGAGATGATATTTTGTGCGTTACGGCAGATTTGACAAGTTCGTGTGAAGTAGACGGTTTTAGAGATTTATATCCCAATAAATTTATATCAATGGGTATGACCGAACAAAACATGATGAGTTTTTGCGGGGCTTTAGCTCTAGAAGGATTTTATCCTTTTATTCATACATTCGCGGTTTTTTTATACCGGCGGCCCCTTGATCAAATTATCGCTTCTGTGGCTTTTCCTAACCGAAAAGTTAGATTAATGGGATTTTTACCGGGAATTACCACACCGGGAGGCATTACTCACCAGGCCATTGAAGATATCGCTGTACTGCGTTCACTGCCGAATATGACTATACTTGAAACGGGTGACGCCACCGAGGTAGAAACAGTTTTAAATATTGCCGACTCCATTGAAGGCCCTGTATACGTAAGAATCTTAAGAGGAGAAGTAATAAGATTATTTGACACTCCTTTTGAATTTAACAAACTAAGATTACTGCAAAAAGGATCAGACATACTGCTTTTAACTAGCGGCATTATGACAGAAGAAGCCTTAAAAGTAACAAGTTTACTAAAAACTAAGAATATTTCAATATGCCATCTTCATGTATCTACCTTAAAACCTTTTGCGCAAACAGAATTTTTAGATTATTTAAGCTCTGTAAAAAAAGGTGTTATAACTATGGAAAACCACACAATTGTGGGAGGCCTGGGCTCAATTGCTGCAGAAATAATGGCTGAAAACGGAATAAATAAGAAATTAATACGCCTTGGATTAAAAGATACATTTGCCCACGGTGCCAGTTTAAAATATTTAATGAAAGAATATAAAATGGACGCAGCAGCTTTAATTGAAGCTGTTGAAAGTTTATTGAATATTAAGACATTTATTACCGAAAATGATTTTATTGACACTAGAGATGAATTAAAACAAGTTATTGATAAAACCGAAGACTTATGAACAATGAAAGATTTCATGTTACCTATAGAATAAAGGCCGATGAAAAAACCGCACACACTGCGGCTAAAATTATCTGTCTTGAACAAACCGTAGAATTATCTGAACATCTCGTAAAAGATGACTATATTAAGGAAAATATTATAGGTAAAATTGAACATTTTATTTTTATTTCAGAAAATCTTTTTGAAGCCAATATTAGTTATAATGTAGAAACAACAGGTTTTGAATTGCTTCAGCTTCTTAATGTAATTTTCGGCAATACGAGCATCAAACCGAATATTCAGGTTTATGATATAAAATTATCTGATACTTTATATCAAAAGTTCAAAGGTCCGCGCTTTGGTATTAAAAAAATAAGAAAAATATTAAATATTTATGAAAAACCCCTTTTGTGTTCAGCTCTTAAACCAATGGGTAAATCGGCCGAAGAGATGGCTTCAATGGCTTACGCCTTTGCTAAAGGCGGTGTTGATATTATAAAAGACGATCACGGCCTTTCAAACCAGAGTTTTTGTTTATTTGAAGACAGGGTAAAAGCCTGTTCAGATGCCGTAAAAAAAGCAAATAGAGAAACGGGTAAAAACTGTCTGTACGCGCCGCATATTACCGGCAGATATGAAACAGTATTTGAGCGGGCATTTTTTGCTATTGAAAATGAGGCAGGCGCACTTCTTATATCTCCCGGCCTATGCGGTTTTGACACAATGCTCGCGCTAAGTGAAGACATGCGTATCGATGTTCCTTTAATCTCTCATCCCTCATTTTTAGGCGGTATGTTAACCAGCCCTCATTCAGGATTTACCCATAAAATACTGCTTGGAAAAATGCAAAGACTGGCAGGCGCAGATGCTTCTATTTTTCCTAATTACGGAGGCAGATTTTCATTTTCACGGGAAGAATGTGAAAGCATAAAAAACGGCTGCACTGAATTTATGGGAAATTTTACTTCTATATTCCCTATGCCGGGCGGCGGAATGAATGAAGAAAGAATTCCCGATATGATAGATTTGTACGGCCATGATGTTATTTTTTTAATGGGCGGGGCTCTTTTTAACAATACTTTAAATATAAGCGAATACTGCAAACATATATTAATTAAAATGGGACGCGCAAATGAATGAAAAAACGATTGTCAGCAGAAATAAATCATATTTTAAGGATTATAAATGATTAAAAGTTGGATTCCCAACGGTTTATCTCTGGGAAACTTAACATTCGGATTCTTATCAATACTTGTAGTATCTCACGCAAATACAACTTCGCGGTATGAACCACATGAAGTTTTTTTTCTGGGAAGTATATTTATTTTAATAGCAGCTTTATTTGACGGGTTAGACGGGCCTTTAGCTCGAAAACTATCTGCTGAATCAGCCATTGGCGAACAGCTTGACTCTCTAGCCGATTTAACAACTTTTGGGTTAGCCCCCGGTTTTTTAATGTATCATGTTTATTTCTCGGCTTTTAATATAAGTTTTAAAGGTTATGATTATCCTATTGGTATGGCGGTTTCGGCTATTTATCCTATGTGCGCGGCCTATCGGCTGGCGCGGTTTAATGTATCGCATGACCCAAAAACTTTTTTAGGGCTGCCCTCACCTATTGCCGGCATTTTTATCGCGCTTATACCGCTTATATGTCAAAATTATAAAATGCCGTTATGGAGCACTGTAAGCATCTTTTTAATCATTTCTTTATTAATGGTAAGTAATATACGCTATTCAAAACCTACCAGAGGTTTAACATCAAAAATAACAATCTATCGTTTAATAACGGCCGTTATATTGATTAGTTTCTTAATATTATGGTTGGGATGGTACTGGGTTGTATTTTCAATTATAGTGCTTTATATTTTTTCAGGCTTCTTAGCTTTCTTTCTTTTACTTATTCAAAAAATCCGTATCGGTTCCAATCATTAAAAATAAATGAAATTTATATTTTTAAATCATGAATTACATCAGATATTTTTCTTTTCAACCTAAACAATATTTTTAAGATAACCGGCAATGAAAAATAATTTTTTGAAAATAAATAGTATCTGCTTAATTCTGTCATTTTTTCTTATTGCGTCGAACATTTACGCTGAAAACGCAGAGACTGAAAACGCAGAGGTTGAAAACGCAGAGGTTGAAAACACTGAGGCTGAAAATTCTGAAATTTCAAATACTGAAGAACCTGCAAACAACGAGACTGATAACACAGAGATTACAAATACTGAAGAACCTGCAAACCCAGATACATACCTTAAAAAGAAAAAAAAATATAATAAAAAAATACAAATTTTAAAAGAAAAAGAGTCAGAAACTGCCAATAAAAAGAAAGATCAAGATAACTTAGAAACTGAAGAAGACAAAAAAACACCGGAAGACTTAAAATTAAAAAATGCGCAATTAATGGAATACTATTTAGAATCAGAGGCCTATGGATTAGCAGCGGGAGAGCATTTTTTAGTGAATATGGCAATGGGTTTTTTTTCAGGCGGCATTTTAGGCGCCATTGGGGGGCTTTCTTTTTACAAGACGGGAGATTCAGAAAATAATAAAAAATATATTTATATTTTCTGTGGAGCGGGCGGATTAAGCGGTTTTCTCGCTGGCGCGGCTGTTACTTATTTTGAGTCAAGAAAGAATGAACAGTTTACCATAGGAACCTCTATTATGAATTATACTTTTTATGGCGCAATAGGAGGCTTTATAGCGGGAGCACTGGGAGGCGCCATACCCTACGCACAATCGGGCGATACAGGAGAAATTCTCAAATTTGGCGGATACGGTACATTGGGCGGAATTTTTACTGGTTTAACTGTTTATCTAATTAAACCTCCTGAAAATACTACATTTGAATTTAAATTATATGACAATTCAATTAAAAACTGGAAGTTTAATTTTTTAAGAAAATTTTAGCTTTACACGTAAGAAATAAATATTAATTTGAAGCAAAAGGAGAAACAATCATGAGAAAAGTAAAAATAAATACAAGCGCACTAATTTTAGTAATTTCTTTGGGCTGTTCCAGCGGACAAAAAACATCCGATATTTCTGGAGTAGACAGTAACTGGGTTATAGGCGAGGGGATGGCTCAGGTGTACCAAGACGATGTGGCACTTGCCAAAGACAGGGCATTAAGAGCGGCAAAAAAAGACGCAATTCAAAGAAAACTGGGGCAGTTAATTCAAAGTAAATCAATTACTGAAAGCGGTGTTTGGGTAAAAGGAGAGGTTACCGCTAAAAGTAAAGGTCTCGTAAAAGATTATATTATAAAATCTGAAAATAAAATGGGTGATTTATATAAAATGACCATTAAAGCCGAAATTGAACCTAGTGATTTAAAAAGCGCCATAGACGATCTTCTTTCAGACTGGGAACAACCCGTTATTTTTGGCATTGTTCATGAAAAATTTGATAACAAACTAATGGATCCTTATGACAGTTACAGCCTGCAGAGTATTTCTGAGTTTTTTCTTGAAAAAAACTTTGCTATTCACAAAACCAGTTCATGGCAGGGTAAAATTAAACATCCGTTGTCAATTGAAAAAATTGCCTCATACGCAGAAGATAATGACGCCGATTTTGATATTTTAATTTTTGGGAGCACAGAATGTACAAACGCGGGTAATGTTATGAATTCTAAACTACAGTCAGCGCAGGTTAATATTGAAATATCTATGTTTGACATAAGTACCAGAAGGCTTATGGCTGCCGCAAGTAAACACTCAGCTTCAGCGCATATCGATTTTCAATCTGGATGCAGAGCCGCCATTGAAAAAGCGGGTAAAACAATGCAAAATGATCTATTTAAACAAATGCTTAGAAAATGGGATAAAGAGTACGGCTCAGGAAAAACTGTAATACTTGAGATAAATGGTAATCTTTCTTATAAAAAATTATATGACCTTGAAAATGATTTTAGAGATCAAATAAGAGGCGTGGTAGACGTTATCGAACGCACTGTTAACCCGGGCAAAGCAATGCTAGATTTAATATATTCCGGGCAGGTAAAAGACTTAGCTCAGGAACTTGTACAAAAAAAACTTTCAGTACCCTTAACCGTAACTTCAAAAAGCGGAAGAAAAATTGTACTAAGTGTTAAATAATGATAACCACTAACACAGTTAATTAACAGGTAAGTATTATTAAAGTTATTAAAATAACTATACTAACATATATAAAATTTGTTTTTTTTATTTTTATTTCTGCCGCAAACATATACACAGAAGAAAAAGGCCGTGTAGGTTTTATTGATATGGAGTATGTTATTGAGAGCAGCTCTCTAAAAAACAAAATTAAAAAAGATTTTGAAAGCTATAAAACTAAAATTGAAAAAGTTCAAAACGAAATTATTGAAAAAATTGATTCTACAAATTTAGATTTAAATATAAAAGAATCTCTTTTGGGTTTTGAAGAATATTTGCTGGAAAAAAAAAAGAAAAGAGAAGAATTACTTCAATATGAAAATGAACTTGAAAAAACTAAAGAAGATTTAAAACATCTTAAAAGCGATTTTATGGCCAGCTTATATGATGAAATAATTACAACATTAGAAATAATATCAGAAGAAGAAAATATTGACATTATCTTATCACATAGGAGTTCTGTTATTTACGGCAAAAATAGTGTCGATTTTAGTCAAAGAGCCATTGACCTTTTAAATGAATTAAACAGCAGAGAAACACCCACGGCGAAATAAGAAAATAAGAAAATAAGAAAACCAAAGAAGGAAAAGAAAATGACTTTAAGTGAACTAGCCCAAAAATTAAATTTAGAATATATCGGTAATGAAAAGACAGAAATATTAGGTATTAAAGATATTGAAAGGCTTATGCCTAATTCAAACCTGCAAAATAATTATATATACGTGGTAGAATCTGAGAATCTTCTTAAAAAACATCCTCAAATAAAAAACGCATCTGCTGTATTATGTCCGCGAAAAATAGCAGAAAACTTTTCAAACGCATTAATATCTGAATCTGAAAACTTAAGACTTAAATTTATAGAGCTTCTTTCTTTATTTGAAAAAAAAGTATCAGGTACTATCAGCCCAAAAAACGCGGCCTCTATAGATAATACAGCTCAAATAGACGATACCGCTGTTATTATGCCCGGAGCGGTAATTATGCAATCGGTTAAAATAGGCAAAAACAGCATAATATATCCTAACGCTGTTATTGAACCATACGCCCAAATAGGAGATAACAGTGAAATTCATTCATGCGTGGTAATAAGCCGCTATTGCGTAATTGGTAATAACACAAAAATTTTCGCGGGCGCGGTAATAGGAGCCGATGGATTCGGCTATTATGATCACACTGACGGCAGCCGGCATAAAATTCCGCAGATAGGCAACGTTATAATTGGCGATTTTGTAGAAATTGGCGCAAACTCAACTATAGACAGAGCCACTATTGAAAGTACTACTGTGGGTAATCATACAAAAATTGATAATCTGGTTCAAATAGGACACAACTGCCAAATAGGAAATTATGTGTACATAGCGGGCAGCGCCGGCCTTTCGGGCTCTATTAAAGTTGAAGACGGTGTTATAATAGCCGGCAAAGCAGGCATAGCAGATCATGTAACTTTGGGTAAAAAAAGTGTTATTTTAGCTCTTACCGGGGTACCCTCTGATACCAAAGAAGGAACAGTTTATTTTGGTATACCGGCAAGACCCGTAAGAGAGGCACACAAAATAAACAGCGCTTTGGCGTCTTTGCCAGAATTAATAAAGCGGGTAAAAACCCTCGAAGAAATAAATAATAAGTAAAAATGGGCAGACTGCTTGCCGTTGATTTTGGTCGTAAATATATTGGCCTTGCCGTAACAAGCGAAGATCAAATTGCCATAACTAATTTAGAATCTCTTGAATTTCATAAAACCAATTTTTGGGAAAATTTCTTTTCTGTTATAAAAGAATATAAACCATTACAATTAATAATTGGTATGCCTTATTCAACCGGCGAAAAATCTAACATTCTAAAAGAAATAAAAAACTTTGGCCGCCATATTGAAAAAAATATTCCTAATATATCTATTGTTTACTGGGATGAAAACTTTACGTCTATAGAAGCTGAAAATATTTTCATTGAAAAATCGGGAAAATCAAAAACCAGCCGAAAGAAGCAAAAAGAAAAAAAAGAAAAAACCCATTCTATGGCGGCCCATTTGATATTGAAGTCTTATATAGGATCTAGTGAATAAAAAGATTAAACTGGCTTAAAAAAAACCTTCGGCGCGTTTTTCATTTGAATATTTTCGGCAATTTTGGAGCGTATATATCCCGCGGCGTGAATTAAACCCTTTAAGGTTTCATTTTTTTCTTCTTCAGAACCATACACTGAAAAATATATTTCAACTAATGAAGCATCTTCAGATAACTTACATTCTAAAAAAGTCACCATAGCAATTCGCGGATCTTTTAGCTTCTTATAGTATAAATCTCCCAAAAGATGCAAAATGCGCTTTTCAAGCCTTTTGCGTTTAATTTCATTCATTTAATTATTGTATTTTATTAGTTTGAACTTTCTTCTTCAGACCCTGGCTTTTCTTTTATGGGTTCATCTTTTTTTATATCATCGAAACTTCGCAGTTTTTCAACTTTCTTATAAACTTCCAGTATATCATCTTGTTTAACATCATTATATCCGTCTATTAAAATACCACACTCAAAACCTTCTTTAACTTCGCTTACATCATCTTTAAATCTTTTCAAGGTTTTTATTTTGCCGTCATAAATTACTTTACCTTCTCTTATGACTCTTATACCGCTGCTTCTTTCAATGATGCCATTTGTAACCATGCATCCGCATATAGTACCCAAGCCTGAAATTTTATACAATTCGCGCACCTGCGCCTCACCCGTATTTTCTTCGTTAATTTCAGGTGACAGCATTCCTGATATCGCCAGCTTTATGTCGTCAATAGCTTGATAAATAATATTATAATATTTTATTTCTACGCCTTCTTTTGAAGCGATCTCACGCACCCTCGCGTTTGCCCTTGTTCCAAAACCAATAATTACAGCATTGGCAGCTGAAGCAAGCATTACATCAGATTCAGTTATCTCTCCTGTTCCGCCGAAAATAACCGAAATTTTTACTTCTTTACTTGATAATTTTTCAAGTGAAGTCTGTAAAGCCTCAACAGAACCTCTTACATCGGCTTTAATTATAATTTTAAATTCAGTACTTTTACCTTCTTCTATAATTTCATTTAAATTTTCAAGCTTAACTTTTTTTATCTGCTGAGCCTGCTCTCTTCGGCTTAACTCCTGCCTTTTTTCCATTATTTCTTTGGCGGCCTTTTCTGAATCCATTACATGAAATGAATCTCCCGCGTTAGGAACCCCTGTTAAACCTAATATTTCAACCGGCGTAGAAGGCGTTGCTTCTTTTATAGCCGTGCCTCTATCACTGACCATCGCCCTAACTCGGCCGCCTACAAGACCAACAACAAAAGGATCGCCCTGTTTTAATTTACCATTAGTGACTAAAACGGTAGCGATGGGGCCCCTGCCTTGATCTAATTTTGCTTCTACTACGGTACCTACGGCTTTTTTAGAGTGGCTTGCCTTAAGCTCTTTAATTTCTGCTGTAGTTAAAATTATATCTTCCAGTTTATCTAAATTTATTCCCTTTAGGGCAGATACTTCAACTATGGGAGTATTGCCTCCCCATTCTTCGGGAACTAACTCATACTGGGTAAGAGCCTGCTTTATTTTTTCGGGATTGGCACCCATAACATCAATTTTATTTATTGCTACAATAATAGGCACATTGGCGTCTTTCGCGTGATGAATGGCCTCTATAGTCTGCGGCATAATGCCATCGTCAGCTGCCACAACAAGAACAACAATATCTGTGACCTGAGCGCCTCTCGCTCGCATAGCCGTAAAAGCTTCATGACCCGGAGTATCTAAAAAAGTAATTTTACCCTTTGGCGTTTGAACCTGATAAGCACCAATATGCTGAGTAATACCGCCAGCTTCAAGCGCTACCTGATCAGTTTTTCGAAGAGCATCTAAAAGTTTTGTTTTACCATGATCTACATGCCCCATCACAGTAACAACGGGCGGGCGTATTTCGAGTTCTGAATCTTCATCTATTTCATCTTTTATAATAGTTTCTTCATATAGTGATATAACATTTACATGACACCCATATTCTGAAGCCGCCAAAGAAGCCGTATCGGCGTCAATTGACTGAGTAATAGTGGCCATGACTCCTAAGTGCATTAGTTTAGTAATTAAGTCAGATGTCTTTACGTTCATTTTACGAGCCAATTCACCTACCTGAATATATTCAGTAATACTTATTTCTTTAGGTATTGAAGAATATGCTGAATTCTCAAAACTTTTTCTTTCTGGTGATTCTGACTGATGTTTTAAGAAAAACTTTTTGTGTTCTTCTCTTTTTAATATATTTTCTCTTAAATAACCTTTATCATGCTTTTTTTTGCCTTCTACTTTCTTCTTTGAAACGGGTTTTTCAGGTTTTTGAACAATCTTTTCTTCTGAAGGAAATTTTTCTTCTTTTTTCTGATTCGGTTTATAAGGTTTTCTAGGTTGTTCGCGTAAGTTTTCAACTTTTTTGGGCGGCTTAGTTATTATCGGCGGTCTGACTTTTTTGTCATAGGCCGCGTCTTTGCTTTGCCTATTAGCAATTTTTTGAGCAATTGACCCGCCTTTGCCGCTTTTTTTTAGTACTAATTTTTTCTTTTTTGGTTTTTCCATTGATTTATTTATCTAAAAATTTTTATACGTTTTCAGAGTTTTCTTCATCCTTTATAATTTCTGTGCTGCTTTCGGTTTCTGTATTCTCTTCACTTTCTTCAGCTTCTTCTTCAAATTCAACACTTTCTGAGATTACATCCATAATCTTTTTAGCGGTTGCTCTTCCTATGCCTTCTATATTAATTAGCTCTTCTTCGCTCATTGACACAATTTGTTCTATAAATTTTATATCGTTTTCATTTAATATCTTAATAATTCTTGAAGCCAGCCCCGGAAGTTCATTAAGTAAGGTACCCTCTTCTTCTGCTTCTTTTTGCTGTTTAACTTCAGTAGAAAAAAGATCATCAAGCCTTTGTCTTGCCTCAGGTGACGCCATTTCTTTGCTAAACTCACTTTCTGTTTTTACGTCAATTTTATATCCGGTAATATTTGATGCTATTTTTACATTAGAACCGTCTTTTCCTATTGCTGCTGACAAATCTTTATCAGGTACAACGGCCAATGCTTCTTTTAAAGCATTGTCAATTTTTACAAAAGTAGGCGCAGCCGGAGAAAGCGCGTTAGTAATATAATCTTTAGGGTTTTCAGAATATTCAATAATATCTATTCTTTCATTGCCTAGCTCTCTGACAATTGCCTGAATTCTAACCCCTCTAACTCCCACGCAGGCCCCAACGGGATCTACATCTCCCCTTGCTGATCGTACAACAATTTTTGATCTTATACCGGCAATTCTGCCAATATCAACAATTTCTACAATACCATCATATATTTCAGGCACTTCCATCTCAAAAAGTTTTTTTACGAATCTTTTATCGGCACGGCTTACCAGTACGCGAAGTCCGGAGCCTTTTATTTCATCTTCAATAGAATGTAAATATACCTTTATTTTATCTTCTACCCTGTACCTTTCGCCCGGAATTTGATGTTTTACCGGCATAACTGCTTCTACTTTACCAAGATCAACATAAACAGTATCGCCTTTTTTTCTTAAAATATATCCATTAATTAAATCGCCAACTTTATGATTATACTCATCTTTTACCTTGTTTTGTTCAAGCTGTCTTATTCGCTGAGAAACCACCTGGATAGCTGTTTGTGCGGCAATTCGCCCAAAAGTTTGCGGATGTTCCACTATATCTATATCATCACCCGTTTGAATATCAGGCTTTATTTTTCTTGCTTCGCTAAGTTCTATTTGCATACCCGGTAAAACCACATTTTCAACTACATTTCTTTTAGCTAACAAATAAATCTCTTCTTTTTCTTTATCTATGATTACCTGAACATTTTCAGTTGTTTTAAATTTTTTCCGATAAGCCGCTATTAATCCGGTTTCTATAATATTTATTACTTCGTCACGGTTAAAGCCTTTATCATTTACTATTTGGTGTATAGCGTCAAAAAAAGCTTTGCCTATATTTAATTCACCCTTTGATTTTGTTTTTGCTCTTGCCATTCTTTATCTTCCTCTTTTTTATCTAGTTAAAAATCTACAAATAAGCTCACTTTATAAATATCATTTAATGAAATTTGTTTTTCTTCATTGTTTTTTTTTAATAAATTTTCTTTTCTGTTTCTTTTTACGTCTGCGATTTTCCAGTATGTAATATTTTTCTCAATTTTAATAAAACTATAAATATATGATAGTCTCTTCCCTTCCTGATTATATTCAACTTTCATCGGCAGGTCTTTAAACCTTTCTAGCTCTTCAGGCATCTTAATTTCACGTTCAGCTCCCGGCGAAGATACTTCAATTGTATAATGAAGCGGCGAATCTTCTAATTCTGATACTGTCGAAAGCTTAAGTTGAAAAAGACGGGAAAATCTTTCACAATCTTCTATGTTAGGCGAACCATGCGGATCGTCTAACTTATCAAGAGAAACAAGAATCTTCGCTGTACCGTTTGTGTAAGACACATTAAAGTCATATACGGCAAAACCCTGAACAAGCGTAGAAACTGCTGCTTCGTAAATTTTTTCTTCCCAATTCATTTTTCATTTGCCCGGACATTTGATTATTCATAAAATTAACTTTTTTATGTCTTACCCTTAATACTGCCAAACGCTAGTAAATCAATACCCTTTCGTAATGCCAATTTGTCTTTTTTTTTCACACTGTCAAGCAGTTTAAGGGTAAGTTGTACCAACTTTGACTCTCATTTACTTGACGCTTCATCTAAAAAGCAGTTTTTGACGCAGTTTGTTTAATGATTTTTTTATAATAATTAATTTCATTACGCAAAATTAAGAATTATCTTAAATATCGGGCCGTGGCGCAGGGGTAGCGCACACGTCTGGGGGGCGTGTGGTCGCTGGTTCAAATCCAGTCGGCCCGAATATTTTTTAACTTATGTCATTTTATTTTTATAATACATATACAAAAAAAATAGATGAGTTTATTCCCATCTGCGATAATAAAGTTTCTATTTATTCATGCGGACCTACCGTTTACAATCTGGCACATATAGGCAATTTTCGTTCGTATATTTTTTCAGATGTACTAAGAAGATCTTTAAAGCTTGCCGGCTATGATGTTGAGCATGTTATGAATATTACCGACGTTGACGATAAAACTATAAAAAATACATGCGAAAAAAATCCTAATCCATGCCTTGACGATTTACGGGCCTATACAAAACCATTTATTGACGATTTTTTTGCAGATATGAATATTTTAGGTATAGATAAAGTAGAGCATTATCCCAAAGCGACAGAAACAATTGAACCGATGAAAGAAATGTTGAATCTTTTACTGGATAAAGAATACGCATATTACAAAGACGATTCAGTATATTTTTCAATAAATAAATTTAAAAATTATGGGAACCTTTCTGGTATAGATTTAAGTTCCGTAAAAACAGGACTTCGCTATAATACCGATGAATATGACAAAGATGATATACGTGATTTTGTGCTTTGGAAGGGTGAAAAAGAATCTGAAAAAATAGCATGGGAAACTTCAATATGTAAGGGGCGCCCCGGATGGCATTTAGAGTGCTCTGCCATGATAAGAAATATTTTTCACGGAACGATTGATATTCATACAGGCGGGGTCGATTTAATATTCCCCCACCATGAAAATGAAATTGCGCAAAGCGAGGCCGCATACGGCGAAAAATTTGTAAAATACTGGATTCACTGTGAACATCTTTTAGTAGACGGTAAAAAAATGTCAAAATCTCTGGGTAATTTTTATACGCTTAGAGATATATTAGACATGGGTTTTGATGCCGACGCTGTACGTTACCTTCTTTTATCTGTTCATTACAGACAAAAACTAAATTTTACTCTTGAAGGCCTTAAGCAAACTTCTCAAACTATTATTCGAATTTATAATTCTTATAACCGGCTTGCAGATATAAATGCATCCAATTCTAACGAGGCAAAAGAAGAAAACATAAATGAAATAATGTCAAAAGCCGATATTTTTAAGAAAGATTTTTTAGACGCCTTAAAAGACGATTTAAATGTTTCAAAAGCCCTTTCTGTTTTTCATGAAGCCATACGTTTTACAAACCAGTTTTTAGATGAAAAAAAGAATATAATATCTTCGAAGTCAAAAGAAATTTTAACAGACTTATTTCATTATATGGATAAACTTACCAATATACTAAAAAACAGCAGAAAAATTACCGCTAATGATAAAGATGATATTGATACCGAACTTATGACTTTATTAGATAAAAGAAACGAGGCGAGAAAAAGCAAAAATTACGCCGAAGCCGATAAAATAAGAAAAACCCTTGAAGAAAAAGGGTACAAAATTCTTGACTCTCCCACGGGCAGTAAACTTCAAAAAATAAATTTGTAAAATATAAAGGCTAAAAACTTGAATATAACTGATACTGAAAAAAATATATCTGAAAACACAATTCAAAAAGAAGAATCTTTTTACTACGGTCTGCACCCTATAGATAAACTTACTGAAGAAACCGGGTTTTTTATAACCGATCGTCTTTTATTAGCCAGATCAGATAAAGACGCACGGGTTCGAAACATTATTTCACGGGCGAAAAGAGCCAATGTTAAAATAAGAAGAACAGGATTTAAGGCTATTTCAAAAATAGTGAATAATAAAAACCATCAGGGTATTTTATTAATTAGAACAGATTCGTATGATTATTTGAATCTGCAAAAAGAAACTATTTTTAATGCCGATAAATTTTCTTTTTTTGTAACTTTTGACGGTATCGAAGACCCCCATAACTTAGGTGCCATTATAAGAACTATGGCAGCTTTTGGCTCAGATGGACTTATTTTAACTGAAAAAAATACCGCACCTTTAGGACCTTCTGCTTTTAAAAGTTCGGTTGGATATCTTTCAAAAATGCCTATTTTAAGAATTAAAGCTTTATCAACCTTTCTTAAAGAAGCTCGAGAAAACAATGTTTATATAATAGGCGCCTCACCAAAAGGCAAAACCTTAAATGAAGCCTTTACCAATGAAATACACAAAAATTATAAATCTATTATATTAGTTTTAGGCTCTGAAGCCAAAGGCATCTCTGAAAATATTGAAAAATACTGCGACATCCTCTCTTCACTGCCCATGCGAAACGAAGTTGAAAGTTTAAATATTTCAAATGCGGCTGCTGTATTTTTATATGAATTTTTAGGTAAATTTATAAAAAATTAAAAAAACATTTCTTCAAATTTTAAAAATCTATCGGGATCGTTAAGTTCAAATTCCATTTCTTTTTTTGTAAAAGGGTGGGTAAATTTTATTCTTTTGGCCAAAAGCAGCATACCAAGCTTTTCTATAAACATTTCTTTTTTTCTGCCTATATTATAGTTTTTATACAAACGTGATATTTTACCGTACGCAATGTCACCCACAACGGGATTTCCCATAGATGAAAAAGTCGCTCTAATTTGATGAGTTCTTCCTGTAAGAAGGTTAATAGATACTTTTGAAAAAAACATATTTTCTCTTATAATCTTATAAGAAAGTTTTGCCTCTTTATCAAGATGACCTATTGCTTCGGCTGAAAACCTCATTTTTTTCCTGTCTGAAAAATTTCTGCCTATAAAGCCGTCTATAACGTCAAACTGTTTAGCAAGCTTACCCCATAAAAAAGCGGTGTATTCTTTTATTATTTTTCTTTCTTGAAAAAGTTTTGAAAATTCTTCATGCGCCTTATCGGTTTTCGCTATTATCATTAAACCTTCCGTTTCTCTGTCTAACCGGTGAACTATTCCCGGTCTTAATGTTTCACTGCCTTCTGAAAGTTTTTTTATCTGCGCGATTAAACCGTGCACTAAAGTATCGTCTTTTGTTCCACTGCCGGGATGCACCGTTATATCAGCAGGCTTATGAATAACAGCAAAATATTTATCTTGAAATAAAATGGGAATGCCCATATCTTTAGGAACCAGTTTTAGTTCTTTTTCAACAGGCAGATTTATTTCTACAATAGAATTTATCTGCAACATAGAAGATGGTTTTGTAATAACTTTACGATTTACTTTTACGTACCCATCTTTAATAATTTTTTGAAATTTACTGCGGGAGCGGTATTCCTTTAAATTTTCATATAAAAACAAATCTAGTCTTTTTTCATCAAAAACTTCAAATGAAAAATACTCAAAGTCAGAAGAAGAATTATTTTCTTTTAACAAGTTTTTAATATTTTATGAGATAGAATTCTTTTCTATTTTACTTTGGCCGCATTTTTTTCTTTTTGCTTTAGTTCTTTTTCAATTTGATAAAAAGCAATAGCCAGTAAAACGGCGCCTATAGAAATAAACGCGTCTGCTGGATTATACGTGGGCCATCTGCTTGATCCAATACCCATATCAATAAAATCTACAACACCTTCTCTAAAAAAGCGATCCGTAAAGTTCCCAAAAGCACCGCCTGCCACAAGAGCAATAGATATTTCAAAAAGAGTTCCGCTCTCTTCAGAACGAAGGTAATATGTTAAAAGAAATACTATAGCTATACCTGTTAGTATTTGAAAAGGCATCGGATTACCCTGCCCTATACCAAAAATTCCTCCGGTATTTAGTACATAATGAAACCTTAAATATTCGCCTATTATTGAAATTCCCTCTGCACCCTTCAATGCGTCTACAGCCCAAATTTTTGTTATAAAATCTATTATCCAGCATATTACTATAATAGAAATAAACCGTTTATTTATTTTATTTTTTATTTCACTTTTCATTATTTACCTCTTTAATTTTAAAATAAAAGCTTTTGAACCTCGCTGTAATGTTCAACAGGAAATATTTTCATCCCTTGTTTTAAGGCATCGTGAATCTCATCCCAGTCTTTAAGATTTTCTTTAGGGAAGATAACTTTTCTTAATCCTATTCTTCTTGCCGCGATTACTTTTTCTTTAAGACCACCTATAGGCAAAACCTGCCCTGTAAGCCTTATTTCTCCCGTCATACCAAAACCCTGTTTAATTATTTTTTTCCGGTACAAAGATAAAAGAGCCGTTGTAATAGTAATACCGGCCGATGGACCATCTTTAGGCGTAGCCCCATCGGGAACATGTATATGAATATCGTTTCTTGCCCAGAATTTTTCATCCTGTATTAACGATTTTACGTATGTAAGAGCTATTTCTGCGCTTTCGTTCATTACTTTGCCCAACTGGCCAGTTAATTTAAAACGGCCCCTGCCGGGTGTTGAGCGCGACTCTATCGTTAATGTCGCGCCGCCAAGCGATGTCCATGCCAGCCCTATTGCATTACCCGGATATCTTATTTTAGCTTCTTCAGATGTTACAAAACGAAGGGGGCCCAAAATTTCTTTGAGATTTTTTTCGCTTATTTCTTTAGGAAATTTTTTCTCTTCAATAACTGCCGTTGCGGCTTTCCTATATATTTTTTTAATATTTTTTTCCATTGAACGAACACCAGCCTCTCTGGAGTATCCGTCTATAACAGTTTTTAAACCCGATATATTTATTTTAGGGGCCGCTTTTTTATTAAGACCCATTTCTTCTATCGCCCGTGGAATTATATATCGCTGGGCTATTTTTATTTTTTCTTCAAGAATATATCCGGCTAATCGTATTAGTTCCATTCTGTCTAATAAAGGTCCCGGTATTGTATCTAAAGCATTCGCGGTTGTAATGAATATAATTTGAGAAAGATCAAAAGGTAAATCAAGAAAATGATCTCTAAAGGTAGAATTTTGTTCAGGATCTAAAACCTCAAGTAAAGCGCTCGCGGGATCTCCCTGAAAAGATACTCCCAGTTTATCAATTTCATCTAACATTAAAACAAGATTTTTTGATTTAACCACTTTTAAAGCCTGTATCACTTTACCCGGCATGGCCCCCACATACGTTCTTCTGTGTCCCTTAATTTCGGCTTCATCTCTCATACCGCCTAATGAAAATCGAAAGAATTTTTTATTCATGGCTCTGGCTATAGACTTGCCTACAGAGGTTTTACCCACCCCCGGAGGACCAACAAGACATATTATTGAACCTTTTTCAGATTTTCTAAGCTGTCTTACGGCAAGATATTCAATAATTCTTTCTTTTACGTCTTCAAGGCCATAATGATCTTTATTTAAAATCATCCGGGCTTTTTTAATATCAACCGATTCAAATTTTGCTGTTTCCCACGGTAGTTCTAAAATTGTATCCAGATAATTTCTTATAACACCGTATTCACTTGAATTTGAGTTTACATATTCAAGTTTTTCAACCTCTTCTAACGCTTTTTCTTTAACTTCTTCAGATAATTTTATCTTTTCAAGTCTAGCTCTATAATAATCAGCATCTTTTTCTGTTGATTTGTCTATACCAAGTTCGCTTCGAATGGCTTTAAGCTGTTCTCTTAAATAGTATTCTTTTTGCTGGTGATCTATTTTTTCGTTAATTTGACCCTGAATTTTTTTTTGCAGCTTTATTAAATCCATCTCACGAGCGATAAACTGTAGCGTTTTTTCAAGACGGCTTTTTATATCAAAAGTTTCAAGCATCTCCTGGTATTCTTCTTTTTCAAGATTTAACATAGAGGCCACAAAATCAGCTATTTTGCCCGGTTCATCTACATTTACGAGAGTCAACTTCATCTCTTCTGTAAAAAAAGTATTTTGAGCAGCCATTTCTTTAGCGTTTGTTAAAACTGCTCTTGTTAGCGCAGCCATTTCTTTATCTTTCTGAGATATTGAAAGTTTTTCTCTTTTATAATCTACAAGGGCAATTGGATACGGTCTTATTGCCTTAAATTCTTTAATTACAAAACGGCTTAATGTGTTTATTAACAAATGTAATCCGCCATCGGGCAAATTAACTTTTTTAATTATTTTAACTGCCGTACCTACTTTATACATATTATCAGTATCTAGACCTCTTCTTGAATCGTCTTTTTGCAAAATTAACCCGGCAAATTGAACCTGCTTCATAATCCGTTCAACCGCTTTAACCAAAGGTCCGGGTGAAATAACCAAAGGAGTAATCATTCCGGGGAAAACAGGCCTGAAACGAATAGGTATAATAAATAATTCTTCAGGAAGAATTTGATCTACCGTAACAATTATTTTTGAATCTTCATCCATGTTTATATTTTACACTGAAAAATAAAATTTTTCAAATTAAACTTTTGCTTTCGCGTTTGTTAGATTGTCAACTGTTTTTATCTTTAACTGATACTTAATACGGTTTTGAAAATAATTTCTCTGAGGCTCAGCTAAAAAAGTAACGGACTTATCTTTATCAATATCATCAACAAGATCGCCATGAAAAAACCAAATACCTTCTATATCACTTAAACCGTGATTAATTTTTATTTTGGCGTGGGCTCCTTTTTCGCCTATTTTCTTAATTTGAAAAGGCGGCAAGATTGAAACTGAAAGAACAGGATGCGGATTTAATATACCATAGGGCGCAAAACTCAAACATTTTTCTAAGAAATCCTTTGATAGAGCATCTTGAGCCATACCAATAGGCGGTGAAAAGTCTAATTTTTCATCTGAGGCATTTTCTTCCCAAATTGAATTGTTTTGACTTACAGAATGAAACAATTGTTTAAATTCTTCCAGCTTTTCTTTTTCAAGTGAAAATCCTCCTGCATGTTTATGACCACCCCATTGAATAAAAATATGACTTAATTCATTTAATACTGCAAATACATTTTCTTTTTGATAAGCTCTTACCGAGCCCCTTAAAGAATCACCGTCATCTACAAGAACCAAGGCCGGTTTTTGATAATTCTCAGCCAACTGATTAGCGGCAGAACCAGAAATTCCTTTATGTATTTTAGAGTTATAAACAAAAATAATAGATGAATTTTCGTCTTTGCTTTGATTTTCAATTTGATTAATTAAAATTTCTACGGCTTCGCGAGAAAGAGCTTTTCTTTTTTCATTTAACTGTCTAATATAAAAAGCATGCTTTACTACAGCAAGCGGATCTTTTTCTGTAAAAATACGAATAACAGCCTCGGGTTCTCCCAGCCTGCCGGGAGCGTTTATCATGGGACATAGACTATAAGCTAAATCTTGTTCGGTTAAGGGCCGTCCCCATAAACCTTGTACTTTTAAAAGTTCCCGCAAACCTAAATGCATTGAAGTTAAATTTTTATTTATTTCATTTAAACCTTCATAAACCAATATGCGGTTATCATCGGTTACCGGCGTTAAATCGGCTATTAAACCAATAGCCGCAAATGAAAGATATGGCTTTAATTTTTTTGTAAGTGCTTTCATTCGTATATTTTGAAGAATACCAAATCTTTCTGCCGGATTTAATATTTCAGAATTTTTCTCATAAAAATCATTTAATTTTGAAAAATATAAATCATTTTGCGCTTCTTCTTGCCATAATTTTTCACCGCTAAGAGAATTGTTAGTGTTTGGCAGAGCGCTAAATTCAATTACTCTTTTTATATTATTATGATTTTCATCTGGTTCATATTCAATAGGAACTCCGTTTTTATGATAATAAATAGTATTCTCATTATTTTGATTATACGCAATTATTTTAGTAAGACTTTCATATTCAGGCGTAAACGAAAAAGCGAGGGCCGTAATAAATTTATAAGCCAACCCTGCGGAACATAAGTCTCTTTCAGGAAAGTGGGAACCTAATAACTTAGGGTTAATAAAGGCGTCAACAACGGGATAATTTTTTTCATCATCGGGAAGACTGTGATGATCAATAATAATTACTTTTAACGGTTTAACACTTTCTTCGGTCAAACTTTGAATATTTTCTTTATTTGTCGAACCACAATCTAAAATAATAACCACATCGGGATTTTTTAACTGAATATTTTCAGCTGCTTCTTTAGTAATACCGTATTTGTCATCTTTGCCCTGCGATAAAACAGTTAAATTATCATCAGGAAAATTCAACTCGTCTTTTAGAAAAAGATATATGATAGCAGCTGCTGTAATTCCATCTGTGTCTTTATCGCAGTAAATAACAATATTACAATTATCTTTTTTATTAAAGGCTTCTTTAATGATATTAACGCCCTGTTTAACTTGAGGCAGATAAAAGGGAGATCTTAAAAGAAAATTAAAAGGAAAAAACTGAGTTACTATTTTTTTTCTAAAAAAATCTTCACAAAATTTTTCATTTTTTATGTCACATATATCCTGATAATATACAAGAATTCTATTAAACCACTGGTCTATAATTTCGCGCTCTATATCTGTTTTTTCTGATGTATAAGCATCAATCCAATTTCGCGCTTTTTCTTTAAAATCAGGCATCATGAGTTCTCATTATACAACTGCCGTTTAAAACACCTTTTTTATCAACCTGAAGATTTTCACATTCTATATCGCCAGTTACCGTGCCTTGAGCGTAAATATGAATAAAATTAGCATTATTAATGTTACCCTGAAGAGTTCCTTTAACAGAAACTTCAGGTGCAGAAAGAGAGGCTTTTACAAATGCTGTGCTTTCGACTAAAACTGTTGACTTCGTTTTTATGGAACCTTCAACATTACCTTCTATTAAAAGCTGATCCTGTGAATTTATTTCACCCCTAAATATTATATCTTCAGAAATTAATGAAATTTTTAAATTTGATTCAGCCATAAATTATATTAAAAAACTCCTTCTTTAAATTTATCGTCATTAACTTTAAAAGAAATTTCTGTCAATAACTGCTCTTCATTTTTAGTTAGTGTCTCCCGAATTTTCATATGTAAAAGCTGTTTATACACAGAATCTTTTTGAATATTTGGCGGCATCTGATTATGCTTGCCTTTTTTTTGTGTTTTCTGGGCCTTCAGTTCTTCAAGTGCTTTTTTATATTCAGCTTCAACTTCATCATCGGTAGGCCGCACATCAGCAAGCCATTTTTGATATTTATATTGGTCGGCCAAAACCTTGCTTTTATTGGCTTCCAGCAGATCTTTATATTCTGATGTTTGATCTATTTTTTTCTTTTCTGCTTCTATTGAATAAAGCTTTATATCGATAAAAAACCCGTAATAACGATTTATCTGGTTTGTCTTTACTATTTCTTCATAATCTGCAAAACTTCTCTTCGCAATCCATTTTATAAAATTTTCAAACTCTGAAGTTTTTATTTCAAAGTTATTGCTCTTAACAATGTATTCTTGTTTTTGCCAGTCTGCTGACAGTTGAATATTGTTAATATCAATTCCTTTGTCTAAGAATATATTTTTTCTTTCATCTTCCATTTTTACATTTGCTATTCTATCCCAAATGCTGTCAGCCTTTTGAGAAGCTCTTTCATCATTTTTTTTATCTGTTTTAAATTCATTTTCTTTTAGATAATTTATATATTCTTGATACGAGAATTTTTTTGTTTCGGTAAGTTCAACCAAATGCCAGCCAAAACGAGACTTTACGGGCACTGATATTTTATCTTCTTTTTCTTGTATCGCAGCAAGCTCGTTTATGTTCACATAGCCGAATGTATTGGGAGACACTTCTACTTTTATAAATTTATTGTCTTCTGTATTTTCAGATGAAACGACAATGGCCCCTTCATCGAGTTTTATAACCTCAAGACTTTTTTCAGAAGCCTCTTTATAAACCACAGATGATTTTTTCAATCTGTATAAGTTCCCTTTTAATTCTCTCGCAAGGCGGTGAACCGCGTTTTGAAACTCAGGAACCATAAAGCCTTTCGCGAAATAACCGAGATCGCCTCCTTTAGAAGCAGAACCATCCTGAGAATTCACTTTTGCTGCCGACTCAAAATCTATTTTACCCGACAACAGTTCTTCTCTTATTTGAGCTATCTTTTTATAGTTTGCTTCGTCTCGAATTTTAGGCTGAGTTTTAGCAGAAGCGCCTACTCCCGTATCATTATTTTTAAGTAAAATATGTCTGGCACGATAAAAAGCCTCTGGATTCGTTTTTTGGTCATCAGCAAAAGTTTTTTTATACTGATATTGAAGAATCTGTTCTTTCATTAAATCTAAAGATTCTACATACTCTTTACTTTTATCAATATTTTCTTCTTTAGCTCTTTTTACCAGCTCTCTTACAATAGCATAATCTCTTACCAGCGTTTTTTGAATATTAATATTTTTACCGGCATGTTTATCTGCATTTCTTGAAACGGCTTCAAAGCGCATTTCTTTTCTTAATATGGGACCGTTCTTATCAACAGCAAGTTTTTGATTTTCTAACTTTTCTGAACAAGCCTGCGATAAGACAAGAACAGAAACAACGATAGACACATTTATAAAGATTTTTTTAATTGAATTTGTTTTTTTCATATTGAAATATGAAAAAAATCGTTAACAATCCGTCAAGAAAGATTAACCAGCAGACTAATAATCTATCGCAGGTAAATTTTTTAATATTTCTTCGCGTTCTTTACTTAAAAGGTTTTTTTTTGCATGAACCGGCAAGGCAGAACGAGCAGGTTTTTCAGGCAGCCTTTCTGATTCTTCATCCGGTTTTTTTGATGTTCTATATTTTGCTATAATTGTATCTACATCATTTTGCTCTAATATCTCTGCCGGTATATCAGTTTTTTTATTTTCATAACTTATGTCTGCGTCTAAAACATCTTCTTCATAAGAAGGTCTGCCTTTGTTCATTAAATCGTCAAGATACTCTTGTTCCATATCTTCAAGACGAAATCGGCCCCTGTTTTCAGAAAGTTTTCTTGAAGGCTCATCAATTTCTTTCTTATTTGGTATTAATTGCTCCGGAGGATTTTCTATGCGAAGTTCCATAAGTTTAACTTTTTCATTTAATAAATGATTAATTTGCAATTCAATTGAAATATTTAACGCGATGCTGTAAGTTCTGCCTTTTTCAAGACTCTCTTCAATTTTTCGAAGTTCTGCAATATCTCTGTCTAGAACTTCAAGTCTTTTTAATACATGTACAAATTTAACAGGCGACATGAGCAATATTAATAATTATAAGACAAGCTGTACACAATTATAACTGATTTTTTTTCTACTGTCGTTTTGTTATAATTTATACGATCCTGCCTATTTATCCACATTTTTTCTTATTAATAAATATCGGACACTCTGGCCCGAAAATCAAATATAAAGAGACCAAAATTTTGGCATAATTTTAATTTCTGAATTATAACCTCTTTCAATTTCGCCGTCAATATTCATAAGCATTTCTTTATCATATTTTATGCTTAAATTTTTGCAGAAACCCGATAAAACTTTTTTATGTTTAATATGTTCCCCCTTAAAAATCTTAGGAAATAAAGTTAAAAGCTTTAGCGGACTGTTTATTCTGGGGATTACGTAAAAAAGCTTTCCGTCATTAATTTTTACGGGAGGCGCCATCTCCATGGCCCCGCCTGTAAAGCGTGAATTTGACACACTAACAAAATCAATTCTCATATTTTCTTTCTTTTGGTCAATAGTAACTTCAAAATCAAATGGCTTATGAAACAAGAGCTGCATTATAGTCGCAGCAGTATAATTAAAAGAACCTATGAACCTCATTTTTATAGCTAATTCTGTTATTTTACCTATAATACCGGCTGACCAAATATTAAAAACAATTCGCTGAACTATTTTTTCATCTTTTGTTTTATATTTTAATATTCCCATATCAATTTTTTGTATTCGGTTATTTAATACGGCATCAATAAATTTTTCTTTGGCTGTTTTAAAGTTAACCACGTTAAAATCTCTAAGAAAACTATTGCCGGTACCTCCCGAAAGAAGACCAACAGGAATTTTTATCCCTTTAAATTTTTCGCTTTCAGCCAGTCCCTGAAGACACTCAGAAAATGTTCCATCCCCGCCTAGAAAAACAGGTATACATTCTTTTTTAAGACTTTCTTTGGCCGCAACTTGTATATCTTCAAGAGATTTTGTTTCACGAAAAATAACATTAGAACCTATTTTGCTTTGCCACGTAGTAGCAAAATCTTTCGCGTTTTTAATATTTTGTTTTGATTTTCGATTATAAATTAAAAAACAATCTTTAATTTTCTTCTTACTCATCTTTTTACCTCACCGAAAAAGTTCTTTCTGCTAATATTTTACCCTCTATTGAAGAAATTTGCATTTTGTATCTACCCGCGTGTTCAAAAACCTCTTTTTGAAAATATGTTTCAAGATGGCTCCATCCGGGATTTACCGAAACCTGATAAAGACCCGCTAACTGTTCTTTTTTCGCGGCGTCAGGGTTCTCGTATATTTCAAGAACCGTTATAATAAGTTTTTCAACAGCAAGCCTTTGGCCTGTTGTAAAATAAAAATAAATGGGTTCATTTAACGAAAAATTTTCTTCTAAATCAAACGACATAGATGAAATTTCATTTTTATCTATTCTCGCGGTTGACAGATAAATTCTAGGCACTTTTGTTTCTGTTTTTAAGAAGAAATAAACCCCCGCACCTGAAAATAAAATTATTAAAAAAATAACAATCGCGGTAATAATACGTTTCTTATTCTCTCTTGTTATCTCTGGCAAATTTGTATCTTTAGACTCTATTGGTTCAAAGCTATCGTTATCTTCTTCCATTTTTTTCTCTTTGGGCCTACCACTCACATTATCTTTAATTTCGCTTGGCGCTTCATTTTCGGGTTGATTATCTTTTTTCTTCTTTTCACGGGAAAAGAATTTTTTTTTATTTTTTTTATTTTTTTCTTTTTCTAAATTATCATTACTTATTTTTTCATCATTTTTAAGATCATTTCTTTTTTTAATATCTTCAATAAAATCTCCCATTAAAGATGAATTGTTCAGCTCCTCTTCTACCGCTTTTTGTAGAAAATCTTTTTTAGAAGCAGATTTTTTTTTTGTGCTTTTATCTTTGTTTTTCTCAGAATCCAATGGCACTCGCGGCCTCCCTGCATAAGTCTCTATATGCCTGGGTTACTTTATGAGACGGCGAATAATCATATAAATCTTTTTTTAAAAGATGTGCCTCTTCAACAACAACCGATTTAGGAATTATTGTTTCAAGAAGCG
Source organism: Spirochaetia bacterium (assembly GCA_029880285.1). Taxonomy (GTDB): domain Bacteria; phylum Spirochaetota; class Leptospiria; order Turneriellales; family JAOUOS01; genus JAOUOS01. The sequence goes on from JAOUOS010000002.1 coordinate 203,718, forward strand.
GGAGTCTTTTTTTTATTTCTGGTATCATAGCCTGCGACAATGAAGTTCTTTTGTCAAACATTGTAAAAACTCCACCCATAATTTTTAAATTCGGATTATACCTTTTTTTTATGGTTGAAACCGAATCAACAATACTTTGAATGCCATCAATAGAAAATTTTGAGGCCTGAAGCGGTATAATTAAATAATCTGCCGCAACCATGGCGTTTATAGTTATAACAGAAAGACTGGGGGGACAGTCAATAATAATACATTCAAATTCTTTTTTAACATTTTCTAACGCGTCTCTTAAACGAAAAAAACCGTCTATAGCATTCAAAAGAAGACTTTCAACTTCGACAAGTTCCAGTGTAGAAGCGATCATTGAAAGGTTAGCTAAATGAGTTTCTTTTATTTGAATACTTTCTGGTTTTTTTGCCTGAAACACAGAAAACACTGTCTCTTCGCGCGGAACTTTCGTACGATTTAATATAACTCCTGTGGCATTGCATTGAGAATCTAAGTCGATAAGTAATATTTTTTTATTTTTATATTGGCGGGCCAATCCCGTTGATAATTCAATTGCTGTGGTTGTTTTGGCTACACCGCCTTTTTGATTTGTTATAGATATAACTTTGCCCATTATTCCCACTGGAATTTTTTAGCGTCTTCTAAGAATTTATCAAGACCTATATCGGTAAGCGGATGTTTTACCAGTTGATTAAAAACTGTAAAAGGGATGGTAGCCACATGCGCTCCCATTAAAGCCGATTCTTTAAGATGAAGCGGATGCCTTATACTGGCAACAATAATTTTAGTTTTTATTTCATAGGCATTATAAATTTCAATAATTTCTGATATTAGCTGCATTCCCTCATGGCTTATATCGTCTAATCTGCCCACAAACGGAGAAACATAAGTGGCCCCCGCCTTCGCGGCTAAAAGAGCCTGAGAAGCAGAAAAACAAAGAGTTACGTTTGTTTTAATATTTTCTTCAGATAGAACTTTTACCGCTTTAAGCCCCTCGGTAATTAAAGGAACTTTTATGACAATGTTCGAAGCTATTTTTGAAAGCTCTCTGGCTTCTTTTAATATATTTTCTTTGTCGGTAGATAAAACTTCAGCCGAAACGGGCCCTTTGACTATATCACAAATTTCTTTAATAACCTGTTTAAACGGCTTGCCTGTTTTAGCCACAAGTGAAGGATTTGTAGTTACACCATCTAAAATGCCCAGTTCATTAGCCGCTTTAATTTCTTCTATGTCGGCAGTATCTATAAAAAATTCCATAGGCCCTGTTTAAATTTATATGACATAATGTCATTTTATTTTTGTATTTTATTAAAACCTTATTTTTTATATGTTTACACCGTGAAAAAAATTGTCAGCATTACCTATGGAATACGATACAAATCCCTATTCTACGCCGCCCAAACCATCTGTACACTTAAAACCTGAAAACCGCGGCTTAAATTATTTAACCAGCCTGCTAAGACTTTTTATTTTTTGGTTTGGAGGGTTATCTATATTTTTTATTTTTGGATTTATTATAGTAAAATTTAGAGTAGCTGATAAAACAGATATTCAAACTCCTGCTCTTATAGGCAGCATGTATCTTGATGTACATAATCAAATAACAGAAGACGGTTTTAGGGTAGAAGTTGAAAAAGTACATTCATCTGAATATCCCACAGGGTACATAATAGCTCAGAATATTTCTCCGGGAGAAATTGTTAAAGAGGGAGCAAGACTGATACTTTTGGTAAACCAGGGGAAAGCTTTAATTGAAACCCCTAATTTAACGGGCATTTCTGAAAATCTTGTTGACGGCTTATTAAAAAACATACCAGTAGCGGGCATAAATTATTCGCTTCAAAAAGGGACAGTAACTTATATACCCGACAGCACCCCAAAAGGAGAAATACTTTCTCAAAACCCACCCGCAGGAACGCCGGTTATTCCAGATTATCCTGTTTCATTTTTAATATCATCGGGAAGAGAAGCACTCTCTGCTAATTTTCAATTAAACCAAATAAACCTTAAAGGGCTGGATGTTCATATCGCGCAAAAAATTGCTTTTTTAAGAAAAATCCCCATGCAAATTGAAACAAAAAGAATCACTAACCCTGAACTTCATGGTAAAATTATTTCATATAATATAGAAGAAATTGAAAAAACTTTTTCAAAAAATATAAAATATAAATGGATGGTAACCATAGGCAGATACGCGTATACAGATGAAAATAAAGATTACCCTTTTAGGGTAAGATGGATTGATCCTGAGAATGAAGACTTAAACGAGGGACTTTATACTATAGCAAGAACAAAACATGTATTTGATAAAGATTATATTTTAAGTACGATAAAAAAAGAAAACGACGATGTTACAGAAGACAGCGAACCAGAGGCCTTTATTAAAGTGGGATTAAATCCTTTTCCTGTTTTTTACAGGCCGGGCGAAAAGTTAATTTTTTATGAAGGCTACTACAGCGGCAAATTCGCGTCTAATAAAAAACAAATAGAACCCGCAAAAGAACCCGCGGCCATCATACAATTACAGGGAGCTAAAATATGAAAATATCACCTTCAATATTAGCAGCCAATCTTACCAGACTAAGTGAAGCGCTTTCAAAACTTAACTCTGAAGTAACTGATTTTATACATCTAGATATCATGGATGGACATTTTGTTCCCCCATTAACTTTTGGCGAACAGCTGTCAACGGCTATTAAAAAAGAAACTTCTATTCCGTTAGATATTCACCTTATGACCGCTCAGCCCGAAAAAGAAATTCCAAAATATTATGAATTAGAACCGCATAATATTACCTTTCATTACGAAGCGGCCAGCTTTCCTATTCGACTTGCGCAGGAGATTCGCTCTAAAGGTATTAAAGCAGGCATTGCCTTGAACCCGGCTACGCCCGTTGCGGTATTAAATGATATATATACTTATTTTGATTTAATTTTAATTATGACTGTTGAGCCCGGATACTATGGACAAAGTTTTCTTTCAAATGGTATGCAAAGACTTTCTGAAGTTATGAATTTAAGACAAAGACTTTCTGAAAAAACAGATCACCTTCCTCTTATTGAAGTTGACGGAGGCGTTAACGCAGAAAATGCCGTTTCTTTAAGAACTATAAATGTTGATATTGCCGTAGCCGGTTCATTTGTATTTAAAGCTGAAGATTATAACACTCAAATAGAAATTCTTAAAGGGAATATTTAATTTATAATAAATAATTTAACCAAAAACAATGGTTTTAAATACCGCTATAAGTCCGTGCCCTAATGATACCTTTTCTTTTTATTATCTGCTTCATGAAAAGCATGAAAACATACAATTTAAACCCAAATTTTATGATATTCAAAAATTAAACGAAGGCGCTCTTAAAAATAAATGGGATATTGTAAAAGCATCTTTCTTAACGGGCTATAAAATTAAAGATAAATATGATTTACTTTCTTCTGGTTCGGCCATTGGTTTTAATGCCGGACCGGTTTTGCTTTCAAACAGTAAAAAATTGTTATCTAAAAATAAAATTAAAATAGGCCTGCCGGGAAAATATACCAGCGCGCATTTTTTATGGAACTACTTTTACAATAGTGAAAAAGCTTTATTTAACAAGTATGAAATTGAAAAAAAATTTATGGTATTTTCTGACATATTAACAAAACTTAAAATGAAAGAAATTGATCTTGGCGTGGTAATTCACGAGGGCAGGTTTGTTTATAAAGACTACAATCTTTACATGCAAAAGGACCTTGGTCAATACTGGGAAGAAAAAACAAAACTGCCTGTGCCTTTGGGAGGAATTTTTATAAAAAAAAATATAAATGAAAATATAAAGAAAAAAGTTGACACTTTGCTTAAAAATAGCGTAAAAAAAGCATTAGAAGATAGAAATAAAAAGGTAGAAAATTATAAAAATATTTTTAGTTTTATGTCAAAAAAAGCACAGGAATTACAAAAAGACGCTATTGAAAAACATATTGATTATTATGTAAATGACAACACAATAAGGCTTTCAAAAACAGCGTTAACATCCATTGAAAAACTATACAAAGAAATAGAGAAATACAAAAATGAATTTTGAAAACAATATATTTTTAAATATTAAAGAAGAAAAAGAAAATTTAAAAAACGCTATTAAAACTTTTTCTTACAAAGAGAATCATAATGAACTATTTACTCTTGCCTCTGGCAAAAAAAGTCCTTATTATTTTGATTTAAAACAAACTTTACTGCAACCCATTTATCTTCGGGCTGCCGGCAGCTGTATGCTTTATCTTATTCAAGAGAAATTAGGCAAACTTCCTAAAGCGGCGGCCGGTTTAACAATGGGTGCCGATCCATTAATTTATTCAATTTCTCTACTAACGGCCGAAATAAACGAACCCATACTGCCTATTATAGTTAGAAAGCAGGAAAAAGATCATGGCAGTCAAAAAAAAATTGAAGGGCTGTTAAACAAAATAAAAAATATAAATAATGAAGAAATTGTGCTAATAGATGACGTCATTACTACGGGAGGCTCTACTCTTAAAGCCTATGAAGCGATAAAAGAAGCCGGAATACCGGTAAAATATGCTTTTTGCGTATTAAACCGTTTTGAAGGCGGCAGTGAAAATTTAATGAAACATAATATTGAACTTTTTTCACTATTTAATCTGGATGATTTTAGAGCTTCTATTTAAAAGATTTTATAAAAGACATGAGTAACAAAGAACATTTTAACCTAAAAAGAAAAATATTTCACTTAATTGGTCTAATAATACCTGTAATATTTTTTTTTGATATACCTATGCTTTTCAATTTAAATATATTTAAAAATGACACACGCAGCTTTCTATTCTATATACTTATTTTTTTAACTCTTTTTATGCTTTTTATTGAGTTTATGCGTTTTCAGTTTTCATCCTGGCAAAAAATATTCCTTAAAATTACGGCCCCACTGTTAAAAAAAGATGAGACCGATAAAGTACATGGCAGCCTGCCTTTTATAGCGTCTTCGGCTTTAATTGTGGGTTTTTTACCAAAAGAAATCGCAGTGCTTTCTTTTTTGTTTTTATTGGCAGGCGATCCGGCGGCGGCATACGCGGGAAGCCGCTTTGGAACAATTCGTTTTAAAAATGGTAAAAGCATTCAGGGAACCGCAGCTGCCGCCATTGTTTGCTTTGTATCAGGATTAATTTTTTTATTATTCTTAAGTATGAACAACAATTTAAATAAAGAAGCATATAATCTATACCTTATTAAACAAGGCATAATAAACTACAAAGCATTTATTGTTATTTTAACGGGAGCCATAAGCGCGGCTTTATTAGAACTTATCAGCAGGCGGGGTTTTTTAGACGATAATCTAATAGTTCCTATTGGTTCTGGGCTTTTTATGACTTTATTAACGGCTTTTTTATACAACAAATCTTTTTCTCAGATATTTTATTCAATTTTCGATTTACTTATTCCTTTTTAAAAAGTTTTTATGAAAATTAAAATATTAGATAAATACATATTTTATAATTTCTTAAAATTATTTTTGGGATCATTTATTTTGCTTATTGGTGTGGGCATGATTTCAAAAGTCATGGAAACTCTATCGGTTATGGTAAAATTCAAAGGATCGGCCATTCATATTTTAAAATATTATTATTTAAACCTGCCAAATATGGTTACCATAATTACACCCGCAGCACTCCTTTTTTCAGTAGCATATTCAATAGCGATGTTTTCTAAAAACAATGAGCTGACCGTTATAATGACATCGGGAAAGTCTTTCAAGCGTATACTGCTGCCTTTAGTTGTTTTTTCTTTTATATTATCATTTGGCTTATTATGGTTTAATGAAATGGTAACCGCCCCTTCAAATTTTAAAGCTTATGATGAGCTGACACTAATTAGGGGACGCTCTCATGTACACCGTCTTTACAATCAATCTAACTTCGAAGTAAGGGCCGATACAAGATACTATCACATAGGAAAATTTGTGGCAAAACGAGAAGAAGCCCTTGGTGTTCATATTATAGAATTTTCTAAAGAAGGCATCGTAAAAAATATAATTGAAGGCGAAAAAGTAAAAATATCCCCCGGCAAATGGTTGTTTCAAGACGGGAACATTACTTCTTTTTCAGAAAATGGAGAATTAACGAAAAGAGAATATTTCAAGAAAAAAGAATTTAATATACCCGAATCGGCAGAATATTTTCATGCCGTTGAAAAAAGATTTGAAGAAACAAATATTTTTGATTTAATGACTTTTATTAAAGAAAAAAAAGAAAGGGGTGAATCTTTTCTTGAATATGAAGTTGAATTCTACTGGCATCTGGGTTATCCTTTTATATGTTTTTTTCTTGTATTCTTAGGCGGCATAATGGGAAGTTATCTAAAAAAAGGCGCGATCTCTCAAAGTGTGGGCCTGGCGGTTTTAATGAGTACCATATATTATTTAATTATGTACTTTGGAAAATCTCTGGGCAATAGCGGCATTTTGCCGCCAATTTTAGCCGGTTCTATAGCAAATATAGTTTTTTTAGTCATTACAATATACATACTAATTAAAGAAGAAAAATAATATGTTAAACGACTCTTTTGAACCAGTTCTGCTGCCTCTTTTTAGATTAAAACCGGCCTTTACTTATGCCGATGGAATTTTTTCACCTATGGACAGATTTATCTTTGAATTGAAAACAATTAAAAATAATGAAAATAATTTGATTATTTTTAAAAACGAAAGAAAAAACGCGAAAACTTTTTATCACGATTATTTAAATTCTAAAAATTTAACATTCAATATAAAAATATCAGAAAAAAAAAGCAATACATCAATTGGTCCCTCTCAAATTATAAATAATTTTGAACAAAATATTATTCATGATTTAAAGTATATAAAGAAAAATGAATATTCTTTTAAACCCGCTGAACAATTTTGTCTGTACGGTAAAAAAGAAGATCTTTTTATAGGCAATAATACTGATATTTCGTCTATGGCCGTTATAGATTGCCGCGAGGGTCCGGTTATTATTGATAATAATGTTAAAATTTCAGCATTTTCTCATATTATAGGGCCAGTATATATAGGAGCTTTTAGCCAATTGGACCGTGTTTTTTTAAAAAAGAGCCGCATTGGTTTTAACTGCCGCATAGGCGGAGAAATTGAAAAATCTTTATTAGGAAACTTTACCAATAAACATCATGAAGGTTTTATTGGACATACTTTAATAGGCGACTGGGTAAATTTAGGAGCGCTTACAACTACATCTGATTTAAAAAATAATTATTCAGAAATTAGAATGTACTATAAAGATATAAAATATTCTACAGGAACCATAAAACTGGGTAGTATTATAGGAGATTTTGTTAAAACATCTATTGGCACTTTTTTAAACACGGGAACGGTAATTGACACAGCTTCTCTCTTATATAATGATAGAAAGCATTTTAAATACTACCCCCCTTTTTTTTGGGGAGGCAGCGAGTCAAAAATTTATGAATTTAATAAATTTATAAAAGACTGTAATATAATTATGAAAAGAAGAAACGAAAAACTAAATTCATTTATGTTAAAAGAACTTAAAAAAACTTATGAAGAGACAAGTCTTTTAAAAACACTATGAAAAAATTAAGAAAACTATTTAATCTTTCTCAAAAAAAAATTGTTGATGATTTAAGCGCTGAACTTTCAAAAAGAGATTATCCATCCAGTAAACTTTTAATTCCTCTGGTTTTATTTTCTGTATTCACAGGAGAAATTTTAGTTGAGCATAACCTTGAAAAATTTATTGTGCTAGAATATCCATACAAAGCCATTGTTAATTCAATTGTGCTAAGCTTTATTGTCTTTCCTGGTGTTTATTTTTCTATATACAAACCCCTTATATTAAGAATTCAAAAAAGCAGACGCATAACGGCCGATTTAAGAAAAGATAAAGAAATATTAGATGAAAAAATAAAAGACAGAACCAAAGAATTAAAGTTGTCAAATAAAGAATTAAAAGAGAAAATAAAAGAATATGACCGCGCGAAAAAAGCCTTAAAGAAAATGCGAGATTATAACGAGAAAATAATTTCAAGTTTATCGCCGCTGTGCATTATAGATAAATCTTTTAATATCACTTTTACAAACGAGGCTTTTCAAAAAGAATTTTCATATGATAAAAAATCAGACGGCAAGAAGAATCTATTTTCTTTACTAAAAATAAACACAAATGAAAAAAAAACTATTAAAGATAAAATAAACATTACCCATGAAGAATCAATACAACATTTTGAAATAAAAATAAGAAGAAAATTTTTTTCTTTGGCAATGTTTCGTTTTGAAACCGGCGTTGTTATAATTATTACAGACACCACCGAAAGAAAAGAGCTTGAACTTAGGGTTCAAAAACTTTCAACCGAAGTAATAAACTCTCATGAAAAAGAACGTGAAAGACTGGCAAAAGATTTACATGATTCCGTTGTACAAACAATATCTGCGGCAAAACTTAATTTTAAATCATTTGAAAAAGAACCTTCAAAATCATTAATTTATTATTACCGGGGGCAGGAGCTTTTAAGCAAGGCAAACCAGGAGCTTCGGGAAGCCTGTGAAAACCTTTTTCCCTCTATTCTTACAAATTTAGGGATAGAGTCAACATTAAACTGGCATTCCAGGCATTATCTAATTGAAAATAATATAAAAACAAATATAAAAACTGAAATTAAAGAAGAAATACCCCATGAAATACAAGTTCATTTATATAGAATCTTTCAAGAAATTATATCAAACATACTTCGTCATTCAAAGGCTAATAAAGTAAAAATAAATTGTTATGCGATAAAAAACAATCAGGTAGACATGATTATTGAAGATAACGGCATAGGATTTTCTCTTGAAGAAGCCTTAAAAAAACAAAAAAGTTTCGGATTAAACAGTATAAGACAGAGAATTGAAGCCATGAATGGCAAGTTAAGTATAGAATCTAAAAAAAATATTGGCACAAAATACAAAATATGTGTAGTTTGGGAGAGTAAAAATGAAACCGGTAAAAATATATCTGGCTGATGACCATCTTATTTTAAGAGAAGGTCTAAAACATATTCTAACTGAAACAGAACGCTATGAAATTGCCGGCGAATCTGGCGACGGCCGCGAAGTTCTAGAGCAGGTAGAAAGAATAAAACCCGATTTGGTAATACTAGATATCTCTTTACCCAGCTTAAGCGGTATAGAAATAGCCAGACAGCTTAGAAAATTTAACCCTAACATAAAAATTATTATTTTATCTCAGTATGATAACGAAGAATATATTGAAGAATTATTAAAATACGGTATTCACGGATATCTTTTAAAAGACAGCGCTGCTGACGATCTGCTAAAAGCGCTTGCCGAAGTTTTAAAAGATAATATTTATTTATCGCCGCAGGTTACAAAAAAACTTGTTAAAGATTACCTGCCGCACACAAAAGATAAAGAAGTAAAAAAAGAAAAATCAATATTTTCTATTTTATCAGCGCGCGAAAGAGAAATATTAAAACTAATAGCAGAAGGCTACTCTAGCGAAAAAATATCTACCACATTATGGATATCTCCTAAAACGGTAAAAACACACAGGGCCAATATTATGCGAAAACTTAAAATAGGTAATGTTGCCGAACTTGTTAAATACGCTATCAAGCAGGGTATCGTAGAAATCTAAATACTCCCATTGCAGTACACCTGCAAAAAACAACTACACCTTTTGCAGTATCTCACAATACATCTTTTTCTGACCTTAAATTAGCTGTGTTTTTTTGTTTTTTTCTTGACCTATTGACTTATTGATTTAACTATTTCGTTTATATACTGTATCTTTAATAAATATTTAGTTCTAATAATTAAATGTATTTATAGAACTAACGCGAGTTAAAAATACAGATAATTTTAAAAGATAAGGAGAGTAGATATGGACTACAAAAAAATTGGCAAATCTATATTATCATTGATTGTGGTATCTGTGTTCCTGGTAGCATTTACCGGCTGTACAGAAATCATTAAAGATGGTGATGCGTCAAAAAAAATAAATCCTGTTGTTGGCGAATGCGCGACTGATTCTGTAAACAGCGGTAATACTGCGTGGCCAGCTGAAAATCCAAAAATTACGTTATTGGGCGCTATTGATAACGACAGTCAGTGTATTGACGGTAAAACAACCGTAGTTACTGAAAGAGTAGCTTACCCTAATGCGGTAGCAGGTGACTCAGCAAGAGGTAAGGTTTATGTTTCTGATCGTTATGGCGTTAAAGAAATTGATGAAGCTACAAAAAGCGTAAAATTTCTTGGTGACGCTAAAGACGCCAGAGGATTAGCTGTAGCTTCTAATGGCGATGTTTATGTGGCAGATGCCGCTACTAAAACTATTCAGGTTTATTCAAACGGTGCGCTTTCAGCTACAATTGGCGCGGGTGAACTTTCAAACCCTCACGGTTTAGCTCTTGATGAAGCCAACCAGAGAATATATGTTGTTGACGTTGCAGTTAGCAAAGTAATTGGTTTTGGATTAAACGGCGAAAAAGAAGTTGAATTAACCGGACTTAAAGTTCCAGCGGGAGCAGCTGTTAACTCTAAAGGGAATATTTATGTAACCCAGTTTGACGGGCCGCATGTGCAGGTATTTAACCCGGCAGGCGATAAACTGTTTGACTTTGCGCCACATGGTAAACAAAGCGGTACATTACAGAGACCTAAAGGTATAGCTATAGACAGCGATGATAACGTATACGTTGCCGACATGGCTTTTAATAACGTACAGGTATTTGACGCTCAGGGCAATGCTTTAACTTACATTGGCCCAGGTCAGTTTCTTTTACCCGCTTTAGTATCAATTGATAACAATGATACTATATGGGTAGCTGAAAAAGGCGCTCAAAGAGTTCAAATTTTCCAGTACAATGGAAATTAAAAGGAGTTTATCATGAAAAGAACAAATATTATACTTTTAGCGGTATTAGCTGCATTAACCGTAACTTCTGTACTATATGCAGGTATTGTTAACTCAAGACATGACCTTTCATCAACTAGTACGGTATGGAGTGGTTTAGGCTTAACTGGTGAGCCATGTGAGTTTTGCCACACGCCTCACGGCGCTTCGGGTACACAACCGCTTTGGAACCATGAACAGTCAGGGGCTGCAAATTTTACCATGTATACTGGTTATGCAATGCAACATGCTTCGCCAACCGCAAATTCTTACAAAGCTGATGGTGATGCTACATTATGTTTATCATGCCATGACGGTACGATAGCGGTAGCTGACTACGGCGGATGGAGAAGTGATGCAGGCGGTACCGGTGCAGAATCGGGCGGTGTTATGGGAAGTACAACATTTTCTAGCAGTTCATTCTTAGTAGTTGATTTCAATATGACAAATGATCATCCTGTAGGGTTTTTGTATGAGGGTAGTGTATCAGGTGATTTAGAATTAAGAGAACCTACAGACGCTTCTGTTATGGCAGTACTTAACGCAAATGGTAACGTTGACTGCGGCGGTTGCCATGATGTTCATAATGGATCAGGATATGTGAAATTTTTAAATGCAAATCCGACAGGTTCAGGAATTTGCCTATCTTGTCATCTTAAATAAAAAAAAAGACAAGTGTAAAATAAACAAGCCGGTGTATGCCGGCTTTTTTATTTTTAAAATTGGAAAAGATAGGGATGATGGTACCCCCCTGAAGCGATTGAAACGTCACAAACAGTTTGGCAATTTAGGAATATTTTTACCTATAGACTTAAAAAACTTATTGGAGGT
>JAOUOS010000013.1 GCA_029880285.1 Spirochaetia bacterium
CCGGCCCGTTTGTTATGCTGTCGCCGCAATATCCGGTAAGAACGCCAGCTACTGAGCTACAAGTAGAATCGCATACAGTACATGATGTTTCGCCGTAAAGGCATGACTCTGTAATAGTATTACCATCATCACACCCCTCATTTTCTTCTATTATATTATTGCCGCAAACCGCCAGAGGCCCCACATCTGTAATACTTTCAATATTCTCTTTTGAACAATTGACAGAAAAGGCGCTCATAAGAACGATCAAAATTAAAAACATGATATTTTTTTTCATTTTTTACCCCTTAAGATTTTATCTATTATCTAAAATTTTTATCAACCCTTTATTAGAGTTAAATAAAAAAAATTTGTTATTTATACCACATAAATTGTACTTTGTCAATAGGCAATATTACCTATTTTCGCGCGTTTTTCAGGGAAAAATATCAATTTTATGGTATATTTAGGGATTATATTCTTTCTGTAAGAAAAAATTCAATAAACGCCCTAACCAGCAAAAATATAGATCGATATTTCAATTTAAATAGAAAGCCATGAAAGTATATTGTAATCTTGAAATATAAAATTTTCACTTCCCGCGTATACGACCGATCCGGCGGATTTTTTCTGCAATTTATTGAGCCATTTCATTTGATTTATAAAATCGGGATGAAAAGTTTCTGAAGATTTTATTTCTGTAAGATCAAGATAATCTCCCCTATCTTTTACCAGATCAACTCCATGGCCGTGTTGATCTCTCCAAAAATATAACGGAGCCTCGTTCCCTTTGCAAAAATAATCTTTCATGACTTCAGTAATGAACCAGTTTTTAAATATTTGTCCTCTTAATGGATGTACATTTAGTATATCGGGCGATTGTATGCGTAAAAGATAACAAAGTAATCCACTGTCATAAAAATAGACTTTGGGAGCTTTGATAATTCTCTTAGAAAAATTACGAAAGTGCGGTTGTAAAAAGAATATTACAAAAGAAGCCTCGAGAACGCCTGCCCAGGCTTTTGCGGTTGGCTGGGTAATACCCACATCTGCAGCAATTGCCGCGGTCCCAATAAAGTAAGCGCCCGATAATTTTGAAGCTGTTTTTTTAAATAATTCTGAATATGTCTTTGAAACACAGCCTCATTATCTATCAAATGAATATATTGTCAATTCAAAATGGTATTTTAAATTGACAATATCAACGAATCGGAATGAAGTTAACCGATGGCGATTTTTTCTTCTAACCAATTTTTAATAATTTTATTAGAGCTTATACCTTTTTTCTTTTCTAGTTCATTTAATTTTTTAGATAATTTAATGTCTAAAGTTATATTAAAAGTTTCTGACTTAATATCTATTTCACATTTAACTTCTTTTGATCTATCTAAAATTTCTGCTGAAGAATGACTATCCCAGTAATTTCCCTTCTTTTTGTACTCTTTAATATCTTCATTGGTAATATTATTTTTTGCCATAAAACCGTTTCTCCTTATTATCCATATCTCTGCACGATATAGGTAATATTTGATGATTCCCTTTATAAATAAAAAATACTATCAAATGTCTTCCGTTATTTGTTTTACCTAAAGCAAGGTATAAGTTCTCATTTTTTCGATGGCCTTTTTCTACAAATTGAACGTATGTCTTATTTTCAAAAACTTCTTCAACTTCTTTTTTATAAACCTTGTGCTTTACAATTAGTTTTTCAATAACTTCATCAATCAAGCCAAATAATTTTTTCTATTTTCAATTTAATCGTTCCTGTGTTATTTTTCAAATAAAAGTTTGTTATTACAAAAAACCCATTTCATTGGCCTTTACCATCATTTCGGCCTGGCTGTGAATATTCAGCTTTTTATAAATATTTTGTATGTGATTTCTTAGAGTTTTTTCGCTTATATGAAGCGATTCGGCTGTTTTTTTTACCGAAGTGCCCGTAGATAAAATTTCAAGAATCTGCATTTCTCTTTGAGATAAAGATTCTGAATGAGTTGCCTCTGTATTAAGTTTAAAATTATTTAATATTTTAGCCGCTACCGTAGGGGATATAACAGCACCGCCAGATACGACAGTTTCAAGAATAAAATCTACAGGAGGGGCCTCTGATTTTTCTATGTAACTTTTAGCTCCCGCTTTTAACGCCTGCAGTATGGTTTCTTCTGAAGAAACAACAGTAATGATGATAATTTTTATTTTAGGATATTTTTGATTTATAAGCCGGGTAAGCTCTACGCCGTTAATACCGGGAAGGTTAATATCTATAAATAAAAAATTCTGCTTCCCTTTTTTATTATCATGCCAGTAGTGCTCGGCGCTTTGCCATGAGAAAACTTCTTTTACAGATTTATTTTTTTTTAATAATTCTGAAAAATGATCGCGAAATATTTTATTGTCTTCAATTACGCCAATAGTTAGATTTGGTATTTTAGATTTTGTCATTGGCTATTTATATTACAATTAATTAGGTCATTTTTTTATATGATATGTCAAGATAAAAATCTTATTATAAATAAGAATTGATATAGAGAAAATTATAATTTTTTTAAAATTTAATCGTCGTCATCATGATCTTCATGTTCATCATCATCATCGTCCGCATGTTCTTTTTTATATTTTCTACCGGGATTTTTAGAGCCAGGATTTCGTAAATGATCATATTTTCCCGATTTCCAGATTCTTTCGGCTTCGTGTTCGTCGCCGCTTCTGTGGCACAATTCACATTTTTCATAATCTCTTATGCCTTCTTCTATGTGTTCTCTTTCAATTTTTCGGGGGGAGTGTTCATGGCAGCTGTAGCAGGTATATTTTTTATAGTCTTTATCAAGATGACAGTCTTTGCATCTGGATGGATGATGTCTGTCAAAGCGAAAGTATTTAGTATGATTAAATTTTGCGGGTAACCAGCGTCTTGTGTCGTGGCAATCTAAGCATTGTTGATTTTTTTCATGTAAACTATCCGCAGGAATTTGATGGCATGCCGTACAGTTCTTTTGTAAAGAAAGTTCTAATACATCATGTGAAAATTCACGAATTAAGATTTTAGGCTCTAGGCCAGCGTGATCTGTATGGCAAACGCCGCATGTTTCTTTTGAAAGAGATGCGTGAAATAAAATTTTCTTTTTATCTTCAGTTTTAGTGACTTTTGTGCCATCTACCGTAAAATGACCTATATTTTTTGGTTTATGACATGATATACATTTTTCACTAGAAATCCCCTGAAAGATATCATGACATTTTAAGCAGTTCTCTTCAAGTTTCGTATGGCCCTTTGACAAATTTCCCGGGTTTATGGTTTGTTTTGGATATTTGTAGATTAAAAAAAATACCGTAATTAGCGCCGCTGTTAAATACAATATGCGAATCATTAGAATTTTTCCCAAAACATAAAAATAGTTATTATATGAGCTAAAGCTAATACCGCGAAAGCAGAAGTAATAGGTTTATGAATAACGCGCCACTGGTTGACAGTTTTTACCGCTATGGAATCCCAGAAAATTTTTGATTCAATTTCATTTTCTGAAAGCCCACTTTTTAAAAAGATTTCTTTTCTATTTTTTAATGTGTCTTTTGCTGTTTGCACCAGATAGCGGCCCGCTAAACCGCTGCCTGCAGCGATAAGCATGGCAATAGAAGCCGCCCATGGAAGATAAGCGTTAAAGTGAATTCCTGAATGAATTAAAACCAATAGAGTTCCAAGCCATGAAAAAAATTCATGCAGCTGTAAGTAAAATTTAGGAGAGCCTTCTGTTATGATTTTTCTCTTTCTTAAAGAATAGAGAAATGAAGCAATAATAAATAAAGTACCGGGGATGCCAAGGTATCTGCCTATCCATGCCAGTTCAAAAAGATGTAAAAATAAATCTATGATAATGGTAAATATCACTAACGAAAAGAACCATACAACAGAAGGTATTATATCTTTTGTTAAAACAGAATGCTTCATATGATGAGTAATTTTATACTTGATATCTTTATTTAGTTGAGAATAACAAAATATAGAACTTTTTTAAGTAAAAGACCAAAATATTTATGAAACGAATTCATTTTTCGATGCGATAGGTTCTGACAAGATATTCATTTTTTTAGTTCATTATTGATTTCAAATCTGTGTCAAAAAGTAAGCAATCACCGGAGTTTTAGCGCGACGTAACACTTAATACGGAAATCTCATACCTATAGATTTAAAAATCGATACCCCACTGGCAGTCAAATAAGGGAAAAAACTTCCAATCAGGGGCCGATTTATCATACGGCATAGGGCTTAAAGCAAATTTATATCCGGCTGAAACTCGAAAACCTTTTGAAAAATGATAAGATAAAAGAAAAGAATTTTCAAATGCCCAGTTGTTGCGGTAATGGTTTAGTATAAATAAATCAAAATCGAAATTATAAAATAAATTATAAAATATATTGCCGTCAAAATCAAGACCGGTACGCCCAGAAGCTTTATTATGAAAAACAGACATTCTATGATAAGCCAGTACAAAATCAATAGTAGGGTAATCACTTTTACCAAAATTTTCAGATAAATATAAAGTAAAAGCAGGGGTTATCATAATATGTTTATTGATGTAAAATGATAAATAAGCCGTATTTGTTAATACAAAAATATGGGGAACTTTTGAAAGAGGCGGCAGAAGACCTATGCCATCTTTTGCAAAAGCTCTTAAAAACGGCGTAGGGTAATAAATGCCGTGTTCAGTCGCGAAAAATCCGCTCAACAAATTATCCCATGATTTTTTTAAGAAAAAATTTGGTATTAAAGCGTTCCAAAAAGGAAAGGTAGAAAGTTCTATATTATCGGTTAAACCATATTGAAGAGGTTGAAACAAACCAATTTCAAAACGATTTTTAGGAACCACCTTACCCGTACCTATGGGCCAGTTTGAATTTACGGAATATAATAAATTAACAGAGAAGATTGATAAAGAAAAAAGAACTATAATTTTAATTTTTTTCATAATCATTATATTTATGGAATGTTGACCTCAACTGTTAAGGGCGCGTGATCAGAAAGTGGCATTGTATCATTTTGATGAACGAAGCCCGTTCCCGATACAATGGTTAAATTGGTAAAAATATAATCTAATTTTCGGTTCCAAAATCCGTTTTTATTGGTAGTATGGGTGTAATAGGGCGCGTTTTGCTCTTCTGTATTGCCATATTCAGCTAAAGAAATTGCCGGATTATATAACGCGTAAAGTTCATCAAGCCATGTTTTTTCTTCTGAATAATCGTCGGCGATGTATGTTTCTTCGCATATAGAATCGGGAAAGTTACTTGTTTTCGCGCTGTTAGGCGGAACCGTATTTAAATCGCCAGCACCTATTAAATTTTCACCTTCCACTTTTAATTTGTCAAGCTCTTTCTTAAATATATCAATTTGTTTCTTTTTAGTGCCATCTGTTGAATAGGCCGCCGCATGAATTCCCGCAACATAAATGTTTTTACCGCCGCTTAAATTTATATTTGTTTTTAAAATGTTTCTTTTAAGATAAAAGTATTTATCTAGATCAGGTTGATCTGACCTTAAAGGCAGCGCGATTCTTTCTGCCGATATGAATTTCCATCGTGAAAAAATGGCGTTACCGCTGTCAACCCGGCCTATACCGTCACTGGGAACATAATCGGCCTTCCATTGTGACGCATAAGCCGCGTAATTTAGCTGGGTTCTATCAAGAATATACTGAACCTGATCTATGTATGCGGCTCTTTTTGAATTAATATCAATCTCCTGAACAATAAGAATATCGGGATTGTATTCATTTATTTTTTTAATGAGATTGTCTAAATTTTTAGTTACTTCGTTTTCAGTCATTAAAACTCTTTTATCATAGCAGTCAAAAAAAAAGTCTATTCGTCCGCCGCCAAATTTAATATTCCAGTTCATTATTTTTAAAACAGCAGGGGGAGACGTAGCTGTTGTTTTGGATTTTGATTCATATAAAACGGCGTCTTCAAGATCATCAAATTCAGTGTTAAAAAAATCGCATGAGAAGAACAAAAGTAAGATAGTTAAAATGTACAAGCGGAAGATCATAATCCATGTTCTTTTTGGGGAATTAAGCGGCAATTGAAATTTAATATATGCTATGGAAAACCAGAGCAATTTTTTTTTGAATATGCGGTATATATTTATATTTTAGGGGTATTACATTTATATGAAATGTAGAAAACAGCCGCTTTGGGCAAAAGCAAAGATAAATAATGTATGGGAAGTACGAATAGATTTATTAACATGGGAAAAAATAATCTATACGGCTAAAAAAAGAAAGAAAACATACTCTTGGATTGTCAGATATTGCGTTTTTAGCTTGTTAAAAGTTAAAAATCTTCGTTGGACAAAAAGAATGCAGAATTTGAATCAAGAATTAAAATATAATTTAAAAGAAAAAAAACATCGCCATATGCTTTGTTTATATGGTCAAGATGAAATTCTTTTAAGAAACAGTGCTTTAATTTTAGGTGTTTCTGTTTCTAAGATGATAAGACTTGCTATAGCTGTTTATATTGATAGAGTATTAAATGGGATGACCAGTAATAGTAATTTGTTTTGGCAAGGTATAAAGATTTATTCAAAAATAAAGTATTTTCGTTCTATGAGAGAAAATTATATAGCTATGGTTTTTCATAACTATAAAAAATTTTTAATAGAAGAATATTGGGGTTTTTCATAATTCAATGCATAATTTTATAAAATTACTTTTACTTATATCTTTAATTCTCTGTTCCTGCGCGTTACCATGGGACATTGTTAAAGAAAGAAAAATAATGTCAAAATTTCATCGTCGCTTGATATGGGAGAAGGGAAAGGATAAAAGGTGTAATGAGGAATTTGTTATAAAAAGAATAAATGATGAGAATCGTTTTTACTATATATTAGCCGAACAGGAAAATTGCGCGGTTTTTATTAGTATTACAGCAGATAGTGAAGAAAGTTTTTTCTTAAAGAAAATAGTAGTTATGACGAATGAAGAGACTATTACTTTTAATGATCTTAACTCAAAGCTAATTATAGAAAAAGTAGGATGGGGTAATAAAATAAACCTAAGCTGGAAAAATGATACTTTATTGTATAATATAAATTTATATTTAAAATCAAAAGATTATAGTGTATTTTATAATCTATAATTATATTCCTGAACCTTGTGAGAATAAAGTTTCTTGAAGAGCAGCCTGTGTTATTTTGCTGCCAGCAGCTACATCTTCGGTGAGCCATACATTGCCGCCTATAACAGAGTTCTTACCGATGGTTACTCTTCCTAAAATTGTTGCGCCGGAATAAATAATAACACCATCTTCAATAATGGGATGTCTGGGAATTCCTTTTATGGGGTTACCCTTTTTATCAAGAGGAAAGCTTTTCGCTCCCAGCGTAACCCCTTGATAAAGTCTAACATTATTGCCTATAATACATGTTTCGCCAATAACTACACCAGTGCCGTGGTCAATAAAAAATCCTTCACCTATAGTCGCGCCCGGATGAATATCAATTCCAGTTGTACTGTGAGCATGTTCTGTTATCATCCTTGGCAGCAGGGGTACATCTAAATTAAATAAGGCGTTTGCAAGGCGATAGCTGGTTATTGCGGTAACCCCAGGGTAGCAGAAAATGGTTTCTCCGGGAGAAGAAGCAGCAGGATCTCCATTGTACGCGGCTAAGACATCTTTAGCGGCTTTTTTTTGTATATCGGGAAGTTTTGCTAAAAAGTTTTTTGTGAGATCATACGAAATATTATTGCATTTTAAACATTCTTTTTCATGAGAGCATGAAAAACATAGACCTCTTCGTATTTGTTCAGCCAGCTCACGCTGTAATGTATCAAGAGTGGCCCCAACATGAAAATGTAAATTTTGGATGGGTAGTTCAGACGGGCCAAAATATCCGGGGAAGAGTACCGCTTTTAGTTCTTCTATAATAGAAAGTGTTACCTCTTTTGAAGGTAAAAGTTGAAAATGCGGATCCCAGTCTGCACGGTGAACCAGCATTTCATTTTTTGTTATTAATCTTTCAACCAGATCGGATAGAAAATTTTTATTCTCAGGATCAAGAGGAATTTTTGTGTCTGAAAATTTTTTAGAAGGTTTCATTTCACGTTATTCTTCAAAAAGCCATGTGCTTAAATAGCGTTCTCCGGTATCTGTTATAATTGTAACAATAACTTTGCCTTCATTTTCTGGTCTTTTGGCAACTTCTAAAGCCGCGTAAACATTACCGCCTGATGAGATCCCCACTAAAATACCTTCCTTTTCAGCTAAAAGCCTGGCAGTTTTACCAGCTTCTTCATGATCAATTTGTATTATTTCATCAATAATTTTAGTATTTAAAGTATCAGGCACAAATCCTGCTCCTATTCCTTGAATTTTATGAGGTCCGGGAGAACCTCCGGATAAAACAGGAGAGCCTTTAGGTTCTACAGCAATGGCTTTGAATTCCGGTTTTCTTGATTTTATGATTTCTGCCACACCGGTAATTGTTCCTCCTGTTCCCACACCCGATATCAGTATATCTACTTTACCTTCGGTATCATTCCATATTTCTTCAGCAGTTGTTTTTCTATGCACTTCAGGATTTGCCGGATTTTCAAATTGCTGTAATATTAAATATTTAGAATCATTTTCAGCCAGTTCTTTTGCCTTTTTTATGGCTCCGGGCATACCTTCGGCACCCGGTGTTAGTATAAGTTCAGCTCCAAATATTTTTAACAATCTTCTTCTTTCAATGCTCATTGTATCAGGCATTGTTAATACAAGTTTGTAACCTTTCGCTGCGCATATAAACGCTAAACCAATACCAGTATTGCCGCTTGTTGGTTCGAGTAATATTGTTTCTTTTGTTATTTTCCCTGATTTTTCCGCCGCTTCAATCATACTTTTTGCTATTCTATCTTTAACACTCGATAATGGATTTTGAGATTCCATTTTAACAAGAACAATTGCTTTTAAGCTTGGGTCTATTTTATTTAGTTTAATTAATGGTGTTTTTCCCACCAGGTCGATTACGCTATTTGCCACATTTTTCATTTTTTGCCTCCTGAAAAAGATGATACTATTAATTGAATCATCTTTAAAAATTCAATTTTTCTCTTTCGTATATTTAATTATAAAAAGAGAGAGATCGTCTTTTAAGTTGTTTTTACCTCCAGCAAATTCAAAAGTTTCAGTTAAAACATTATTACATATTTCGTCTGGATTTTTATATTTATGTTTTTCCAACATATTAATTAAGCCTTTTTCTTCAAGCATTTTTCCATCTGGTGATACAGCTTCTGTAAGTCCATCTGTAAATAAAACCAAAGTTTCATTTTGGTGAAGACGTCCCGCATATTCAATAAGAAAAATTTCTATTTGCTCATGTATAATTGTGCCTTCAGAATTAATTCTTGAAAATTCTCCGTCTTTATTAATTAATATTACCGGCGGATGTCCAGCTCTGGCGATTTTTAAAGCCCCTGTTTTAAGGCATAAAAAGCCGATAATGGCGGTTAAGAAATGTTCTCCCATTTTGCCATGTAACGAGCGGTGAATTTTTTTAAGAGTCCCCACAGGATCAGAAATATGTTCCCCCCAAAGCTGTAAAGACATCTTAACCATAACAGCCAAAAGGGCCGCGGGAACGCCATGTCCCGATACATCGCAAATGAAAAATCCTAGTTGTTCTTCACTTTTTTTATAGTAAAAATCAAGAAAATCACCGCCTAAATCATGCGCGGGCTCATATTTAAAAGCCAGTTTAGCGCCGTCAATATTTGGCATCCCTTGCGGTAAGAGCAGTTTTTGAATTTCACGAGCTTTTTTTAACTCTCGTTCGATATTTTCATATTTATTATTTTCAGACATTTTAATTTTATTGCCACAAAATAAAGAAAAAACATTTACACAAGCCCATTATTTAAATTATTTGATTCGAAAGATGAAAAAAGATGTATTAGAAGCCTACAGGATTTTTGCTGAAAAATCAATAAAAAAAAATATTTCACAATATGAAGAAATTACACCTGACCTTAAAATTAAGAATATTTACGAATCAGCTATAAAAAATGGTTTAATAGCAAAAGACAAAGGTCATGGCTATGAACTATGGGAAGACGTAACTTCTAAAGATAGTATTTTATTTAATATTAAAGCTGTCTCAATTTTAAGTGAAGTTAACGCGGGTATTTCATTTCATTTGGCCCAAATGGCTTTAGGAACCTTGTTTCGAAATAAATTAAAAATTAAAGAAAATAAAATATTTGTATTGTCGTTAGAGTCGCAGTTTAATTTTTTTAAAAATATTTTAGATCCTGTGGCGGTAACAGAGCAAAATAATTATTCTTTTTTTTTACAGGCATCAGAATATTGGGAAGAAGTTATAATCCCTTTTATTGATAATAACAGTATAATTCAATGGGTAAGGTTAAAAAAAACAGAATGTAAAATTTATAATTATGAAAACTCTCATGGTATTAACGAAACAAATTTTATAAAAATAATTGTGCCGATTAATTTATTATATCAAAATAAAATAAAGATAAATTCAAATACAGCAAAAACCTTATATCTTGAAGCGTGTATTCTTTATATGCTTTCTATAATGGCGGTAGCTTATGGGGCGGCATTATCGGCTTATAAAAAAGCGATAAAATACAGCGAACAAAGAGAGCAGGGCGGTAGTGTAATAAAGAATCATTTTTATATTCAAAACACTTTATCAGAAATTAAATTAAATTTAAAAAACTGTGAAGACATATTTCAAAACATAAGTATTAAATCTGATCGAAAAGAAAGTTTATTCAATATTTTAAGATATAAGTTAACCGTAATGCCATATGCTTTTAAGTCAGCTAATCTTTCTCTGCAAATTTTTGGCGGCTATGGATATATGAAAGAATTTGGTATTGAAAAAATTGTACGTGATATCAACCACTTAAGTTTATTAGGCGGTTCTTGTAATCAATTAAAACAAGCTTATTCTCAATTATCAAATGATCCATTCTTTTTGAAAAAAAATGAGAATTTAAATGAAAATATTTATTCGAAACTGATATTAAAGGCAAAAATAAAGACCATAGATATAAGAAATTATAATGAGTATCTTTGGACAAAAGACACACAGAATCTTCCGAATTCTCTTCAGAAATACAGAAAGCACATTAAAGATTTTGCTAACAAACATTTGAAAGAGGTATCGCATAAGTTAGATTTGTCTCTAGAAAAAAATATACAAATCGATACACTTAAAAAAGCGGCAAAAGCCGGACTTTTTTCTGATTTTTTACCTTTTCCCTTTGGTTCAAAAAAACTAAAAAACTATTTTTATACAGATACTCTTTTGCAATGTATTAAACTTGAAGAAATAAGTTCCGTATGCGGAGGTCTGGGACTTTTATTAGGAGCTAACGCATTAGGAATACTTCCTGTATTTTTATCTAAAAATAAAAAGCTTATAAGAAAATTTATTATAAAAAGTTCCCGTTTAGCTTTAAAAGAAAAACTTCAGCTTTTTTCCTTTGCGATAACAGAACCTTCAGGCGGTTCCGATTTGCAAAATACAAAAGGTGCTTCTTTATACAAGTCCGTAACTTGCGCGAAAAAAGTAAAAGACGGTTATTTATTAAATGGCAGAAAATGTTTTATTTCTAATGGTTCTTTCTCTTTTTATTTTACAGTTTTCGCTGTTATTGATAAAGATGATATGAGTTCATATACATGTTTTCTTATAGATAAAAACATGAAAGGCTTTAGTTTGGGTAGAGATGAAAAAAAGATGGGACAGAGAGCTTCTCCTGCTTCTGAGCTTATATTTGATAATGTTTTTGTTCCCAATAGCAATGTTATTGGGAAAGCGGGGGATGGATGGATGCTTTCTCAAATGTCTTTAAAATTCTCCAGAATTCCAACAGCCGCTATTTCTTTGGGTATTGCGAGATCTGCTTTAGAAAGTTTAATAGAATTTGTTAGTATGAGGCAGAATTATCTGTATAATATCGCCGATATTGAAAGCGAGATTACTCAATTAATTATACAAGTATCGGCCGCCCGTTTGATGCTATGGAAAACCGCAGCAAGTAAAAAAATTACACCAGATAGTGCCGCATTAACAAAAGTATTTTGCAGTGATACAGCTGTAGAAGTTTGTCTTAAAGTTATGGATTTAATGGGAAGTCAGGGGTTTTTATACGAAAATAAAGCTGAAAAAGCTTTTAGAGACGCCAGATTAACTCAAATATATGAAGGTACAAATTTTATAAATAAACTTGTTTTAGTAGAAAACTTAAATTATAATTTTAATAAAAAAAAATAATTTATTTATGAAAAAGAAACCTCTTAGTAAATACGATATAGAATATGAAAACGCTGTATCTTGTATATTCTTCTTTTTAATTGATTATAAAAAAGCTTTAAAACTAATTCCAAAACCTTTTTTACCAAAACATTTTTTTAAAAACAAAGCTTTAGCTGTTTTGTCTTTTTATGATTATCCTAAAAGTTCAATTGGCCCATACAAAGAAGCAGCTTTGGCAATAAAATCCAGGCATACACTAGAAGAAGAGTCAGGCTTTTTTGTTGTAAACCTTCCCGTTACCTCTAAAGAAGCATTTATCAAAGGTAAAAAATATTGGGGATTTAACAAAACGCTTGAGAATATAGAAGTGTATCAAAGTAAAAAAAATTATCATGCTCGTATTTTCAATTTAAGAAATAAAAATACCCTTGAAGTAAAATCAGTTTTACGTTTTGGTTTTAATTTAAGATATAGAGATACCCTTTTATTTTCATTAAAAAATAAAAGACCGGTAAAAAGCAGACTTCAAACAAATGGAATGGGTAAACTTTTTTTATTTTCTAGGTTTCGTTTAATTTTAACTGATAAAACTAATTCTATATCTAAAACAATACAGAGCTTAGAATTAGATAAGAAACAACCTTTTTTATCTTTTATTTCAAACAAATATAATGCTCAGTTGCTTGAAGCCGAGAGAATAAGTTAATTAAATTATAACTTTATCAGAAGCCTTTCAAGTTCTTCTTCAACAAGAATTCCAAGCTGGTGAGGCGATTCAGCTTTTGTAATATATTTATCAGAATGATAGAGTAAGTGAATAAACTCAGGTTTTTCTAAACTTTTTCCACTAGCCGTTTTAAGAAGCATAACAATAGGTCTCATTGGCTTTTTTCTAACCGCACCCGCTACTATTCCTACAGCTCCATTTGAAAGAGAAACAAGTGACCCTATAGGATATATTGCCATTTTTTCTAGTAAAAGCTTCATAAATACTGGATCGTATCGGTATAATCCCAATGTCAATAGTTCTTTCATGGCGTTATAGGGTAGTATAGATTCTTGATAATTTTTTTTCTCAAGCATAGCGGCTAAAGAATCGGTTATGGCTGCAATTCGTGAATATTCTGTTATCATATCTCCCTTTAGTTTTTTGGGATAACCTGATCCATCATAATGTTCATGGTGCTGTAAAGCCACTATAGCCATCGTGTTTTTTAATTTAACAACTTGTGTTAAAAGCTGATATCCATACACAGTATGGGCCTGTAGTTTTCTTCTATCTTCTTCAGTAAAAGCTGAGTCTTTAGATAATATTTCTGAAGGAACTTTTGACATACCAATATCTAATAGTAAGATGCTGAATATTAACTCTACCATTTTTGGTTTTGAAAACTCTAAGGTCTGCGCCAAAGAAACAGCGAATATAGCGCTTGAAATAGCGTGTTTTTCAACAGTTATTTCGTCTTCAACCGGTCTATAAAAAAGATGTATGAAAGAAAGAGGCGTTTTATTAACAAAGTCTACTATTTCATCAGATAAATCTCGTATTAAACTAATTTGAAAAGGTTTTTCTTCGGGGATAGAGATATATGCTTCTCTTAATAATTTCAATCCTTTTTCAAAGAGTTCATTAAAAGACCATTTTTTTTGAATAGCTAATCTCAAGTCATTTTTAGCTTCATCTATTTCTTTTTTCTCTTTAAGATCAAGTTTTCTAACAAATAGTTCATCAGAGATGTCAATAGCTATTCCCATTGTTTCTACTTCTTTTATGTTCCAGTGTATTAATCTGTCAATATCTGACTGTTTAAGCGGTTCTTTGGCGTTAACAAGAATATTGTCTTTATCAATATATACAGGCATATTGAAAGCCATACCTGCTTTTAATTCATTAACTAATACTTTTTTCATAAAAAATATATTTTCTTTTTCAATGTATTATACTTTATATACGATAAAATTCGTCAAATCTTATCCTATAAAATAGTTTTTTTTAATTTTTTAAATATAACGTACGATTTTTATCAATATCTTACAAAAAAATATAGGTATTTGAATTTTGCAAGCAAAAATTTTTCTTTTTATATAATTGTGGAAAAGTAAAAAAAAGAATTGAAATTTTTACTTCATTTTCCAATGTGACATAATGCTAGAGTTTGCTCTTCCTTTCTTTGCGTCTGTTTCTGTTTTTATTTTATTGAGGCGTCTTGATAAGTCAAATTTAAATTTAAGAAAATTAAAAACCGTTATCGAAAGAGGGCAAAAAGAGCTTATTGAAATAGCCCTTAAAAAAAAAGAAGAACTTAAAGATGCGGCTACAGATTTCGATTTAGTTCAAATAAACTCTGAAAAATATCTCGATAAAATTAAACAAGAAATTGAAACAGTACAAAATTCTATTCATCAGGTTGAAAACAGCCGTTCCCAGCTTTTTGCCATGGATAAAGAACTTAAATCTCTTGAAGATACAACTCGATCTGTAAAAGAACAGCTGAGATTTATTAACGAGTCTTTAGACAGGGTCGATCAGCATCATAAGAAAATGAAATGGCTTGAAGATCATATTAAATCAATAGACGAAGATGCTTCTAGAATGGTACAGGTTTTTCAAAGTTCATTAAGAGATAAGTCAGAAGAAATGTCTCTATTATTGGAAAAAAAGTTTGAAAAAATAAGTTCTGAAACTATAGATTATCAAAAAGAACTAAGAGAAACCCTGATTGAAAAACAAGACCTTTTATCTGAACAAATATTAAATGAATACAAAGAGCTTGAAAATTCTCTTAAAAAAAGCGCAAAGCATTTAACAGAAGAGCTTGAAAAAAGAGTAAGTTCATATTATTCGCAAATTAATGAAATGGATGAGAATATCGCTCGCAATGAAGAAATTCTTCAAAGTAAAATTCCATCAATGGTTCAAGATATTAAAAAATCCATTCAAAATGATTTTTCAGTAGAAGAACAAAAACTTGAAGAAATAAAAGCAACAGCTGCCAAAACAGAAGAAGCTATTGGTAAAAAAATAAATGAGTTTAGAAGTGAAATGGAAAATCATAGAAAAGCCCTATTCGGAGATATATCAGAAGAAGCTGATAATATTAGAAATCAAATACAAAGTCTTGATTTAGAAGCATTGGCTAAAAAAGACGAAATTATTAAAGCAACAAGAACAGAAGTTCAAAAAGTTCAACAGTATGTAGATAAGTTAGAAGAATTTTACCATAAAGCCAGTGAAAGTCTGCAAGTTCAGGCAAAAAAGCAGGAAGAAGAGTTTCATCAAAAAATAAATCATTTTGAAGAAAAGAGCAGTGAGATTGTTTCAGAAATTTATGAAATTAAACAAGAAGCATTGTCTCAGGTTTCAGTTTCCATAGAAAATGCTTTTAAGAAAATTGATACCCGCTCAGGTCAAATAGCCGATTCAAGGCTAAGGGAGATAGAAAGCAAATATGAAATATTGAGTTCTGAAATTGAGGCAAATATTGAAAAAATTCAATCTGCCGCAGAAAACACATTGGCGCAAATTAATGAAAAATCACAACGCTTGTTTTTTGAGAATAGTGAAAGCTTTAATAAAGATGTAAAAAATGCCAAAGCTGAAATGAAACAGGTTATGAGCACAATAGAAACTTTTGCTGAAGATGCTGTTTCTGCAGTTAACAAAAAATCTACAGAATTAATTGAATTAAACAATGATGAATTCTTTCATAGGGTAAACAGCGCGAAATCTGAAATTAACAAGGCCATAGCTAATATTGAAAATATTAGTCAAAACGCTTCCTTTCATATTGAAAAAGAAACATTAAAAACAATAAATAAAAATAGCGAAGAATTTATAAACCATATTGAAAAAGTTAAAACTGATATAAATGAAAGCCTGCGAAAGGCAGAGACTCTTGTAGAAGAAGCAATAGTAAATATTGAAGAAAAGTCACATCAGATTATAAATGACAATAATGAAAACTTTTTTGAAAGGGCAGACAAAGCTAAATATGAAATGGCTCAAATGCTATCGAACATTAAATCTTTAAGTTCTTCTGTTTTATCTGAAATTCAAGAAAATGCAGAAGAACTGCTTAAAGAAAGCCGAGAAGAATTTTCTAATGAAAAGATTAAATTAAAAGATGAAATTAATGAGCATTTATCAATAATTGAAACTGCCATGAAAAATGTTTCTTTAAAAATAAAAGAAGAGTCTAGTATAATTTTAAACGAAAATTACTCAGAGTTTTTCGATCAGGCTAATAAATTAAAGTCAGAAATAAAAGGCGACATAGCGCAGATCGAGACCTCTCTTGAGAGCGCGATATCTCAAATTGAAGAAAAATCAAAGCATGCTTCAAAAACAAACAGGGAAGATATCATTGAAGAAATTAATAAATTAAAAACAGAGACAGAAATAAGTCTTTCTCAAATAGATAATGCTCTTGATAAAGCACTTTCTCAAATAGAAGAGCAGTCTGTAAATGTCTTTGACACTAAACTTGATGAAATTACAAATGAAATAAATCAGTTAAAATCAGAAGCCGCAGAAAAAGTGAATCTTATAAACTCGGCTTTAAAAGAAGCTATAACAACAGTTCATGATCAAACATCTGAAATTACAGAAAAAGGTCATGAAAGTATAGTAAATGAAACTGAAAAATTAAAATCAGAAATAAATAACGGCATAAAATATATTACTGAAGAAATTGAAAAAAGTATCAATCTTCTTGAAGAAAAATCTGCAAATCTGCTTGAAAATTATCAAACCGATTTAAATGTCGAAACAGAATCAATAAAAGATGAATACCAGAGCATTAAAATACAAATTGAAGAGATTCATGATAACCTTATAGATAAATACAATTCCATAGAAGAAAAAATTCATTATTTAAATAGTGAAGCAGAAAATCTTTTTAAAGAGTATCTCGAAAAATTGCAGAATTCTGAAGTTGAAATAAAAAACAATGTGACTAAAGAAATTCTAAATATGAAAATTTCAAACGATGAGCTTCTTTCTCAGTTGAATTTACGCTTTGAAAAAATAGATTCATCTGAAAATGGAATTAAAGAATTATTTGATATGTTCGCTCAAAAACTTAATGAGTCTGCAGAAAATACTCGTGACGAATTAATAAAATATTCTGATGATTTTAAGATGGTAACTGATAACGCGAAAGAAGAAATTCTTGATCTTATAAAAAATGCAGATGATTCTGAAAAATCTATGCAGGAAAAATTTGAAAAATTCCATAATGAGATGTTAAATATAAAAGATGATATAAGAGAAGAAGTATCTAAATATAATATAGATTTAAGTGAGTCTGCGAGTGAAATTAAAGAAGATATACTCTCTTGTATGAAAGAAATGGATGAATCGCAATCACTTCTTCAGGAAAAATTTAATCAATATGTTAAAGAATTGGTTTTATCTAAAGATCATGGTAAAAAAGAAGTAGATGAATTAGTTAATGGATTAAAAAATTCCACTGCAGATTTTAAAAGAGAAATAGAAACCCACCTTAACCAGTCTGAAGAAGTTGAAAATCTCATGCAGGAAAAATTTGAAGAATATCTTGAATCGATAAATAGCGCACAAGAAAATACAAAATTGCAATTTGAAAAATATAATAATGAACTTGAAAAAACTACGTTACAAATATTTAATGAGTTAAAAAGTAAGTATGAAAAATTTGAAGACTATGAAGATATTTTTAATAGCAATATCATAGAACTAAAAGAAGAAATTAAAGAGGCTGAAAAAAAGCTAGAAGAACAATTTAAATTGAAATCTTCAGAGTTTGTGAATTTATCGGGAGATTATAAAAAAGAACTCAATAAGAATTTAAGTAAGTTTGATGACTTTGAAGATTTATTTAATAAGAAATACACAGAATATGTAAAAAAACTTCAGGAATCTGAAAATGCCTCAAAGAAATTATTTTCTGAACAAATTGAAAAGTTATCTAAATCTTCAGAAGATGTTTTTGAAAACCTTGAAGGCAGATTAGATAAAATAGATAAATTAGAAGTTCAAATTAAAGAAAAACTTGAAGATTATCAGGATCAAATTGAAACCTATGAAGATAACGCCAGAAAACAATTTGATAAATATATTAAAGAGCTAAAAACTTCTTCTGATTCCATAAAAAATGAATTTGAATCTGAGGTAAGCGAACAGTTTATAAAAATTACGGAACAAATTGCATCACTTGAAGATGATATGAAAAATATATATGATAAATCTGGTATTGATTTTGAAAAACGAACCGGTATTCTGCTTGAAAAAATATCTAATATAGAAAAGAATTTATTAGATTCACAGGATAGAATTACTAAAGACTGGAATGAACAGGCAGAAGAAATTATAAAGAAGATAAATGAAAAAGATAAAATGTTTGAACAAACAGCTGAAAAGTGGGAGCTTAAACTTGAAAATTATATTAAAGACGCTCAGGATGATGTGCATAAGGGATATCTCGAGCTAGAAAAGAAAAATTCAGAGATAATTGTTAAACTAAATTCTGAAGTAGATAACCGTTTAGATAAGATGCATGAAATGAGTGAAAAATGGGAATCAGAAAATAAAGAAAATATCGCAGAGGCTGTAAGCCAATTTAAACAAAATTTGCAGGAAAAAGAAAAGCAAATTTATAATGACTTGAAACAATTTTCAGTTAAAGTACAGGAATTTAAAAAAGATTACGAAAATGAGAATGCTAAAGTATTAGAACTGCTTGAAAATGAGAAAAAGAAAAAAATAGTAGAAATACAAAGTCTTTCAGAAAAACAGCTGGGTTTATTCGCCAATGAAATGGATACCTTATCTTCTTCTTATTTTGATGAATTTAATAATAAGTCGAAAGAAAATATAAATAAAATAATTTCAATGAAAGAAGACTTAGATTCAACATTAGAAGATTTTCAATCGAGACAACGAGATGTTATGTCATCTATTATTGATGAAACTCAAAAAACGGGTGATGAAATACAGTCACTTCAAGCAATGTTAAAAGAATTAAAAAAAGAATCTTCAGTGGCCGAAAAAGCTCAAGAAAACGCGGCCTCAATTAGAAAGTTAATAACAGAATTTGATTCAAAACTAAATACAGTTAAAGAGAAAAACGCGAGCATTGATGAGCTTTTTGTTAAAGTGGAAGGTTTAAAAGATTTAAGGTTTAAATTAGATTCTGAACTTGCACTTATGGCTCAAAAGAGAGAAAAGGTAGAAAAACTAGAAGAACGACTGCAGATAATCTTAAACTTAAAAGATGAAGTTGAAGAGAAAGGTGAAAATTTAGAAGGTATTAAAGATAAATTAAATGAAATTAGTGCTGTGTATATGACCTTAGATGGACAAAAACAAAGCCTAGATGACGTTTTAGAAAACTTTATGGAACAGCACAAACTGGTAGAAAAAGCTGTATCAACTATTGAAAATCAAGAACAGGGTATAGAAAAACTTCAGGAACAAATTGATAAACTAACTGAAGTATTTAGTAGTATTGAGAAAAAAGCTGATCAAATGAATAGTGAAGTTGAAAAGGTAAAAGATCAGGTTGTATCTCTTGAAAAACATGAGTCACAAATTGAAGAAGTAAAAAATAAATTTTTAGAAATTGAAGATTTAATTTCAGATATAGATAAAAGAAAAAACCAGATTGATATATTAAAAAAACGCTTTGAAGAATTAAGATCAGATATGAGCGCTAGTGTTGACGCCATTGAACAAATTGAACAGGATGCTGAAGATAAGGTTAAAAAATTAGCAGAATTTATAACTGCCGTTGATAAAAATAATGGTGATGGCGTTCACATCTCTAAAGATTTTGGCGTAGGTGATAAAAAAGAAATGGTAATAAGACTTGGTAAGATGGGATGGTCGTCAGATGAAATTGCAGATAAAATTAATATAGACAAAGGTACTATAGAAACCATTCTTTCAACATTTAATGCGTAATCGTTTTTTGTATTTATAAAATTCATTCTATTTCTAATTATAAAATATATAAAGTTATATGATAGCTTTGGCAGATACAAATTTATTTAATTTAAAACAGCTGAATTATTTTAAAAAAAAAGGAATTGTAAATATTAGAGATTTGCTTTTTTACTTTCCCAGAAAATATATTGATAGGAATAAAAAATTAGATTTAAGAAAAATAAATCCGCAGGAAGTCATTACGTTTATTGCTGCCGTAAAAAATAATATTATAAAATACGGCAGAAGACGAAGATTATCTGTCGTATTAGAATATGAAGGAACCTTAATAGAAGCTGTATTTTTTCAAAAGCTTTCTTATTACCAACGAGTATTAAAAAATGGTGTAGAAGCCGCGTTCTCTGGAAAAATAGAAATATTTAGAGGGACATATTCTATGACGCACCCCGACTTCGAAATAGTAACCGAAGATGAATTAGTTCATACAGGAAAAATAATTCCCATATATAAAATCACAGAAACTATGCAAAGCAATTTTATTACCAGCAGAGTTATAAGACAATCGATACATTCAATTATAAAATTATATTTTAATAATATATACGATCATTTATCTGAAGAAATAATTCAAAAGTTAAATTTATGTGATATTTCAATAGCAGTTAAAAATATGCACTTTCCTAAATCTTGGGAAAATTTAGAAACAGCGAAAAGGCGTTTAGCGTTTGATGAGCTTTTAGTTTTTTGTGTGCTTATGGATGAAATTAAAGAAAAAAGAAAAGAAATAAAAAAATCTTTTAGTTTAAAAAATAACAACGATTTATATACATCAGAGCTGACCAATAAACTTCCTTTTGAATTAACAAAAGATCAAAAATCAGCTATTAGTAAATTAAATGAATTATCAAGAAATAATTGGCCTTTTGGAGCATTGCTTCAGGGAGATGTTGGCAGCGGTAAAACACTGGTAGCTTTATTTTCTGCCTTAAAATATGCTGAAAATAAAATTCAAACCGCAATAATGGCGCCAACAGAAATTTTAGCAAAACAACATTATAAGAATTTTTTAAATTATCTTTCGTTTATGCCATTTTTTCCTATGGATATATTAGTTGGCAAAGAAAAAGCTTCAGAGAGAAAAGCTAAGCTACAAAGACTAAAAAGAGGCGAAACTCTATTAATTATAGGAACTCACAGTTTAATACAGGAAGATGTAGAATTCTTAAACCTGGGTTTCGTAATTATTGATGAGCAGCACCGATTTGGCGTTGAACAAAGAGAGTCTTTAAGAAAAAAAGGATTAAACACTGATTTTTTAGCGATGACCGCTACACCTATTCCCAGAAGTTTAACTTTGACTATATATGGCGATTTAGAGCCAATTATTATAAATGAAAAACCAGCGGGAAGAAAGCCCGTAGATACCCGTTTATTCGATGAGAAAGATATTGATAAACTTTATAAAGGCATAAAAAAATACGTAGATCAGGGAAGGCAGGCTTATATTGTATATCCTTTAATTGATGAAAATGAAAATACTGAATGGGCTTCTTTAATGTCAGATTATGAATATTTAGAGAAAGATATTTTTAAAGGTTACCGAATGGGAATATTACACGGCCGATTAAGCAGTGAAGAAAAAGAAAGAGCCATGCAAAAATTTAAAGAAGGTTTAATACAAATTATAGTTTCTACAACTGTAGTTGAGGTAGGTGTAGACGTGCCTAACGCTGTTGTAATACTTATAAGAAATGCAGAAAAATTCGGTTTATCTCAACTTCACCAGTTAAGAGGCAGGGTAGGACGCGCCGAACATCAAAGTTTTTGTATTATGGTAAAATCAAATAAAATTACAGATGAAGCAGAAAGACGTCTTCAAGCAATGCTTGAATCTGAAGATGGTTTCTATTTAGCTCAAAAAGACCTTGAAATTAGAGGCCCGGGAGAATTATTAGGCATAAAACAATCTGGTCTTTCAGAATTTAAAATTGCCGATTTAAGATACCATTCAAATCTCGCCGAAAAAGCTAAAACTATTATTAATGAAAACAAAAAAATAAAAGAGACCATTATGAGTGTAAACAAATGGCAGACTAATTTGAGAAAAGGTTTTCTTTTATTTCATAATTAAAAATTAAACCATCGCCATAATAAATCTATCTTTGTTTGAAAAATCCTTTTTTATTTTAATGTCATAAAATCCTATTTTTTTTAATATTTTAATTTGATTTTTTATTAAAATCGGGTTTGTTTCTAAAAAAAATAGACCTTTTGATTCTAAGAGTAAATATACAATATTAAAAAATTTAGTATAAAAATCATCAGGTTTTTTTATAAGAAGAGCTTTTTTAGGTTCAAATTTTTTAACGGTGCGCGTAAGTGTTGTGTATTCTTCTTCAGTAACATAGGGAGGGTTTGATACAATTATATTAAACTTTGGATTGTTTATTTTATATTTAAGAATATTTTTATTATTATATTTTATTTTAATACCTTTATCTAAAGGTATTAGTTTATCTGCGTTTAATTTACATATTTTTAAAGCTTTTTTACAGATATCTAAAAACTCTAAATATTCAATGTTGCAATATAAACCCAGAGTAATTCCAATACATCCTGAACCTGAACCTATATCTAAAAGTTTATATTTTATTTTATGATTTACAGAATTAATTATCCATTCTACAAGTTCTTCTGTTTCTGGTCGGGGTATTAAAACATTTTTATTTACGAAAAAATCATTTGAATAAAATTCTTTTTTTTGAATTAAATATGCCGTTGGCATACCTGTTATTTTATTTTTTATTAATTTAAAAAAATATTTTTCTTCTTTGAAAGATAAATTATATTCTTCATTAGTGATTAATTGGTATTTTTCAAGTTTTAAGATATGGCTTAAAAGTATTTGGCTTTCTAGCCGTGGTTTTTCAATATGATTGTCTTTTAATATTTTTTCAGATTCAAAAAGAATTTGTTTTATGTTCTTCATTATTTTTTTTAATATTAAAAATTCATTGTCTTATTGTATAGTATTTTATTTTAACCCTTTAGAAAAAGTTTTTGAATACAAATTAAAGTAAATATTTTTATCATGCGCAATTTAAAAATCGAATATTTAAATTATTTGTGTCACTTCATAAAATAAGATTAAATTTATACTTATGAGTATTTTTAATAAAAAAACAATAAATCTTTTATCAAAATATCAACCTTCAAACGTGATTTTGCCAAAAATCGCCGCTATAATTAAAAAAAATAAAAAATTTTTACTTACTACGCATATTGGTCCTGATCCTGATGGTCTTGGCAGTGAAATTGCGTTATATTTTTTACTTAAAAAGTTAAAAAAAGAGGTAATAATCTTAAATAATGAAAAAACTCCTGATTTGTTATCTTTTATTGATAGTACTAAAAAAAT
The DNA here is from genome assembly GCA_029880285.1 of Spirochaetia bacterium. Classification (GTDB taxonomy): domain Bacteria; phylum Spirochaetota; class Leptospiria; order Turneriellales; family JAOUOS01; genus JAOUOS01. The sequence continues at coordinate 23,593 of JAOUOS010000013.1, forward strand.
ACAATTTTTATCAGATCATGAATTAAAACAGGGCTTATGGGATAATAAAATAAATGATTATTTTGTTTTTGTGCTAGATTGTTCAGAATTAAAAAGAATAGATAAAGTAGCAGATCTTTTTATAAAATTAAAACTTTCATGGGCCAGTATAGATCACCATTTAACTCCCCCTGAAAAAAATTTATTTATAGACGCTGATTATTCAGCAACTGCTGAAATAATTTGGGATTTATATCATTATTTAAAAATACCAATTGATAAAAAAACGGCTTTAGCTTTATATTCTGGTATTGTCGCAGATAGTGGCAACTTTCGTTATTCAAAAACATCTTTGAGAACTCATTTAGCGGGCGGTGAACTTTTACAGACAGGAATAGATTCTGATGAAATCTATAGAATGATTTTTGAAGCTCATCCAATAGACAGGCTTATATTAAAAAAAAGAATTTTTAGTAAGTTAATTATAAATAAAAAATTAGGATACGTGATAGGCCAGTATAGAAGAAGAACAAGCAAAAATCTTTCTCTGGGAGATTCTCCTACAGAAGGTGTTATTAATTCACTTTTATCGGTAAGCGGAATAAAAATTGCCGCTTTATTTACAGAAACAGCCGAAGGCGACATGAAATGCTCTTTAAGATCGGTAGGTAATGTTAGTGTAGCAAAAATTGCCGAAAAATACGGCGGCGGAGGGCATAAAAATGCCGCAGGCTTAAGAATAAAGCTTCCTTATAGAAAAGCTAGAAAAATTATAATAAAAGAAATCGAAGAATATTTATCTTAATCTTTTTTTATTAAAGAAATTGTTTTTTTCGCAGTAAGTAAAACTGCTGGTAAAAAAGAAAAAAATCCGGCTAATAAAATGGCAGATAAGGTCAGGTATGTTTTTTCAGAAGCGCTAATCATTAACCCTTTCTGGTTAGCGGTGACTTCTGATATTAAAGGGATGCTTAAGAAAATTTCTCTTAAATAATTATATAATAATTCAGCCAGTTCAAATGAAAGAAAAGAGTAAATAAATCCCCATAGGGCGCCTTCAAAAAACATAATAACCCAAATAAAAAAGGGCGACGCGCCAAATACCATGCAAAGTCCAAATTCATATTTGTTTGTCGCGGCAATTAATGAAAAAGAATTAAATAAAGAGATAAGAGTAATAAGAAGAAGTATAAAACTTAAAGCCATAAATAAATAATCAAACTGCTCAATTTTTTTATATAGCATGTTATATTCGTCTTTTTTAACAGGAGCAATTAAATTCATTTTTAACGCTTTTTCTTTTATTTCTTCAATATACTTAGGATGCGATACTTTAACAAATACCTGATCGTAAGAATTTACTGCGTTTGTCATTTTCCACTGTTGGTGTTTCCACTGTACCCATTCTAATGGAATGCCGGCAGCCGTAACATAATCTTCAGGTATAAAACCGCATACTTTAGCGATAATATTTTCTTTTACTTCTGCATTTCGCATGACCACGCTTCGGCCTATTTTCACAGGAAGTTCTAAACCTATTAAATTTTCTTTTTTTATTAAAGGCATACGCGGAATAATTAATCCGTATGAATATAATATTTCAGCATATTTTTCTGGTACTACTACCGGTATAACACTTATTGTTCCTCCATTTGGTAATTTTCTAGCGTCGGGTTTAAAATCTTTCATGCATAATAAATGAGATTTAACAAGAGTTTCGTCAATTCCCTGAAATATCATATCCATTTGAAAAGCAATGCCTTGTAAAGCGTTATGTTCTACAGCTACCATCGCGGGCTGTTGAAACATTTGTGTATAAAAAACATTTTCAACGTGATCCCATTTTTTTATTTCTCTTATTTCTTTAGTAGATATTCCCATATTTACACCTTGGGGATTCCCAAATAAAGAAAAAATTAAAGATTTTTCTTCTTTTTGTTCCGCCTGAAGGCGAATTACTTTAGAAGGCAGACTTTCTTCAAGTTTAGACTCTATATGATTTTTTATGGGCCTTATTAATCCCAATGAAAATATTAAAATAATTAAAGTTAAAAAAAGCCCGAATGATGATAGAATATTTTTAACAATATGTTTACGCGAAAGTAAAATAAAAACAGAAATTTGTTTTCTAAGAAAATTGAGAAAATAAATTATATTATTATAATATTGATTCATTATTTTAATTTTGCTTTTTTATTTATTTGAATAAGATTTTGATTTTCTAATTTATATATTACATCAGATTTTTCTTTAACCGCAGAACTGTGGGTTATACATATAAGAGTATAATTTTGTTTTCTTAATTTTAGTAAAATTGAAAGTATTTCTTTTTCTGTTATTTCATCAAGGTTACCGGTTGGTTCGTCTAAAAGTAAAATTGGCGGTTTTAAGAGAAGAGCCCTGCATAAAGCCGTTCTTTGGGCCTCGCCTCCTGATATATCTTTTGGAAACGCTTTTTTTCGGTGATATATATTCATCTCTTTCATTAAATTAATTACGCTTTCTTTTTTAATATTTTTACCGGTAAAATAAGAGGGAAAGTATATATTTTCTTCAACGGTTAAATGCGGCATTAACCTAAAATCTTGAAACACGAATCCTATATTATTTTTTCGAAAATTTCCTAAACCTATTTCTCCTGTTTTGTATACGGGTTTATTTTTTAATAAATATTCGCCAGATTGGGGTTTTAAAAAGCCGCCTAAAAGATAGAGTAAAGTGCTTTTACCCGAACCAGATTTGCCTACAATACTAATTAAACGGCCTTGTGAAATATTAATATTAATATCGTTTAATATGTTTTTTTTCCCGTATGAAAACGAAAGATTTTTTAAACAGATTAAATTATTTGTAGAATTAAATTTCATATTTCGTATATTGAAATATTCTTATAGGGAATTACCTGTACAGGATTATAAAAGCAGAGAACCTCTGTTTTTTTATTATTTTGTATATTGAATATTAAATGAGTCATGTGTTCTCTAAGTAAAAAAATTCCTCTGCCATGGCTGTCAGATAATCCATGAGGCAGGCGAGTTTCAGGATTTAGATGTGCGTGCCTGTGCAAACGGTAAAGTATTTCTTTTTTAGTTAACGCTCCATGCGGATCTTGACAGGCTATAATTATCCAGTCATCATAGAAGCCATACTGTAATATAAAATAATCTTCAGGTTCTAAAATTACATCTTCCTTAGGAATTAATTTATCCTGATCTTCTATTATATGCTGGTATTTATATGTGCCATCTTTATGTTTTGGGGCTCTTATCATTGCGTTTAATGTTATTTCATCAAGAACAAGTTTACTTAAAGATTCAGGAATATTCTTTTCATCTTTTATTATTTTACATATTCTATCTATCCATGATACACGATCTTCATGATTTTTAATTGTAATACTAAATACTTCTTTATTCTTAGGTATTATTGTACTTTTTAATTCGGTAGGAAAGTAAACTTTTATATCATGAAAATATTTTTCTATACCAAAAATATCTTTAGTAATAGATTTGTAGGCCATCACAAATATATCGCGAAGACTTAACTGAGAATGTTTTGTAATCACCTGATCAATCTCTTCGTCTTTAATAAATTGAATATAATCATTAATATCATATGATGTAATAAGCGCTATTTTAATATTTGGATATTTATGTTTGCAGTATTTGACAAGTTTTGAAGCAGATTCTTCAGCTAAATTAATATCAGAAATTAATAAATCATAGTCAGCGTTTTCTGTTAAAAAATTAAAAGCCAGATTAATATTTTCTACCGCGTCTACAATGAAGTATGGCTTAAGATAATCTTTAATGGCTAATAATATAGATTCAGCGTCTTCAACTAATAGAATCTTATATTTTTGCTTTTTTAATTCATTTTCAATTAACATAATTATAATGGGAAGATTAATTTAAATCTTGAATATTTTCCCCTCGAATCTGCTTCAATAGACGCATTATGTTCATCCATTATTTTTTGAACCAGTGATAAACCAAGACCATGGCCGCTTTTATTCGATTTAGTCGTAAAATAAGGGTCAAAAATTCTTTTTAAAATATTAGGTTTTATTCCTCCCCCATTATCAATAAATTGGATCTCAAGTTTTTCTATATCTTTTTTGTGTTCAAAAAAAATTGGTTCATAAATTTTTCGGCTGATTATCCATACTGTTTTTTTGTAATGCGCCGTAGTTTCAATACAATTTTGAAATAAGTTTATAAATATTTGTCTTAGTTTTTGATGGTTTCCTTTTATTAAAATATTCTTTTTAAGGTTCCATTTAAAAATTATTTTAAGTTCATTTTTGTGTAATCTCTTTATTTCTTTTATGGTATCTGAAACAACAGAATAAAGAGAAATATTTTCTAAAAGATACGTTTCTTTTTGATTAAATCTTTTAATGTCAGAAACTATATGAGACGTGTTTTCTATATCAGATTTTAATAATTGTATTTTTTTTTCTAGTAAATTTACAGGAACTAGTTTTTTATTTTGAAGATTCTTTTCAATGCTTTGCAGGGTTAAACTCATTCCGGTTAGAGGATTCGTTAATTCATGCGCGACAGTTTGAATTAGGGTTCCTAAAGCAATTAATTTTGAGTTTCTAGCGCTTTCTTCTTCTTTTTCGCGGTGTTTAGTAATATCTTTAAGGCTTTCAATTAATAAATATTCATCGTTATTTACTCTTGAGGTGAAAATATTTATTTCAAAATATTTAATTAGTCCTACCGGTTCACCGGGTTCTTCTATGAGTATTTCATTTGAATAATGATAATTACTTTGCGCAAGTTTTTTTATATCTTCATTTGTACCATCATGGGGGCAAAATTCGCATTTAGAATCATAACCATAAATTATCTTGTAACATGGTTTTTCGAAGAAATTTTTATTTAATTTGAAATTAAAAAATTCGACAGCTGTTTTGTTCAAACTAATTATTTTCTGTTTATTATTTATAGAAAATATTGCAATATTAAGAGCATTAATCAAATTAAAAAAACTTTCTAAGTTATGTGATTGGTTAAACTGAAAAAATTTTGAAATATTTTTCATTTGTAATTCACTAGATTGTTTTGCTTCTTTGTAGACAAGAATTATTTTATTTATAAAAAAAAAAAGAAAGCCGGCAATATAACCGGCTTTCTTTTCATAGTATATTTTATTTATTTAAATTAATTATCATATACTGATTCGCTCAAATCTTTTATAATTTGCGCATCATTTTTCTTATCTTTATGAAGCTGAAAAGAAACTGTGTAATGATACATTTTGTCAAAATATACTAAGTTTTTTAAATAAAATTCTCTTTTAAATTTTATTCTCATTGGGTTACTTAAAGTATTTTCCATATTTCCTAGATTTACCTCATATGGTACCCCGCCGTTATTTACATTAATGATCTTAATATCTAAATTATCTTTAGTCGCAGGAGATTCATCAATAACAGTATTTTCTGTTTTGGTTCTTTTTTCATAATTTTCTTCCATTACAGAAGTAATTATCTTACTTAATTTATCCCCATTATAAAAAAGTTTCATTTTTTTCGTTTTCATGCCAATGATATTAGATTTATTATAAGATCTTCCAATGAAAGAATAACTCTCGATCTCAATATAATCTTTGCCTTTGGTAAATTTTGTTTGAGCCGGAGTATAATTTACCGGTACATCTTGAAGTTTATGATAGTTGCCTAATGATTTATTAACTTCTAAAATCTTATCATCTAGGTTATCTTCTGTTTGATCTAATTCTAACGCTTTTTGAGATTCAGAATTTGTTCTCAAACTTTTCCAGTTTTTTGCTTCTTGCGGCCAAACTTGCGTAAAAGTTGCCGCTGCCGTAGTAAAGGCTAATATTTTAATTGTTGTTTTCATTTTCGTCCTTCCTTTTTTGATATTATATTATCTTTGACGAAAAAAGAAATATCTTTGCAACAATAGAAATAAAAAAATATAATAAATATACATTGTCATATTAAAAAGTAATATATACAACATACAATAATATATAATTAGCACAATATAAGAACATATATATATAAATAGATGTAAGTATGTGCATGATATTAAAATGTAATATAAATAGAAATTAATAATAAATCTAAAACTTTTATAGGAAAAAAATATATAACTAAAAAAGCCGGTTTAAAACCGGCTTTTTTAGTTATATATTGATAAGTTTACTTATCGAATATTGAGTCGGTTAGTTCTTTTATAATTTTCTCGTCATTATTTTTATCTTTTTGAACTTGAAAAGATTCAGTATAGCGGAATAGTTTTTCAAAATACATTAAGTTTTTCAAGTAAAAGTTTCTTTTAAATTCTATTCTCATAGGATTACTAACTGTATTTTCCATGTCTTTTACTATAAGATTGTATGGATTTCCGCTGTTTACCGTATTTGTTATTACAACATCAGATAAATCTTTTGTCAAAGGTGTTACATCAATGATAGTATTTTCTGTTTTTGTTCTTTTTTCATAGTCTTCTTGCATTACAGAAGTTTCTACCTTAGTTAAAGTATTTCCGTTAAAGAAAAGTTTCATCTTTTTTGTTGTCATTCCCACAATATTATTTTTGTTGTAAGATTTACCATTAAAAGAATAGCTTTCAATTTCAATGTAATCTTTACCTTTATTAAACTTTGTTTGAGCCGGAGTATAATTTATTGGAACATCTTGAAGTTTGTGGTAGTTGCCAAGTGATTTATTCATTTCTAGAATTTTCTCATCAAGATTTTCTTCAGTTTCATCTAACTCTATAGATTTTTGAGAGTTAGACTCCATTCTCAAATTTTTAGCTGAACTTTGCGCCCAAAGCTGGGTTAAAAATAAACCAGCAATAACAAATGTTATTAATTTAATTGTTGTTTTCATTTTCTTCCTCCTTTTTATGATTTTTATGACGAAAAAAGAATATATTGCTCAACAAATATTATAAATATTTTTTATTATGAATTTTTAATAAATAATCGTGTAAATTTATATCATTTTTAATTCTTAGCATTGCTTTATCGAAAGGAATACCGTCACAAATTAATTGAAATTCACAATTTCTACAGGGATAAATAAATTCTTCATTTGATTTATTTTTATTTCGATGCGGTACAGCAAAGAAGTAGTGTTTTTCCAGTATATTATTAATGATATTTAACTGGGGTTTTATTGTTTCTAAAAAATTTTCTCGCGTTATATTTTCAATAGTATATTTATTTGATATAATATTGTTTTCCAGCGTTTTCACAGAGTTGTTTTGAATATAAATATTAGTTCCCGAAAATATGGTTTTTCCTTTAATGGCTTCTTCTTTTATAAAAGTTTCAGCCGCTGCTTTTATGTATACAGCTAATTGAATATCATTTAAAGTAGTTAAAAAATTTAGATTTGCGGCTGGTTTAATCTTACTTGTTTTATAATCTATAATTATATATGTATTTGAGCTTTCATTAAAATCTATTCTATCAATTGAACCTTTAAAATAAAATGGACCTAGTTTAATGTTTTCAAATTTATATTCAGTAGCTAGAGGTATAAATTCATACAGCGGATGTTTTTCAAGCTTAACTAAATTGAAAAAGCTTAAAAAGTATTTCTTAAAAAGGTTATGCTGATTTTCAATGTCTTTTTTTATAAGCAGATTGTTTTTATTTATATTATTACTGTTAAAATTAATTTTTAATACAGTATTTTTAAATACATCTTCTAATAAGCTTATTATTTGATTTTTTGAATGAGAAACAGCAAAAGTATGATAAGATTTATTCTTATTAATTTTCATAATTTCATTAATTAAATACTGTGAGGCCATATGAAAAAGACTGCCTTTTTCTTTCGCGGGCAAAGATAATGATAAATTATTAAAATTTAAGTTTTCAATTTTCAATAACCTATTATACCAGAATTTTTGGGGACAATTTTGCAATATATCAAAAGCTGATGGCGATAAGTTATTAATTAGCTTTTTTGTATCTAATGTATTAGAAATAAATCCAAAATATTTTTCAATGTATTTAATGTTTTCATTTGTTTTTATTTGATAAAAATTTTTGTATAAATTATAATTAATTTCTTTATTTATTTCATCCTCTGTTGACATATTATTTTCAATTAAGAAATTTATAGAAAAATTGGACTTTATATCATTTTTAAGTTGAAGCGGTAAATCCCATGAAGCCTTAATATCAGGTAGTTTTTCATATAAAGGTAAAAGTGAAATACTTTCAGATTTATTATCCATATTAAAATATTTTTTTAATATAAAAAAAACTACCCAATCAGGAAAACTATTATCTTCTAATGAAAAGGTGAAAAAAACCGCTTTAGGAATTTTTTCTATATATTGTGAAAGTATTTTTTGTTCTTCTTTTCTGTTTATTTTAGAAAAATTTATTAAATTTTTATTTTCTAAGTCAATTAATCCGGTTTCAATTTGTTTGTATTTATATAAGAAATTTAAATCGCATAAAAATAAAAATTTAATATTTGAATGAATACCATCATTGATATGTCTTATTACAATGCCCCATTTATCATGTTCGTTTTCGTTGATTTTATTTTTTATTTTTAATTTTTCTAGCTCATCCCGCATAATAGAAAAAAAATCATGTTTGCTGATTTTTTCATGTATTGTGTCTAAGAACGCAAGATTTTGAAATATTTTATTTAATGAAATAATTGTTTCATTATAATTATTAATTAGTTCTGCCGTAAGATGTTTTTCTCGTTTTGTATATTTTAATATGATTTTATTAAATAAATTAATATAAGCGGATGGTTTGTTTTCATTAGGTAGTTTTTCAAATTCGCTGGCTAATAACTCTATTGATAAAGAAAAATAGTAAAACTCAAGATGTGTATTTTGTTTGTTCTTTAAATATTGAATTAGTGATGGTAAAGTTATATCAGAAGTATTTTTATTTTTTAAAAATACTTCTTCCCATAAGAAAGGGTCAAGATATTTTTTATCTACAGTTATATTCTTTTTATAAAGATATTTTTCTAAATAATTAAAATTAAAAAAAGGTGATTTTATAAGATAAAGAATATTTTCTATATTTATTTTATTTTTTAATTTTGTGTTTATACAAAATATCGTTATGAGAATATTTAAGAAAAAGCTGTATCCAAAAGTTTTTGTAGAGATATTATTTTTTAAATCATAGGGAATATTTTTTTTATTCAAATGATAAGTTATAAAATCTAAAATATTGTCATTGGCATAACTAATTTGAATATCGTACAATGAAACAGAATTGTTAATTAAATAGGCTATAGTTTCAGAAATTAAATGCGCTTCGGCGTAAAAAGTTTGAGATTTCCATATTTTTATTTCTTTTTTTTTCTCTTTATTAAATTTTACTAAGTTAAGATTATCTTCTATGCTGCAGGCAGAGCCTATATGTTCGTTTAATTCGAATATAAATTTATTAACTTTATATTTTTCAAGAGAACTAATAAATTTGTTTAAGTTATTTTCTGATGTTAAATTATTATTTAATATAATATTCCAGCTAGGCTCGCATATAGAGTTTAAAAACTCTAATTTTTTCTTTTCAGTATATCCCATTTCTAAAGGTAATATCCATAATACATCATGTTTCTTGTTTTCTTCAAAATTTATTTTATAATTTAAATTGTACGCTTTAGTTAAAAATAAGGGCAGATGCAAATAATTTAATTTTTGTATTTCTTCGTTTATAATCTCAAATAATTTTAAAAGTGTTTGTGTTTTTTTTGAATAAGTATTTTCATTTATTTTTAAAAAAGGATTTAACCAGTTAAAATTGGTCCAAAGAGAGTGTATTTCATTTTTGAAACCGCTTAACTCAAAAATATCTTTAAATATATTTAAAGATATTTTTAAGTTTTTTTTTTCTAAAATATTATTTATAATTATTTTTTCAAGAAAACTATTATTTAAAACTTTTTCTTGAATTTCTGTTAAAAAAGGCAGAGTTTTGTTAAGCCACATATTAATCGTGTAAAAATTAACCGATAGCAAAGAAGATATATTTAGCTCTTCATGAAAAAAAATTCGATATCTTATTATATCTGTAGTGTCTTGGCATAAGACAATTAAATTTATATCTGTATTATTTTTATTTGCGTCTAGCCATTGAGTGATAATATTTTTTATATTAGAATTCATAAAAAAGAATTTTATTTTCTAGAAAAAGAATAAAGAGCGTTAAAATTATTTCTAAATTCCAGAACCTCTTTTTTTGCGATTTTAAAAGATTTGCCTGAAATCGATTGTTTTAAATTTAAAACAACCTTTCCATACGGATTAACCACTATAGAATTACCTCCCATTTCAATTTCAACACAATTATTTACGGCGTTTGTTAATAAAAGCCAGCATTGATTTTCAAGCGCTCTTGATTTAGCTAAAATAAGCATTTGATCAATTCTTTCTTTGGGCCATTCTGCCTGTACAATTATTAAATGAGTTTCTTTTTTCGCGTATTTTCTAAAAAATTCAGGAAATCTTAAATCGTAGCAGATGCTTAATCCTATTAAAAAATCGTTATATAGAAGGGTTTTTTCTTTTTTGCCAGCGGTTAAATATTTATCTTCATTAAGAGCAGGAATTAAATGCACTTTGTCATACGTTGAAATTATTTTACCCTTATTATTTATAAAAAAGGAACGGTTAAAATATTTATTCTTTTCATGCCAAAAAAAACTGCCGCAAAAAGCTTTATTGTATTTTAAGCATAAATCTTGAATTATTTTTAGATATTCAGCGTTTTTAGTAGAATGAGTATTAATATTTTTATAATCAAAACCTGTTAAAAAAAGTTCAGGAGCTAAAAATAAATCAAAAAAATTTCTAGTAAATATAGTCTTAAAATGATTAAAGTTTATTTGTATATCATTTTCAATAGTTGTTTGATATAAAAAGATATTCATAAATTTATAAGGATATATTTATTTATATCTATAAATTATCAAGAAACTTACTAAATACTTTTTAAATATAGCCGAAAAATTAAATATGAAGATGAAACGGTTGTATTTTAAATGTGTTATATTATTATTTATAAGCGGACTAAATTCCCCTTCTTTTTCAATAATACCGCATATTGATGTTGTTGATACTCATACGGCTATTACTTTACCCCGTGCCACTTATAATATAAGTTTTTGGGGTTATGAAAACGGTGGCATATTAAATAAAACAGTTTTAGGTCTAAATGAATTTATTTATGTAGGCGCTTCATTTAATGTTGAAGGGGCAATTGGTACGGGCGACGCAAAATTTAATATACCTGGTGTTATAGCAAAAATAAAATTTACAGATGGATGGGCAGATTATCCGCTTCTTATCGCGGCAGGATACGATTCGTTCTATACGGGAAGAAACAGTAACGGTACTTATGATAATAATAACAAGATAGTATACGGGCCACACATATCCATTACAAAACCTGTTTTTGCAATGGAACAGGAACAGCATATTCACGCGGGAATTAGAACGCCTATTCAGCCGGCATCTGTTCCTAAAGATACAGAATTGTATATTGGCATTGATTTTCCCATTGGTTATTTTGTACCTATGATTGAAATTGAGAGAATTTATTTTGACGCAAAAAGAACAAAAGAGATATTATTTAACTTTGGTTTAAGATTTAATATATTTGAAGGCTTGGCAGTTGAGTTTGATCTTATGACAGGTATGAAAAGAAAAAGTTCTAGAATGCTGGTCTTTGAATTTATGGGTTATTTTTAAACTTCTTCTTTATTTAATAAAAGCTCTATAATTTCTCTTACCGCGCCCATCCCGCCGGCTGATTTGGCTTCATAATGAACAATTTTTTTAACTTCAGCTGCGGCATCAGAAGGGCAGGCCGAAAATTTACATTTTTTCATTAGTTCAATATCGTTAATATCATCACCAATATAAGCTAAGTTATCCCACGTAAAATTATTTTCTTTAAGCCAGTAATCCATCCACTCTGTCTTATTTTTTATACCTAAACCAGCATGTTTTATTGATAGATCGTTTATTCGCGAAAGAACACTGCCGCTTTCTCTCGCGCTTAATACGCCAAAAATTTTGCCTTCTTTTTGCCAAAGCGTAATTCCCATACCATCTTTTACATTAAAAACTTTAAGAGACTCTCCTTCAGAAGAATAATAAATTCTGCCGTCAGTTAAAGTACCGTCAATATCTGAAAATAAAACCTGAATATCTTTATTTTTCACTTTAAATTATATTTATTACGCAGCCTGACTATATGCCTTCTTGCTTCGTCAGGCAGTATGCCCATGAGTTCAGCTTTTTTATATGATTCAATAGCGCCCTTTATATCATGAGATTTTTCCTGATGTTCTGCCAGTGTAAAGTATATTTTTTTTAAAGTAAGACTGTTTCTTATCGATTCAATACCCGCTATTAAATGTTTTTGATCTTCATATTCTTCTTTAGCTTTATAGTATCTTTCAAGTACTTCTTGCTCTATGTCTTCTTCTAAAACGGGAATCTTCGCCTGCATAGCTAATTCAAATAAAAAATTTTGCTTTTCGCGTTCTTTAATAATTATGTTTTCAATTTGTTCATGAAATGATTGAGAATTTTTTAGTGCCTCTAACATCTTTGTGTATTGTCTTGTTTTAAAATAAACCTGCGACAAAAGAGACGATGTTATAATTTTTGTTTTTAACAAGTTAACTGAGTTTAACACGAAATCTTCATTTTTATTATTTAATATATTTTGATATTCAAGAAGCAAGAATTCGGCTCTTTCAAAGTTTCCTGTTTTTTCTGTATGAATTTCAGCAGTTAGAAAAATTAAATTTTCTTTTTGATTTTCAGAAGACTTTTCAAGAGCTTTTTCATAATAATAAGCCGATTCAACATATTTATTTAAACGATAGTATAAAGAGCCTAGTGTATTCATAATTTTTGAAACTTCGGTATCTGTTAATTTTAACGAGTTTTCTGTAGTTTCATTGGTTTTTAACGCGTTTTCAAAAGAATAAATAGCCTTGTGATTTTTTTCTGAGGTTTTATATTCATTGCCTAGAATATAAAAATAACGGGGATTTTCAGGATTTAGCTTTGCCGCTAAACTAAGAATTTCGGCATAAGCGGTAAAGTTTCTGTTTGGGCTGAAATCTTGAACGAAGCCTGAATTAAAATTTGTTTTATAAATTATTCTTTCATCTAAAGAACGGTGTTTTTCTTTTAATGTAGTTTCTATCTCTCTTGTTAAATGTGCTACTTCATACAAAAATTCAGCAGATTCAATATTCCATGCTTTTTCAAAGTTTTTATAGGTTTTGTCTAAATCTTCAATTTTTAGTAAGATTTCATTTTTTTTGGTTTTTATATCAGTTAGAGCTTTTTTGTTATTTTCAATTTGATTTAAGCTTTCGCGTATATCTGATGCAGACTGGCGTAACATTTTATCTTCTAAAATAATATTATTTTCTTTAAGCTCTCTTTCTTCTTTATTCATTTTTATTAAGTTTTCTTTTCTTTTCTGATAATCTTCAGCTGTATTTTTTTCATTTTTTTCAGACTCAATTAAAGCTAGCCTGTCTTTATTTAAAAAAACTTCCGTAGAAAATTTTAATGTGCGGTACTGTAGGGCCGATAAAAAATGCCGCGCCGCTAAATTTATTTCACCTTTTTGTTGATATGCTTTTGCTAAATAATAATGAGCTAAAAAGATGTTGGGGGCCTCTTTGATAAATTTTCTTTTAGCGGGGGTAGATAAAAATTCATTAATAAATAATCTTTGCGTATTTTTATTCCATTCTTTTGAAACAGGGTAATCAAATTCTCTTTCTGTTTCAATATCTAAATCTCTTCTTATTTTTCTTTTCGATGGGTCAGATTTATAAAATTCGTTTAAAATATTATTTAATGATGATATCACTTCATCAACATTTGAATTTTTAGTTGATTTCTTAATATCAGATATAGAATATTTTTTATATCTTTCAATATTATTTTCTAAATTTGTGTTCAATTTAGAATTATAATTTTGAAGAGTTTCTTCTTGAGAAAATAAGCTATAACTGAAAGAAAATATGATAAAAAATAAAAAGGATAGTGATAAGTGATAGTTCATAATTTATAAGTTTAGTATCGGCTCTAATGGTTTAATATTTCATTTAAGATTTTTTCAACTTCGGGTAAACAGGTACCGCATCCTGTTGAAGCTTTGGTATCTTCAATTAGGGCTTTAATTGTTCTATTCCCATTTTTAATGGAATTTTCTATATCTTGCCTAGAGACATCTTTACACAAACATATTTTTGGCGGTCGCGTGTATATTATTCCATTTCCATCCATATATAATACATTACTACAATAATTACTATTTTCAAAAAATAATAGACGGGATGTCGATTAATTTATTATTGTTATTGAGAACGGTTCTCAATAACAATAAATGGAAAAAGAAAATAAAATAGTTTATTTGGTTGGTAACGCAAATGTAGGTAAATCGGTAATATTTTCAGCGTTAACAAGAAAATATGCCGCTGTTTCAAATTATCCCGGTACAACGGTAGAAATTACCGAAGGGGAGTTGTTTAATGGCAGTTTGCAAAAAACAAACGTAAAAATTATTGATACCCCGGGTATAAACTCTTTGGCTCCTTTAAGTGAAGATGAAAGAGTAACCAGAGATATATTATTAAAACATGAAATAGAAAGAAAAGAAAAGCCAGAAGTAATTCTTGTTATTGACGCAAAAAATTTAAGAAGAGGCCTTGTAATAGCCTGTCAGCTTATTTATGCAGAAATCCCATTTATAATAGTTTTAAATATGATGGATGAAGCTGTGGCCTCGGGAATAAAAATTGATATAAAAGAACTTGAAAGACGAACAAAAGTACCAGTTATACCTGCTGTTGCCGTGCAAAAAGAAGGAATTTCTAAAATCATTAATTATGCTGCTAAACCAATTATCGCCTCAAAATATAATTTAATCTCTCATGCCGAAGTTATTGATTATTCAGAATTTATTAAAAAAAAGGGTATATCATTCTTAGCCGGTATTTCTTTGGCAGAAACTGATAAATCTGTGCTTGGTTTTATGGAAGATAAAAAAATAAAAGATGTTGAGAATTTTTTATTAAAAAAAAATGGATTCATAAAAGAAATACATAAGTTATGGTTTGAAAATGTAAATGAAATCATGAGTGGAGTATTTCAGAAAATAAATCCATCCGCGAATCCTAAATTTACTAAATTAGGTTTATATACCATAAGACCCCTGTCGGGCTTATTTATACTATTAGGCGTTTTATATCTGGTTTATAAATTTGTGGGAATTTTGGGAGCAGGCTATGCTGTTGATTTTTTAGAAAAAATTATTTTCATTAAATATGTAAACCCTTTTTTTATTAACGTTTTTCATTTTTTATCTTTGCCTGAAATTATAAACGAAGCTTTTATAGGTGAATTTGGCATGCTTACCATGGGATTAACTTATGCAGTAGCCATTATACTTCCTATTGTTTTTACATTCTTTATTGCCTTTAGCTTTCTTGAAGATTCGGGGTATTTTCCGCGGATGGGAGTTCTTTTAAATTCTGTTTTTTCATTTATGGGTTTAAACGGCAAAGCGGTACTTCCCATGGTATTGGGTTTAGGGTGCGATACAATGGCCACTATGACAACGAGAATATTAAATAGTCATAAAGAGAGAGTAATAGTAACACTTCTTCTTGCTCTTGGGGTACCCTGTTCAGCTCAGCTGGGGGTATTAATGGCTTTGGGCGCCGGACTGCCTGAAATATATATGATAGCATGGGTGTTTATTATTATTTTTACGCTTATCTTTGTAGGTTACTTATCGTCAAAAATTGTAAAGGGCAAACCGGCTCTATTTTTAATGGAACTGCCTCCTCTTAGAATTCCCCAGTTTTCAAATATACTGAAAAAAACTTATATGCGTTCAAAATGGTATTTAAAAGAAGCCGCCCCTTTATTTATATTAGGCTCTTTTATTCTTTTTTTATTTAATAAATTTTTAATTTTAAATTTATTTAATAATTTATTAAAGCCATTAACCGTTTATGGTCTGGGACTGCCTGCTGAGTCTGCTTCTAGTTTTGTAATGGGGTTTTTAAGGCGAGATTTCGGAGCAGCAGGCTTCTTAAAACTTCATGCCGAAGGAAAAATGGATAATCTTCAAACTCTTGTTTCTTTGGTTGTAATTACGCTTTTTATTCCCTGTGTCGCTAATTTCTTAATGATTATTAAAGAAAGAGGGCTATTTACCGCGATGGGGATGTTTTTATTTGTAATACCTTTTTCTTTTTTAGTGGGTACCGTGTTAAATCATACGCTAAGATTTATGTTTTATTAGTTTAATATAAATGAGCCATTTGGGCAGGAATTTATATGTAATTGTCTTTTTATTTACAATGCGACTTTAAATTAAAAACTCGCTAATCATAAATAAGTAATTTTTAATGGGAGAGATGTCAGAGTGGTCTAATGTGCACGCTTGGAAAGCGTGTGTACAGCAATGTACCGGGGGTTCAAATCCCCCTCTCTCCGAAAGTATCAATATATTTAAGAGCAAAATGAATATCTCCGATAATCTACTTGTCTGGGTGTGTTAATTATCAATATTGGAAAAAATCAATAAAATGAGAATAAATAAAGGAATGTATAACTTATAATATTATAAAATAATGTATTTTAAAAGATTTCATATTCTATTAGCTTTATTTTTATTACTTACTGTTGTTGAGCCTATTTTTTTAAACTCAGCGATTTGGGCCAAAAAAGAAAAACTAACTAAAAAAAACAGCTTTAGGGCAGATTTTAGAGATAAAGATATCATGGACTTTTTAAAGGCCATGTCGGGCCTAATTGGTAAAAACATTATAGCTGATGAAAAACTTAAAGGTAAAATTACGGTAATTTCTCCTGAAAGAATTCCAAAAGATATGGCATATAATTATATGACAGCCGTACTTGCCCTAAAAGGTTTTGGCGTTGTTAAAGACGGCGAGATATTGACTATTGTTCCTTTAAAAGACGCTATTGCTATTGAGCAGGATATTCATTTTGGAAGAGAACCTTTACCCGAAGATTGGCTTAAAGATAATAAAGTGGTAACTGCTATTTTGCCTGTTTATAGCGGTAAACCTTCAAGATTAGCCGGGCTTTTAAAAAGAGTAACCGGAGCAGAAACTCAGTTAATTGATTACGACGAATTAGAAATGATGATAATACTGGGTTCAGCGTTAGAGGTAAACAGGTTATTAAACTTAGTTGTAAAAATTGATCCTGAAGAGTATGATAAGCCCAAAGATGAAGAAGAAGATCCGTTTAGCTTTGTTCATATTTATCGAATGGAAAATATGGAAGCTGATAAAATTGAAGCGACTCTTCGAAAAATGAGAATTCCTGAATTAGAAGAAAAAAATGATGCAACAGGAGCTCAAAAAACAGCGCCTCAAAAGGGAGGTCGTCCGCCGGTACCCGCGAGAAGACCTACTGTGCCGCAAGGTGGGGGTTCTCAAAATTCAAAACAAATAGATATAATCTCTCATAAAGAATCAAATACTCTTATTTTTATAGGTGAAGCTGAAGAATGGGCCATTGTTAAAAAATTAATAAAAAAATTAGATATAAAAAGAGATCAGGTTTTATTAGAAGTACTGATAGTAGAAGTATCTGCTGACGCTACGAATTCTTTTGGTATAGACTGGCAGATGACAGATCCGGCTTTTGCTCAGTTTAATTCGGGTTTAGCCTATGAAGGGGGCATCGTTTCAGAAGGCACAGGGGGAGATGTTGTACTAAACCCGTTTAATACGCTTTTAGGTTTTTCACTGGGTTTTCTGAATAAAACAGGCGCCAGTATATGGGGTTTACTAAACGCCAATATCAATAGAAAAAACTTTGCTATTTTATCAGCGCCACAGGTTTTAACTTTAGATAATCAGGAAGCAGAAATAAACGTGGGCGAAGATGTGCCCATTGTTACCGGCACAAGGCTCGCGGGCGGTACGGGAACCGATGCTGTCGCGAATTATTCATATGATTACAGATCTGTCGGCATAAAATTAAAATTTACTCCGCAAATTAATCAAAATAAAGAAATAACATTAGATTTATTTCAAGAGGTAAAAGCCATATCGACACCTGCAGGCGATGTTACGCAAAATCCATCTTTTAAAAAAAGAGATATCAAAACAGTTGTTCGAGTTAAAGATGAGCAGACAATAGTTATTGGCGGTTTAGTCTCAACTGATAAGCAGAAAAATATTAGAAAAATTCCAATTTTAGGTGATATTCCTATTTTAGGATACTTATTTAAAAGAACCAGTACCGAACTTAGAAGAACAAATCTTCTTGTATTTATAACGCCTCATATTTTAACCAGTAGAAAAGTTGCCGATGCGGTAACAAATCAGGCAATAGAAAGTCAGAAAAACAGCCAAAAAAAATAGGTTTTCAATGCATAAACCTATAGGAAAAATACTTGTTGAAAACAGAGTTCTTGATTCCGAAGAGCTTGAAAAAGCTTTAGCTTTACAAAAAAAATCAGCATCAAAAGTACGCATTGGCCAAATTTTAATAAAAAAAGGCGTATTATCTGAAGAAGATCTAATGAGAGCTTTAGCTTCTCAGTATAAAATGGAATTTATTGAAAAGCTAGAAGTAAAAAACGTAGATCAAATTAAGAAAAAAATATCGTTAAAGCTTTTACAAAAACATAGAGTTGTTCCTTATTATTTAGAAAAAACAAGTATTAAAGTAGCGTTATCTGATCCGCTTTCTCTTCATCCTTTAGATGAGGTAAGGCTTTTATGGTTAGGTTATAAAATAACGCCTGTTTTAGCGTTAGAATCTGAAATATTACGTATTATTAATAACTTTTTTGAAGAAAAAGAAGGCTCTTCTGGACAAATGGAAGGTGAAGAAGGCCTTGAGTTTCTTGATGAAATAGAAGATTTACGCGATTCTGTTGATTTAGCTAATGAGGCCCCCATCATTAAAATGGTTAATGTTATATTATCAAACGCGGTAAACCAGCGCGCCTCTGACATACACATAGAACCACAGGAAAAAGAACTTCTTGTTAGATACAGAGTTGATGGTATGCTTCATAAAGTATTAAGTCCGCCAAAATCAATTCAAAGTGGAATTATTTCACGTATTAAAATTATGTCAAATTTAAATATTGCTGAAACCCGCCTTCCTCAGGATGGACGCATAAAAATTCGTTTTGGAGGTAAAGATATAGATATCAGGGTATCAACTTTACCGGCGCAGTTTGGTGAAAGACTTGTTATGAGACTTTTAAATAAAACAGAAATGAATTTTGATTTAAATACAATAGGATTTGAAAAAAATGTTTTAGATAACTTTAAAAAATTAATAAAAAACCCTAACGGCATTATTTTAATTACGGGACCTACCGGTTCGGGTAAAACCAGTACCCTATATGCGTCTTTGCAGACAATTAATAAAGAAGATATAAATATAATTACAGTAGAAGACCCTGTAGAATATCAAATATCAGGTATTGGTCAGGTTCAGGCTAAGCCTAAAATTGGTCTTACCTTTGCAGAGGGTCTAAGATCCATTTTAAGACAGGACCCTGATATAATCATGGTGGGTGAAATTCGTGATGAAGAAACAGCCAGAGTTGCGGTGCAATCGGCCTTAACCGGGCATTTGGTATTTTCTACCCTTCATACAAATGATGCGCCTTCAGCAATAAGTAGACTTCTTGATATGAGTATTGAACCTTATTTAATTTCAGCTACCTGCAGGGGGTTTATGGCTCAAAGACTTGTGCGTCTTTTGTGTAACTCATGCAAGAAAAAAACTCACATAAAAAATACCGAGCTGAAAAAATTAGGTTATAGTTATAAATATGGTAAAAAAATATCACAAAGCCAGAATAATATAGTAATTTTTGAGGCGGGCGGATGCAGTGAATGTATGAATACGGGATATAAAGGACGTACAGGCATATATGAACTTTTAATGATAGACGATAAAATACGCGACCTTATTATAAATAACGCAAGTATTGATAAATTAAAAACCGCGGCAATAGACGCAGGTATGATGACTTTAAGAGAGGCTGCTCTTGCTAAAGTTGTAAACGGAGAAACCTGTCTTGAAGAAGCGTTAAGAGTTACATAAAATGGCTGTTTTTGTTTATAAAGCTTTTGACAGCAGGGGTAAAACAATTGAGGGACACATTGATGCCCCTAATTCACAAATGGCGCAGAAAAAACTACGCCAGCAGGGATTATATGTAAAAGAGCTTAAAGAAGACATTGCCATAAGAGATAGAGAGCTTTTTCCTTTTTTAAGCAAGCTTGTTTACAGAATTCCCCGAAAAGAAATTGGATTATTCGCCAGACAGCTGGGAACCCTTTTAGGCGCGGGTATACCATTAAATGAGGCCATGAATGATGTTTGGGAACAGAATACAAACAGGCATTTTAAGAAAATATTGGCGCAGATAAAAGAAAATATTGTGCAGGGCCAATCTCTATCTGAATCTTTGGCTTCACATAAAGATATCTTCCCGCCGGTTTATGAAAATATGGTAAAGGTGGGCGAGGCAACAGGCTCTTATGAACCTACTTTATTACGGCTTTCTGAACTTGAAGAAAAAAACGAAGAATTAAAAAGTAAGGCAATAACCGCGCTAATTTATCCTGCTATTATGTTTGTTTTATCTATTGTAGTTGTTATTTTTTTATTAACATCTGTAGTGCCTCAAATTGAAAGTATATTCTCTAATTTTAAAGCTGAACTTCCTTTACCTACCAAGATAGTGCTTGGCTTTTCAAAAATTGCCAGAGCGTTGTGGTGGCTAATACTGCCTTTATCTGCTGCCACTGCGTATGGTATACACCGTTTTAGGCAAACTGTGGAAGGTAGAAAAAGATGGGATAGTTTTGTTATGAAAATTCCATTTTTTGGAACGCTTCTTGTTAAAATTCAGGTAAGTAGATTCGCGCGTAATCTTGGTGTTTTGCTTGAAGCTAATGTGTCTCTTCTTTCTGCTCTTGAAATTGTCGCGGCAGCTTCAGGTAATGAAGTTTTTAGGCAGGAGCTTACGCAGGCAGAGCGGGCCATACGAGAAGGCGATATGTTAAAAAACGCGCTTCGGGGTTCTAAGATACTACCCGATATGGTAAAAGGAATGATGGCCGCGGGAGAATCTACTGATAGAATGTCTGAACTGTTACTTAAAGTTTCGGATATTATGGATAATGAAATTGATACCGCGGTAAAGGGCCTGACAAACTCAATAGAGCCCCTTATGATTATAGTTATGGGATTTGTTGTAGGAGGCATCATGGCCTCTATTATGCTGCCTCTTTATAAAATGACAACTCTTATAAAATAAGTATTATTTATAAAAGATAACGGTTAACCCCTTCTTCAGCTTTTATTTTTTTAGATTTAATTGCTTCTAATAAATATTTATCGTTTTTTTCAAAATTTGCCCTATCAAATTCTTTGTGCCAAAGATGTAATACTGGCAGAGCAAATCTACCGTCTTTTCGGTATATTCCCGAATTAATTAATCGTATTGCTAAATCAGAATCTTCTCTGCCCCAGCCGACAAATTTTTCGTCAAAGCCATTTACATTAAAAAAATCATTCTTCCAGCATGAGAAGTTACAGGTTCTTACTCCTTTCCATTCTTTTTTTAGCAGATTTCTAAGATAAAAATTCTTTAAATAGAAAAAAGGCATTATTCTATTTACTTTTCTTTGCATTCGTAGAGAAAGCCATTCTCGTAATTTAAATAGATGTACCGGAATATTTTGATTTAATATAATACTTGAGAATTTTTCTGATAATAGTATTCTATTTCCCGCGATAAATTTTCCCGTTTTAGAAAAATAAATATGTCTTTCAACAAAAGACGGTAAAGGTATAGAGTCTCCGTCTATGAATATTAAATAATTTCCATTAGAGATTGCGGCAGCTTTATTTCGGGCCGCTGCGGCCCTAAATCCCTCATCTTTTTGCCATGAATGTTCTAAATTAAAAGGAAGATTTGGTTTTAATCTTTTAATACATTCAGCAGTTTCTGCCGTCGAACCATCATCAGCTATAATTACTTCAAAAGATTTTTCGGTTTGGGCCGAAAATCCTTTTAACACTGCTTCAAGTGCTGCCGGCCAATTATATGTTGTGATAATCACAGAAGTCTTTATTTTACTCATATAAGTTATTTTTTATTTATATAAATTAATTTTATATATTTATAGTATGTTCCTTCGGCATTTGAAACAGCGAGTAAAAAACCTTCTTTGCCGTCTAAAAAACCTGTTTTTAAAATATACCCCCTGAAAAATGTCCAAAAAGCCCGGGAGACAGCCTTAATTATGCCTGATGATTTTCCTTCTTTTTGAATAGCTCCCATAGTTGTATACCTATTTAAGGTATCTAAGACTTCTTCAATATCTGAAAATGCGTAATGTAAAAAAGTTTCTTTTAATTTTGCTGTTTTTCCATTAATTAATACTTCTTCATGAACTTTTGAGTTTGAAAATTTCCCCTTTTTACGTTTAAACAAACGAATAATATAGTCTTTTTTCCAATCGCCGTATTTTAAAAATTTTCCGCAATAATTAGATATGCGACGAATGTAATATCCATCGTAAGAATTATTTTTTGATATTACATTAATAATTTCTTCTTGAAGAGGTTTTGGTATAACTTCATCAGCATCAATGGAGAGTATCCAGTCATTTGTGCATAACGAAAGCGCTCGATTTTTTTGAATGCCAAAACCTGGCCAGTTTTTAGAGTATACCTTTGTGGTAAAATTTTTACAAATAGACACCGTTTTATCGGTACTATGTGAATCTATTACTATAATTTCATTGGCCCATTTTACTGATTCAAGACAGCGTTTAATATTTATTTCTTCATTTTTTGTAATAATAATAACTGAAAGAGGAATATCTTTTTTCATTTCTACGTATTTTACTATTTTCCTATTATCAATTTATGAACAAACGGGCAACTTAAAATTATTTGCTAATGTTATTCAATATTTAGTCATGAATTTTTCTTTTCTGGGCTTCACCTGTCATAGGTACAAAACGAACGGGAATTAATCTTTCTTTTTCAATATTGCCTTTACTATCTTTTTTAATTAAAATAAGTTCCTGGTAAAATTCGCCAACGGGAACAATCATTCTACCGCCTTTTGCCAGCTGGTTTATAAGCGGCTTAGGAATTTCAGGCGGGGCCGCCGTAATTATAA
Source organism: Spirochaetia bacterium (assembly GCA_029880285.1). Classification (GTDB taxonomy): domain Bacteria; phylum Spirochaetota; class Leptospiria; order Turneriellales; family JAOUOS01; genus JAOUOS01. The sequence goes on from JAOUOS010000013.1 coordinate 46,810, forward strand.
TTAAATCGAAAGGAGCTTTCTCTGGCCAGCCCTTGTATCCATCGCCGCATTGTACATGAATATTATTGTATTTTTCTTTTTCTAGCATTTCTTTCGTTTTTTCACAAAGAGAATTTACAATTTCAATAGAATAAACATCTTTAACTAAAACAGATAAAACAGCAGCCTGATATCCGGAACCTGTACCTATTTCAAGCGCTTTATCATCTTTTTTAGGATATAATTCATTGGTCATGTATGCGACAATATAGGGTTGTGATATAGTTTGTTCATATCCTATTGGCAGCGGGCCGTCATCATAGGCAAATTTATAATATTCTTCTGGCACAAACTTATGCCGTTCAATTTTTATCATAGCTTCAATAATTGATTTATTGGTAATTCCCCTTGCCTCAATTTGAGTTTTTACCATTTTTTCTCGTTTTAATTTCATAGTATTTAATTCGTTTGGTATAATTTTACAGCTTATAAGAAGCAGTAAAATAAAAAAAAAATAAATATTTCGATAAATTGAAAAAAACATTTTCATATATAATATAATAATATCCAGATTAGAAATCAAAAAACCCAAAATAATTCTTGTATATAAAAAAGCCGTGGGGGTGCAAAACTATATTGTGAGCAATACGTGTCTTATCTAACAAACGGGTAAAAATTATATTTTCAATGTGGCAGAATAATACCGCTTATGGTCCAAATTATAATTTTTCTGAAGCTGCTTGATATAGTGGGTGCGTGTTTTAAGCATCCCGAGACTTAAAGAAATACATACAAAAACGCATCCTTTGGGCTTAAAAAATAAAATAAAATGTTGACAGGCTAATAATAATATATCTTATTTATTGAAAGGAAAAAGTTATGGCAGTTACAATTGATAAAGTTATTCACGATTTAGACGAGCTTTCTTTTGAAGATAAAGAATATGTAAAAGAAATTTTTGATAAGATGTTTATTGAGGCACGACGCGCGCAGATACTAGATCGCGGCAAAGAGGCGATAAAGGACTATGAGACTGGGAAATCTAAAAGAGGTTCCGTTAAAGATTTAATGAAAGTTTTAAATGATTAATATAGATTGGAATACCAGATTTGAAAAAATATTTAAGAAGTGGACCAAAAAATACCCCGAATTAATAAACACCTTTGAAGAACGTCTTGATTTGTTTGTCCAAGAGCCTTTTAATCCGAAATTAAAAACCCATCCTTTAACTGGTAATATGAAAGATTACTGGTCTTTAAGTATTACTTATGATCATAGGTTGATTTTTGTTTTTAAAGAAAACAGAACTATTGCTGTTTTAGTTGATATAGGCACCCACGATGAAGTATATTAACCTTTTTTCTTTAGCTGAAAAAGGGGCCTTAGACGATTTTTCTAATTTTTCAGAAAGTCGCATAGAGTTCCCCTTTGGAGAAATCTGGTTTCACCGCGCTAATGTCACCTCCTGTGACGGGGCGCGGTACCTGTGAATCCGTTCACAATGGAAGAGGGCCACAGCGAAGAACATGACCTTCTGTGATTTAAGTTCACAGGCAAAGAATTAGACGAAGAAACGGGGTACATGTATTTTGGAGCAAGGTATTATGATCCTAAGATATCCGTTTGGCTGAGTACTGATCCGGCGTTACCGGAGTACTTGCCGACGGGTAAGTAGCTTTTCTTTCCTGAAGAAGCATTAGACCCATATAAACAATTGAAAGGTATGGGTGGGGTTTACAATACGAAGAATAATAATGTTTATAATTATTCTTTAAACAATCCGGTAAAATTTGTTGATCCAGATGGCAGATTGGCATTTCCATGGCATTTTGCTATTTCATTTGTTGCTGGTCTTGATAGTGGCTTAGGTTTTTGGAAAAGTTTAGAATTGGCATATGAATCGGCAGCTGCTGATTTTAGAGAAGGTACCCAGGGTACTAATATCTCTTTTACAAGAGCACATGCGATGGGTGATTATTATCCTGCTGATAGTCCACAAAAGGGTCGACCACAAACCATCGAAGAGGCACTTCAGTCTACAGATGATTATATATCAAGCGGTCTTATAAAAGATGATTATGGTGGTGCAGTACATGCCGCACAAGATAAGGCAACACCAGCCCATGGTGGCAACCTATGGGAAGGTTTTGGCTTCGACTTGAAAACTGTAAAACATATTTTTGAAGATATTGTTCCTACTGCTAGTACTATTGGAAAGGCTTACGATAATACTAAAGATGTAATATCGAGAATGCCAGATACTATAGAAATGGATTCGACTAACCAGCCTATGGGGGGCGGTTTTCTGGATTAGATCGGCTCTATTTTTTAAGATATCGGGAAATAAATAGGATAATATATAGAGCTGTTAAAATATAGAGAAATTATGAATAAAATATTTTTTCTATTAATTTTTATATCAATAGTATGCTCCAACCCGAACTTGAAAACTATAAATTCGCAAGAAAACTCAATTGTTCATATTGCTCCTAATTGCATAGGTATGCCCGTAGAAAAGATAATATTGATTAGACATAAAGATAGATATTGTGCCATTAAATTTACCATTTTTAAGAAAAGCAATGAATCGTCTTATGATAAAACAACATTTTATGCTGAATATGAGAGTTATCAGGTTTTTGATAAGGATAAATCCATTTCGGAAAGTAATATAAAAAAGAAAAGAAATAAACTTATACAATATCCATTACGCGGCATAGGTAGACTTGCATTCCAATTTGGTGAAATAAAAATAAATTGTGGTGACTTTGATTTTTCTTGGTCTTGGCCGGGATTTGTGATTTTTCCAGAGGTTGAAGGTAATGTAAAAAATGAGTATGTATACGAATTTGCACCTACAAAATGGGATGATGTATTTAAAGTTGATTTATTTGATAAAAGATTAAAATGGTACAGATATGACTCAAAACGGAAAGATTTGAGAGTTAGTATTTATGATATACATAAATAATTTATATTATCCAATATTAATTGGCTCGCAAGGGTGATTTATTACATCACCCTTAAAACTTCATAAAACAACAATGCTCACACCCGCAGAATTAATCACCGCTCTTAAAGAAGGCCGTTATACTGTTGTCGAATCTTATTTAAAACATACTTACCTTGAAGACAAGAAGGCATGTTTTATTTCCCTTCGACGCTGCATGGCTTTGCCTACTGGCGTAACGGGGCAAGTAGTTGAGAAGCTTCGCCGGTTGAGTAAAAAGAGAGCTGATAATTTTATGAAAGAGAGTAAAAGGTATTTTAGTATTGTCTTGGCGGCGTAGAGAAGAATGGGACGCAGATTTTACGGATTGAATGGATAAACGCAAATGAAGAAGGGAGTGTTTACAACCGAGAAGAAAGTGAATAACTTGCCTCGTGTGCCGCAAAGAATTAATTTTTACAGTTAGAGTGCTCGGCACTGCGCATAAGATCGCTTACAATGAGGGAAATGAGCCAATGCACATTCACTGTCAAAGCGCAGAAAAAGAATGTAAATTTTGGCTTATGAGAGAAATATATGATGTTGAAATTGCATATAGTTGTAAATATGTATTTACAAAATAATCATTTATTTTATCTTAGTTAAGAAAATAATAGTTTATACAATAAATATTATTTTAATACCGATTATATATTAGCATGATACAAAATATAAAAAATCATTTGTTTAGTGAAAAAAATCTTAAGATAAAATTAACAGTTCATTTATCTCTTCTTGTAATTATTTCATTATTATCATTTTATTTAATAAATAGAAATATGAATAGAATGCGTTATGACTCATTGTTAATACATGTTTCAGGACGCCAGCGGATGCTTTCGCAAAAATATTCAAAAGAAATTATAATGGCTCTCTCTCAAAAAATATTAAATAATGAGCAGGGTTTTTATCGTTCTGTGGCCAATGCCGAAGAGATAAAAAATTTTTACGAAGAAAATCATAAAGCAATTACTCAAAATGGTAAAATTCGTATTGGTGCTGGTTATGAAGATTTATCTAAATATGAAAATTTTAAATATATAGATAATTATAACCAAATTGAAAGTGAATGGGAAAAATTAAAAAATTTATGTGTTACTTGTTATGATATTAAAGACAATAAAAAAGCAGAGATTCTAATAGAAAAAATCAGATTAAATAGTGATAAGCTTTTAGGTTCTTTTGATATAGTTTCTAATTTAATACAAAAAGAAAGTAGTTTAAATTTAACAATATTAAGTTATAATTTAATAATATTATTAGCATTTCTTATCGTTCTTATAATTATTCTTTTCTTTTTAATAAATTTTTATATAATTAATCCCTTAAAAAAGAGAAAAGCAGAAGCTGAATTCTTATCAAATGAGGCACAAAAAGCAAATTTTGCGAAAAGCAGATTCTTGTCTACAATGAGTCATGAGATGAGAACTCCTTTAAATAGTATAATTGGCGGTATTGATTTACTTGAAAAAGATAAATTGAGTAATTTTCAAAAGAAAATAACCGATATAATTAAACATTCCTCAAAATCTCTTCTTTTTTTAATAAATGATATTCTTGATTTTACAAAAATAGAAAAAGAAAAAATGGAACTAGAAAAAACCGAATTTAACCTTGATAACTTAATTGTAGAACTTATTGAGACTTTTCAGTTTGAAGCCGCGAGAAAAGAATTAGAAATAAAATATATTCCCGATTTAACTGTTCCTGAATTTTTAATTGGCGATCCTTACCGTTTGTCACAAATTTTAAGAAACTTGATTAGTAACGGTATAAAATTCACAATGAAAGGAGGCATATTTATAACCGTAAAGTTACTTGAAACTATTGATAAAAAAATTCTGCTGCAGTTTGAAATAAAAGATACCGGTATAGGAATTCCAGAAGATAAGGTTGAAAAGCTATTTAAATCTTTTACTCAGTTAGATGAATCGACAACAAGAAAATTTGGAGGTACAGGACTCGGACTTTCAATTTCAAAAGAACTCATTGCACTTATGGGTGGTAGTATAAAGGTTGATAGCAAAGAAAAAAAAGGTTCTATTTTTACATTTACCTCTCTTTTTAATATTACATCGTATGATAAGAGAAAAATTAATGAGAAGTATGAAAATAAAACAAGCGTTAACAATGAGAAAAAATTAAAATTAGATAAAAAATATAAAGTATTGGTAGTTGAAGATAATTCTGTTAATCAGGTAATTATAAAGCAGTATTTAAAAAAGAATAATTTTCGGGTAAAGATAGCTAATAACGGTAAAGAGGCGTTAACTTTATTAAAAAATTATGAATTTGATATTGTTTTATTAGACTGCGAAATGCCTGTTATGGATGGATTTGATACAGCTAAAAATATTCGTAAAATAAATTCTCAAATAAAAAATATTCCTATAATAGCGGTTACAGCAAGCACAGAAGAAAGTGAAAAACAAAAATGTTTTGACGCGGGGATGGATGATTTTATTCAAAAACCAATTGATTTTGAATTACTTATCTCACGTACACATTATTGGATAGACCTCAGGCGCTCTGCCTGAAGCTAATTTATTTTAATATAATATACAAAATAAAAATACATGACCAAAGAACAAAATATAGCCTCTAGATATTTATGGGAAAATGAAAAACCTGTTTTACAGGTTGTAGCAGGCGCGGGTTCAGGAAAAACCTATACCTTAATTGAAGCTGTTTTAAACTGTTCACAGAAATTTTGCAGGGGTGAAGAAATATGTATAGTAACTTTTACAAAAAAAGCCGCCAATGAACTAAAAGAACGACTCTTTAACAAGGGAATTGAAGTAGGCTTTGCGGGTACCATGCATTCTTTGGCTTACCAGCTTTTAAGTAAAGCAGGTATGAAGTCTGTTATTAACAAAAACTCAAAAACTCTTTTGAATAATTTAATGAAAAAAATGTATCCACAATATTCTCATATTCCTGTTGATCTTGTTGGTATTGATAATATATTATCAGTAGAAGAAAAAGAAAAACTTGTAATAAATTATAATAAAGAAAAAGAAAAACTCGCAGTTATAGATTATGATGATTTAATTATAAAAGCAAAAGAAATGCTTGAAAAGAAAATACTAACGCATAATTATAAGGTGGTTTTTTTAGATGAGTTTCAGGATGTTTCTTATTTTCAGTTTTTATTTATTAATTCGCTTCGATATGAAAAATTATTTGTTGTTGGTGATGACTGGCAGGCAATTTATAAATTCAGGGGAGGTGACGTAGGGTTATCTTTAAATTTTCAAAAATACGTTCCCAATTCTCAAAGAGTGTTTTTAACTAAGAATTTTAGAAGTCAAAAAAAAATTGTTCAACTTGGCAACAAAGTAATCAAATTATCTGATAAATTTATTAAAAAAAAATTAAAGGCGGGTATTTCGTCTGACAAAAAACCGGTTTTATTTATTAATTCAAAATATGAAAGTTATCATGAAGCTTTAATAAAATATAATGAATTTCGTATGAAAAAAAACAATCTGCATCCGGTAACTATACTAGTAAGAACAAATTTTATAAAAAGAAAACTTACGCCTTTAATTTTACCCGGCGATCAAATTTTAACAATGCATGCTTCAAAAGGTCTTGAGTTTGAAAAAGTATTGCTTTTTGGCATTTCTGAAAATATTATGCCGCACCGCTGGGGTGACAAAGATGAAGAAACAAGGCTTCTTTATGTTGGTGTAACCAGAGCTAAAAAATCTTTAGAGTTTTTAGCGTGGGAAGAAAAAAACAGATATTCAAGATTTCTTCCCTTTTTAGCCAAAAACTGTAAGATTCAATATTTAAAGTAATATTATTTTTTTAATACCGGTAAATACCAGTAGGCACAAATAAATAAAATAAAAGAGATTATAAAAATATATTCTGCGAAAGTATTATTTTTACTTTCAGGCTGTAAAAAACCAAAAGAATAAATAGTATCAACAAACTCTGGGATAACTTTTTTTTCTTTTTTATCATAAAGAATCTTTTTTAAGTTTGAGATAATATCAGATACTGAGTTTATATTTTCTGCTTCATGAGAAGCATTGTAAACAGATATCCGTTCTTCTTGCTGCATTTCAGATTCAAAAGAAAATTTATTGAATGAGTAGGTACCGTAAAAAGGCAACATAAAAAAATCGCGATTTGAAAGCGGGTCAAATTCTTTTAAGATGACAAAAGAGTTAAAATATAAATTAAGATTGTTTTCAATTTTTTTTTGCAAGTAAAGGGGTTTTTGAATTTCTGCAAGACCGCCTGAAAAAAAAGGAGATACAGCTTTTAAACTTTTAGCGAAAATTTGTATAGCTTTCTCGAGTTCTAATACAGGAATAAAAATTTCATTTTGAATAGGAGGGATATGCCAAAAAAAAGTATAATGATTTTCGTTTTTATAAAAATTTTCAAAAATAAGAGTTTTATTATTTTCAAGTTTGTCGGGCCTTTGGTTAGTCATTATTGTAAGCGTCGGTTTTTCTGTTTTAAAATTATTGAATTCGTTTAAAAAAATTAAAAAATCAAAATTCTTAGATTTCAATGTTCTTAAATTTGTATCTGAATTTATATTCCAAAAAATATTTTTTTCAAGTACATGTGAAAGGCGCCATGTAAGTATATTAAGATTTTTAGAATAAAAATACCCAAGGGGAACGCCTTTTTGTAAAGATAATAATCCGGTTATTGATTTATATTTGTTTTCAAAAGAATTTGAACTTATTAAGTTTGCTTTAAAAATAATATTTTGTGGTGATATATTTGAAGGTATAGGAATATCAAAATTAACCCAGCCTGAAAAATTGGCTTTAATATTTATTTTTAGCACTTTGTCATTGAATGTTATTAATTCTAAAACAGCTTGTTGTTTTGATTGAATTAAAAATTTTAATGAACATGTATCTCCTAATACGCATGCGGGAGGTATTTTAGAATCAAATATGCCTTCAATATTTTTTGTGAAGGGAAGTTTTATTGTAAATTCTTTGTTATTTTCGATGGGTAATGATACATCAGTTATAAATATTCCATTTTTTTCAGGAGGATGCAAGTACTCAAAACTCAAATTTTCAAGATAACTTTTTTCAAAATTCCAGATTTGTGCATTTAATTTCTGTTTTTTAAAGTCAAAAATATTATCATCTGTAATATTAAACTCTTTCTTTAAGTCTTCGATAAGTTTTTTTTTAAATGAAAAATCAGTAAAAATGTTTGAATAACTCATATCTATATATAATGAATGTTTATCATTAACAAGATTCTTTTGAATTTTTATATGTAAATTTAGTAATACAATAGCAATTAAAAGAGGCAAAAATCGGGCCCATATTTTTAAATGAAAAAAGTTTTTATAAAAAACGGCGCAAAATAAAATAAATAATAACCAAATAATAAAATTTTCAGGTAAGAAATAAGTTTCTTTTACCATATTAATATTTAAGAAGAGTTCTCGCGTGTTGAATAGCTGAATCGGTAATTTCGGAACCTCCAATCATGCGGGCAATTTCTTGAATTCTTTGTTTTTTATTTAATCTAGTAATTCTTGTACCATACTCAGAATCTTTTGAAACTTTAAAATGTCGCGTATCAGATATATTTAATCCGGCTATTTGATGCAGATGTGTAATAACTATAACCTGAGAATTTTGGGCCAAAGAGGCTAATTTGTTTCCTACGGATTCTGCGATTCTACCTCCCACGCCGGCGTCTACTTCATCAAAAAACATGCAAAAAACAGGGTCTGAATCTATAATTATTTTTTTAATAGCGAGCATAATTCGGCTCATTTCTCCCCCCGAAGCAATTTTTCGAAGCGGACGAAGCATTTCATTTTCTCCCGAGGCAATTAAAATTTCAATAATATCAAGTCCGGTTGGATGAATTATATATTTTTTTTCCAGATTTTTTTCGTGAACATAAATTCCAAATTCGCCAAACTCCCATTTTATGGAGATTCGAAGGCGGGTGTCTTCCATACCTAAATACGAGAGTTCTTTTTGTACTTTTTCTTCAAGACTTGTCGCGGCTTTTCTGCGTGCGATAGAAACCTCTTCGGCAAGTTTAATCATTTCATTTTCAATTTCTTTTAATTGATTTCTTATTTTTTGTTCTTCTTCTGAAGAAAGTTCAATACCTTCATGCTCTCTTTTCGCTTTTTCAAGATAATCTTTTACGTTTGAAATAGTTTTACCGTATTTTCTTGTAAGGTTATGAAGAATGTCTAATCTTTCTCTTGCAATAGAGAGCTGCTCGGGATCGATCATTATAGAGTCTGCTTTGTGCCTTATTTCACTGGATACGTCTTCTAATAGAAAATAAGATTCTCTAAATGAATTTAAGGTGTCAGATAATTCTGGGTCAAATTGGCTGTTTTTTTCAAGCAATTTTTCGACTAAAGAAAGCCTTGATAATATGTTATGATCGCCTCTTTGAAGTTCATTATGAATTTCAGATAAATCTTTTAGTATAGTTTCGGCATGAGATAAAGTTTTTTCTTCGGCTGTTAATTTATCAATTTCTTCATTATCATTTAATTTAGCGTTTTCAATTTCTTTAATTTCATACATTAAAATTTCTAGCCTTCTGTTTTTCTCTTCTTCAGATAACGAAACACTGGTAAGTTTTTGTTTTAATATTTTTCTTTCACTGTGAAGTTTTTGAAGCCGTGAAACTTGATTTTGTAAAAAGGCATATCTGTCTAAAATTTGCTGGTGTGTCGAAGTTTTTAATATATTTTGATGTTCATTTTGACCATGAATATCAACAAGATATCTGCCAATTTCTTTAAGAAGAGAAATCGAAATTTGGTTTGAATTTATAAAACATCGGCCCCTGCCTTCTATAGTAATTTCTCTTTTTAAGACAATGAAATCGTCTTCTATACTTAAATTATTTTCTTTAATTAATTGATGTATTAAATTAAATTTATCTTTGCGGTCAATTTGAAAAGAAGCTTCAACAAAAGATCTAGCGGCTCCTGTTCTTATTAAATCGGTTGTGGCTTTGCTGCCTAAAACCAAACCTAAAGCGCCCAGAATTATAGATTTTCCCGCGCCTGTTTCGCCGGTAATAATATTTAAACCGCTGCCAAAAGAAATTCGAACTTCTTTAATTAAAGCAAAATCTTTAATGTATAATTCAGATAACATTTTTCTTAGAATATATGCTCGAAATTCATTGAATAGCTTACGCCTTCTTGAGAAAACCCAACATCAAAAAAAGATACCATAGACTGGTTCCATGCGGTTCTTAAACCAATACCTTCGCCGTATTTGTATCCTGAGAATTTAAAATTCGATATATTGTCAAAAATTCTTCCTGTATCAAAAAAGGGAACAAGAATGAAAGCAAAATTTTGGTTTAAAATATCAATATCAAACATTGTCCAGCGGATTTCAAAATTTAAAAGAGAATGAATATTGCCTATGAATCTGTTTTGTGTATATCCCCTTAAAGTAGAATAACCTCCCATGCCGCTTTTACTGCCAGAAGTAAAGCTGTAATTATCTAAAGCGTAAAAGGGAGCAGATTTTGAAATATACGCAAACACATATCTTGCCGTAAAAACAAGATCGGCAATATTTTCAATAGGTGAATAATAAAAGCGGGGTGAAAAGGTATATTGAAAATAGTTATGTTCAGAGCCAATAAGCTTATTTGAAATTTCAAAAACAGTATCTATAAATAATCCATTGTTAGGGTCAGGCTCAAAATCTCTTGTGTCGTAAGCGAATCCAAATTTTAAAACATTGTTCCATCCGCCATTGCATCCTTTAATTATATTAGCATCACAATCTTCTTTTAATTTAGTTGTACCCATTATCGCGTTTTTTTCTTCTGTCCCGTCTGCTTTAAAAGCTAAGACTTTTTTTCCTGTATAATCGGTAACAGATATGTTAGCAATATCAAGACCTAAAAAGCCTCTCGTAAAAGCCTTGTAGATATCCCGTTCCAGAGAAACTTTCATTGATGGTTTTTCTTTTATGTACTGAACATATTTTGAATATGCCGTATTAGTTTCTTCTTGTAGTTCTCTGATTTTTTCTTTAAAACTTGTATATTTTATGTGAGTATTTCCGTATGGATCTGTTAATGTATTTAGTGTATTTTCGCCGGTGCCAAAATATGTAGCAGCGATATTTTTATCAAAGGTAAAGGCAGATTTAATTCTAAATAAAGAACCCATGAAATAGGGAGCTTCATATAGTAATTGATGGTACTGCCATCCGTTTGTTGTTTGAAAAAATTGACCATAAATTCTGTAGCGGTATGGCGTATAAGCAAAATAGGGATCGTCACGTGTGCCATTGTTATAATATACAAGTCTTAGTCCGTAGCCAAACCCTTTATCAACATCTAAGCTATAAAGGGGTAAAGGAATTAAATATCCTTTTTCTTTTTTCTTTTTTAAATCTTTTTCTGATATGGGTTTCTTTAATTCTAAACCTTCAGGTATAGTCGTATTATCTTTATTTGGTTTTTCATTTATTTCTTCTTGGTCTTGAGGTTTTAAATTATCTTGAGAATAAACAGCCGCGGGAAGACTTATTAAAATAAAAAAAATAATTAGTATGTTTTTCATATTTATCACCATAGTTTTATTCTTTTAAGAGTTCTACTATTCTTTTCGCGGCTTCATCTGGACTTGTATCTGTAATATCAACAATAGCATGAGCAGATTTTTGATATAGTGGTTTTCTTCTACGTAGAATATCAGTTATATTATTTTGTGAATTTTCTAAAGAAGGTCTTTGCTTATTATTTTTTAACGTGTGTATTCGTGAAAGCAGTTTGTCGTCATTCATATATAAATAAATTGTAAAAAAATTTGTTTTAAGAAAATTTGTTTTTTCATCAGAAGACATATGCTCTGAATTTTCAACAATACCTCCCCCCGTATCTAATAAAACGTGACCGTTTATTTCAGATATTTTTTTTAGTGCGTTTGTTTCAAGTTTTCTAAAATATTCCCAGCCATTTTGATTTACTATAGATTCAATAGAAGATGAATTTTCTTTTTGAATATAGTCATCTAAAGATATAAGTTCCAAATTCCAATATCGCATAAGGTGTTTCGCAATAGTTGTCTTTCCGGCGCCTCGAAAACCTATCAAAGCAATTTTACTGTATTTTGGAGTTATTTTTTCAGAATTATTCGGTTTATATTTTTTTCTTATACTCTTTTTTTTATATTTCATTTTATTAATAGTTCCTTTTGTAAAGCGCTTTCCATTTCTTTAAGGGGAGCTGTTTGCCCGGTAAATAATTTAAATTGATGCGCCGCTTGATATAGCAGCATTTTATGTCCGTAGATGATATTAATTTTTTTCTTTTTACATAATTTTATGAGGGGGGTTTCTTTGGGATTATAAACAATATCAAATACGGTTTGATGAGAAAATAAATATTCAGAATTTAAAGGAGTTTGATTTTCAAAAGTATATCCTTTCATGCCAATAGGAGTAGTATTTATAATAAGATCAAATTCTTTAAGTTGACTGGAGTTTGAAAGAACAGTGGTTGACCATCTTTTTAGATCTTTTGATTTAAAATTTTGAGTTTTATCGTTATTGAAAAAGTAAAATTCGAGCTTTGGAGACTTTTTTATTAATCTAAGATTTTTTATTAATTGAACCGCTGATTTATTATTTCTTGATAATATGCCAATTTTTGCGGGCGCTTCTTTTAATAAACTAATACCAATCGCCCGCGCCGAGCCTCCGGAACCGATAATTAAAACATTTTTACCTTTTATTTCCATTTTTTCTTTAATGGCTTCAACTGCTCCTAGGCCGTCTGTATTATATCCTTCTAATAAACCTGCTTTGTTCCATAAAACAGTATTTACGGAACCAATTTGTACCGCTAATGAATCTATTTTATCTACAAGCCGCATAACTTTAATTTTATGGGGAATAGTAACTGATACACCATGAATATTTAATTTTTTCATAGCGGCTTTAAGGTTTATTAAATTTTTTATGGGAAAAGCTAAATATACGGCGTTAATATTCGCGGCTTGAAAAGCAGTGTTATGAATCACGGGTGAAAAAGTATGTCCCAGAGGGTATCCTATAATACCGTAAATTTTCGTTTGCGTGTTAATTTTTATCATTACAGTTTAAATTAAATATCATTACTAAAGTTTGGTTTATTTTTTAAAAATATACTGTAAATAAATTTAAGTTCATGAATTATTTTTGACTCTTCTTTTAAATAATTTGTAAGATAATTATATTCAATCTGGTTAAAGTTATTTTTCATTGTCATAGTAGATGTTCTCTTTATTCCTAAAATATTATCTTCTTGTGCGGCGTAAGCGTATTTTAACCGGCTTTTTGCTATCCATTCAAAAATATGATTCTTATGTGAAATTTGGAATTTTTCAATTTTTGATTTTTTGTTCTGCAAAAATTTTTCATTTTCCCATAAGTAGATATCAATTTGATTTTTATTATCTTGAAAAAATCTGAAAACCTGATTTTTTATTTTTTGTTTTAATGCCTCCTTTTTTATTTCATAAAGCGGCATATTGAATTTAGGGTAAAGATGGTTTCCCTTTTTTTCTTAAAAATTCAGCTTTTACCAACTCTTCAAGAAAAAATCCCACAGGAATAGCAGTTTTCTTGCCATTAATGTAAACAGCGGGTGTGCCTGTAATATTTAATTTAAGTGCTTCTGTTATATCTTTTGAGACAATCTTTTTAGGTTCATCACCGGCCATACAGGCATCAAATTGATTCATATTTAATCTGATAGCTTTTGCCATGTCACTTAAGTCTTCTTTTCTTACGCCTTTTTTAAGCCATTCATCCTGTTTTATGTAAATTAAATCGTGCATATCCCAAAACTTTCCCTGTTTTTGGGCGCATACAGAAGCATAGGATAGTTGGCAGGCGCCCTGATGAAGCTGTCTTTTTATTGAAGGATTACATTCCATATCAAGAGGAAAATGCCGGTAAGCTACAGATATATTTTCATCATGTTTATTTACAACTTCTTTAAGCATACCCCCAACATATTTACAATGAGGACACATATAATCGGCAAATTCAGAAACAAATATAGCGGGATTAGCGCCTCCTTTTTTAGGGGCTTCTGAGTCATCTAAGTTGGCAGCAGTTTCTTTTTGAAAGTTTTTATAGAATATTTCCCATGCTTTACTAATAAGTTTATAAGGATCATTTGATATAGATTCTTTACTTTCATCAGAAGGGGCAGTTTTAGACATAGAATAAATCCATCCACCCATAACCGGTATAAAAACAAAAGATAATAAAATAGTATAACTTATTGGAATAGATAGTGATTTAAGATTTGAAAAAGAGGGTATTAAAGAAATTTTATTTTCTTTTTGAAGTTTTTTTATTTCTAGATACGAAAAAATAAGAATACCCGCTGTAGAAAGATATGTTAATAGACATAGATTGCATAATGTTCCCAGACGGGCTATCATATAAATAAATAAAAATATATCTATAATAAAAGCTAAAGCAGATAACCATAAAACAGAAACTATAAATGTCGTCTCTTTTGTTACTAAATAATATATAAGTGAAAAAAGAATAAGTAAATAAAGCATGAATCCCCATAAAGATAAGGGCAGCCCCGCAAACTCAGAAGCAGTCGACTTATTGACGACACTGCATCCGCTGTCAGAATCTGTGCCGCATACAGTTTGAACAAACGCAGAGTCAAAATTAGGGTTATTATGGTATTGTACTAATAACGCAGATATTAAGATGCCAAAAAAAGCAAAAAACAGGGCCAGATAAGTTAAATTTTTTTTCATTTAGATTTCTCCTTGAAATAGATATATATAATTATTTTTTGTTTATATTTTATTTTTAATTTAGTAATGTTCACGTCCAAAAAATGATAAATTAGTTAGGCGTCAACGAATTAAAGCAGGAGATTAAATCAAAAAATTTGAGATGAAAATGCGAAAGACACAAAGAAAATGACTGTTCTTTATATCTTTCGCGCGTTAAAACGTTTGTTTATAAACTATTTGTATTTTTTTGTAAATACAAATAAGTTATTATAAATTTCTTTCTCTTTCATTAAGTGTTCTTCCGCTTGCGTCTTTAAATTTTAGATTACTTTTGGGACGATCAAAGTCAAGCCAAAAATAATATTCTCTAACTTCAGAAATATTCCCTACATTGTCTTCGGCTTTTACGCTTATTTGATAAGAATCTGCTTTTTGAAATTTAATAGGTCCCTTGTATTGCACAAAATTTTCATCATTAACTTTAATGTATATCGTAGCGACTCCTGAACCGTCAAAAACTCCTATTTTAGGATCAATACCTTTAAAAGCAATTTGATAGTTGCCGTTTACATAGTAGCCATTCTTTTTATCTTTATCTGGTATAATTAAAATAGCCTTTTCATTAATTTGAAGATTTTTGTTTCTTTTCATCGCGGCAGCTGGTACGTTTATCCAGTGATCTTTATCAATTTCTATAAGAGGGGGCGTATTATCAACAATAACATTGTATTTTTTAATTTCAGCCAAGTTTCCCACGTTATCTATTGCCGTATAATAAAATTCATATACACCTTCAATGCCATCGGCTACGCTAAAAAAATTTTTTTCAGAACTTATACCCGTTCCTCGGGGAGCCATTTGGTCAATAGATATGCCGGCATAGGTTGATCGAATTCCTGAACCCGGTTCGCGGTCTTGCGCAGAGATGTAAAATTTTAATCTTTTTGAGCAGTATAAATAACCGTTTTTTTCAAATACTCCTCTATCGGTGCCAATTTCAGTTACAGGCGGTGTGTTATCAACAAAAACCTGATATAAAACAGTTTTCTCTATATTGCCGCTGTTATCAATGGCTCTATATTGAATTAGCCGGTTACCTTCTTCTTCTAGTCTAAAAGGTTCTTCGTAGATTCTGAATTTTTCACGGTCTATAGCAAATTCAACGTGATGTAATCCTGTCTTTGAATCTTCAGCGTCTAACTCAAAAACAACCTCACTATTTACGTAACTAACGTCTCCATCTGAATAGCGTGATGCTCTTCTTTCATAAAACGGGCTTAAATATTTGTTACTTTTATTTTCTGCCTGTTGGGTAGATGCTGATTTTACATTCTTAGCCGGCGCTGAATATGTTTTCTGCTGGGCCAAAATAAAACTCCCTGGTATTAAAAATAAAGTAATTAAAGTGATTAGTTTTCCCATATTTAATACTCCTTAATATTCGATTTTTTTATTCTCTAATTTTTAGCTATCTGCTTTTGTAGAGTGATTACATAATAATAAATATCGCAATAAAGAGACAAAAAAATATTCAATATTGTCGGTTTTTTTTGTAATTTTTGAAAAAGAAAGTAATAAAGAGATTGATATGATTTTATTTTATATTTATTAAAAATTTGATTTATTAGCTATTATATAATAAATAAAATAAAAAAAAGTTGATTTTTCATATGTTCTTTGGTTATTTACCCATGTTCAATATGAAATTAATTAAATATATTACGGCTGTATTAATTTTTTTATTTTTAATTACCGTCCATTTTTCCTGTAAAGAAAAATATCCGGCAATGAACTTTTTAAATCCAATAGATCGTGAGCATGATGGATTTTTAGACCCAGATACTTATCAGGTTACCGAGCAGGCAGGCGCATTTCGTGTTGAAGATTTTATAAAACCTCAAAATACATATGTTCCCCATGCTTTACCTGAAAAATTTGACTTTAAGAATTTGTACAGCTACAATAATTCTTTAGAATCTAAAATAAAAAAAGATAATCTTATCTCACTTGAAGATATAATGAATACAGATTTAATATACCTGCCTGCTGATAAAATTTCAATAGGGAATATTGATGAAAATATTGATAATAAAGTAAAGATTAAAAAGAAATTATTATCAAACGCTTGTCTTACCGCAAAAGTGAAAGCTTTATACCGATGGTTTTATTTAAAAAGTAATGTAACAAGTCAAAATGAATTAAAGAAAGAAAATAGCTTGGCTAAAGATGAGAATAGTTATCAAGAAGAAGAAAAACTTCCGCTTCTTGACGGCTTTGATAAAGATCTGTTCCCGCCTTTGAATTATTATGAGTCATCTTTTACAGAAAAAGCTCTGCCTATTCTTGAAAATCAAATTAATATAGACTTATTAGATTTAGAATTAATTGCTGAAGACTACATCAATCCTCAATATTTAAAATGTAGAGTGGTCTATCACATAAAAAAAGAAGATTTATATAAAATGGTACCTCATCTTAAACATTAATAAATGTATCTTTATCAATATGAAAATCTGAAAGTTGAAGCGCTTTCAATAGGCGGCATTGAAAACTGCTTTGTACTACCTGAACATGATATAGCCATTGATGTAGGCCGATGTCCTGAGAGAATTGTTAATGTTCCTGTTATTTTTCTTACCCATGGTCATTTAGATCACAGCGCGGGACTGCCATATTATTTTAGCCAGCGTTCATTAAAAGGCAAACCGCCGGGAATGGTTTATGTGCCGGTAAAAACAGCCGGTAGACTTAAAAAAATATGCAAACTATGGCATAAAGTTGAAAACTTTAAGTACGATATTTCTATAGTTCCAATAAAACCTAAAACCGAAATATTTATAAAAAATAAATATTTTATCCGCTCTTTATCTTCATATCACCGAATTGAAAGTTTGGCTTATGCTTTAATACGAAAAACAACAAAGTTAAAAAAAGAGTATCTTAAACTGCCCGGCAATAAAATAAAAGAATTAAAAGAACAGAATGTTGATATTTTTGAAAATAAAGAAATTTGCGAAGCTGTTTTTTCTGGCGATACAACTATTGAATTTATAAAAAATACTCCCGAAGCTAAAAACGCCAAAGTACTTTTCTTAGAATGCACATATATAGATAAAAAAAGAACGGTTGAAAGAGCAAGAAAATGGGGACATATTCATCTTGATGAAATAATAGAAAACCAAGAAATTTTTCAAAATGAAAAAATTGTTTTTTCCCATTTTTCACGCAGATACACTTCTTCGTATATTAAATCAGTTTTAAATAAAAAACTTCCTGTGCATTTAAAAAATAAGGTAGACATGATATTCTTTTGACAGGCTGTCTTTAAATTAAACAAAAGACAATGAATAATATGAATAATAGTAAAAATAATATAAAAAAGGTAGTTCTTGCCTATTCAGGAGGGTTAGATACTTCGGTAATACTGCATTGGGTAAAGAAAAACTATGACTGTGAAATTATAGCATACTGTGCCGATATAGGTCAGGAAGAAGAACTTGACGGTCTTGAAGAAAAAGCTCTAAAAAACGGGGCCTCTAAAATGATTATATCAGATCTAAAAGAAGAATTCGCTAGTGACTATGTTTATCCCGCGATAAGAGGTACGGCAATTTATGAAATGAGATATCTTTTAGGTACCGCGATAGCCAGACCCTTAATAGCAAAAAAACAGGTAGAAATTGCCCTAGAAGAAAATGCCGACTCTATTGCTCATGGGGCCACCGGCAAGGGTAATGATCAGGTTCGTTTTGAACTAACGGCGATGGCATTAGGGCCGCATTTAAAAATTATCGCTCCGTGGCGCGAATGGGAATTTAAAGGCAGAAAAGATTTAATCGCATACGCTAAAAGAGAAGAAATTCCCATTACGGCATCTGTAGAAAAACCTTACTCAATGGATAGAAATTTGCTACATATTTCTTATGAGGGGGGTATACTTGAAAATCCTTTTAATGAGCCCGATGAATCAATGTTTATTTTAACAAAATCTCCTCAGGCAGCTGAAGATAAACCTGAAACTATAGAAGTTACCTTTGAAAAAGGTAACGCGGTTTTATTGAATAATGAAAAAAAATCACCTTATGAAATGATAAAAGAATTAAACAAAATCGGCGGCAGGCATGGCATTGGCCGCGTTGATATTGTAGAAAACCGCCTTGTAGGCATTAAATCGCGAGGTGTTTACGAAACTCCGGGAGGCACCATACTACAGGCCGCGCATAGAGATTTAGAATCCATTACACTTGAAAAAAACCTGCAACATTTAAAAGATGAATTAAGTTTAAGATACGCGAGATTAATTTATAATGGGCAATGGTTTACGCCAGAAAGAGAAGCCATGCAGAGTTTTATAGACGCGACTCAAAGAACGGTAAACGGTACAGTAAAAATAAGGCTTTATAAAGGTAATGTGATTATTACAGGCAGAAAGTCTGAAAATTCTTTATATAAAGACGACTTAGCCTCATTTGAAGAAGAAGAAACTTATAATCAAAAAGACGCTGAAGGGTTTATAAAACTTTTTGGTTTAACCACAAAAGATGGGTATTCACAATATCGGCATTATTTTGAAAATGACAAGTAACTCTCAAAAAAATCTAACACAGACATTTACCTCGGCAAATGGGTGGTATTCATTAGAATATCCAAGATTATGGGATTTTGAAATATTCGATAGTATTCCGTCATTTTTTGATCCTTTTGAAGGGCATGGGGCATTACAGGTCTTGTCTATTAAATATTCTTCTAAAAAACCCAATAGTAAAATTATTGAAGCCTATCCTTTTATGGCGGGTAAAAATATTGAAGATAAAATGCAAATTTTTCTTCATGCGCAATCTGTTGAATCGGCAATAGGCAGTATAAAATCTTTTACATTAAACAACAATAAAATATGCGCTCATGAATATTCTAAAGAAGGCCATTTTTTTATGGTTTCTATAATTGAAAAAAATAATATTTGTCTATTAGTGTTATATAATTGCCCAAAAGAGCCGCCAAAAGAAGAAGCTTCTATTATTACAGATATAATAAAATCAATTCAAATTTTATGAAAAAGATTGCTTGAATTGACAATTTAAATACATAAAAGAGTGTGGTATATGAATGAATCTAATTTAGGGTTGTCGAATAATTTTTTTACTAATAAAGAAGATAATGATCCTATTTTAGAGTATAAACAAATTTCAACCTCAGATATAATACAAAAAAAAATAAATATTGGTTATATACCGTTTTATAGAACAGATATAAATGGTATATTGTCAATTACATTACATAAGCTTGAAGAGATGCGTGAAAATAAATATCCCATTAAATTAGGGGTGCAGCATGTTCTGCCGATTGATCCTTATAAATTTATACATATTCACCGCTATAAAAAGTATTTATCTGTGGCAAAAACCTCTTTTATAAATTTACCGTCAGCTTCGGGAATGTTGTGGATGTCGCGGATGTTAAAGAGGGAACTCCCACAGACCATTACAACAGTATCTTATGCCATGAGCTTGCTTCGGTTGGCTCACGCGAAAGAATATACAATATTTTTAGTGGGTACTTCACAGCCAATTCTTGAAAAGTTGTATTTAAACTTAAACAGATCTTTTCCTAACATACGAATTGTGGGCAGGCATCATGGTTTTCTAAAAGGAGTGGCCAAGCAGAGAGTACTTGAAGCATTAAAAAAAACAGATCCTCACATTATTTTATTAGGTTTAGGCTTTAAAAACGAGATGAAATGGATTTATGAAAATAAGGGAAATCTGGGGAACTGCATTTTAGTAAGCATGAACGGTTATTTAGATATATTAGCCGGAGCAAGAAAAAAAAATCCAAATTTTGTAGAAACAAGAGAATACGGCTGGCTTTGGCGCGCAATAAACAGACCGCATAGATGGCCCAGGCTTTTTTCAATCTTCTGGTGGGTTTTAAAAGTATTATACTGGAAAATGTTTAAAGCTAAAACTATGACAGGTGAAATTTAATTCTTATAAAATATGGCTGAAAAAAAAAGTTCATATTTTATTAATTTTAAAATAGGTTTCTTTAGCTTTAAGAAGGGTTACTTTTTCATTAAAGAAAATCATTTATTAAAATATATAATAATACCTTCAATAATTAGCGCTGTTATTGGTATTGCTATGACAGCCTTAATATATGCCGGTGTGTCAGAGTGGATACTTGAGTTTTTACAAAACTTATCTCCTAATGAGGCCTATGAAGGATGGAAGCAGTTTTTTTTAGATTTTACATATAGAACCTTGAGGGTTTTCGCGCATTTGTTTTCAATTATTCTAGGTATGATTGCCACAATTATAGTTTATAGAATTTTAGCTTCAGTTCTTGTGACTCCTTTTTTAGGGCCGCTTGTCTCTAAAATTGAAGTCATTTTAACCGGCAAAGAATTAAAAACTTCTATCGGTACAGATATAAAAAATGCCGCTGCGGGTATTCTTTCTTCAGTACAAAATATGCTTCTAGAACTTTTAATAATGGTTATTTCTGGACCGTTAAGCCCTTTTTTACTTTCGACAATTGAAGGATATTTTTTGGGAAAAGGCTCATTTGATTATTTTTTTGAAAAACACGCACAGACTTATGAAGAAAAAAAAATAATGCAAAAAAAATACCGGGGAGAGATACAAGGTCTTGGAATGGCCCATTTAGTTTGTTTATTTATACCTATACTTGGTGTATTTATTGCCCCCGTTTTGTCTATAACCGGAGCAGCCTTGGTTATCTTTAAGAAATAACCGCTATTCCGTCAATTTCTACAAGAGCACCTTTTGGCAAAGCAGAAACCGCGATAGTGGCTCTGGCTGGTTTATGCGAACCTAAGTATTCAGCGTAAATTTTATTTACAACCGCGAAATCATTCATATCTTTTAAGTAAATTGTAGTTTTAACCAGATTATTTAAGTTTAAACCTGCTGCTCTTAAAATAGCTTCTAAATTTAACATAACCTGTTTTGTTTGTTCTTCAATACTACCTGATACCATATCTCCTGTTTCTGGAACTAAAGGAATTTGTCCTGAAATAAATAAAAAATCTTTAGTAAGTATAGCCTGCGAATAGGGCCCTATGGCCGCGGGAGCTGTTTTTGTTTCAATATTTTTTAACATATATATTTATGCATTATCACTTTTTATTTTATTTAAATATAGAAAATGTCTTTTCTCTTCTTGTATTACCTGTTCTATTTTATCTTTATCTTCATCAGGTACCATATTTTTTAACTCATTATAATAGTTTATAGACTCTAATTCACGTCTCATCGCAAAATTAAGCGCCGACGCTAAATCTGAAATATTTTCTTTTTCTTTTTTTAAGACTTCATCTGAAAAAATAGTGCTGTCTGCGTATGATCTTAAATAAGTAAAATATTCTTCGGGAAAAGATTCTTCGGGTGAATAATTTTGAAACTTACTTAACATAGATTCAAAAAGTTTTTTATGTTCAACTTCTTGTTTTGATAAATCTGTAAAAAGCTCATGTACCTTATCATTATTTTTAAATTTTTCAGACATTTCTGAATAAAACTTTTTTCCGTTTTCTTCTATTTTAATGGCAAATTGAAATATTTCATCAGCTCTATATTTACTCATTTTTTATTCTCCTTTAAGTTTTCTTTATTTTAAATAATACCTTGTAAAATCAAATATAAATGTAAAATTAAAAATTTCAAAAAAAACAGCGTTTAAGCTTTAATATATACCGTCAATTTGTTTTTGTTATGAATATGACTTTTGGGGGCAGTGTAGTATTATTTAGAGATTATTTTTATTGAAATTTTACCGTAACTAAAGTGATATCGTCGTTTGAAAGTTTAGCGCCGCGGAAATTTGTTATTTCATTGATTATGATTTTATTAATATTAAAAGAACTCTCTTTTTTGAATTTTTTTATGTTTCGTTGTAAAAATTTTTGAAAATTTTCTTCGCCGTATTCATTACCCTTTTTGTCATATTCTTCATAGATACCGTCCGAAAATAATATTAATATATCACCGCTTTCAACTGTTACGTGTTCAGATTTATAGTTACTATTTTCGAGTATACCAATCATTGTTCCTTTAGTTTTAAGAAATTTAATATTATTTTGATTTGTTTTAATAAGAGCCTGTTTAGGATGTCCCGCCGAAGAATAGTGAAGTTTACTGTTTTTGTAGTCACAATAAAAAGCCGAGAACCAGGCCTCGCTAGAAAATTTTTTTTTGCAAATAAAATCATTCATTATATTAAGTCTTTCATGCGGTTTTGAGCTTAAAGAGGCCTGTTTGCTCATGATATCTATTCTCATAGTTGATAAAGCCGCATTAATTCCATGCCCTATGGCGTCGGCTATCATAATGGATAATTGATTTTCTTTAGGATGTACAATATTATAATAATCGCCGCCCGCTTTCTGGTTCATTGGCAAATAAAGTACGTCAATATCAAATTCATGAATTATATTCAGCTCTTTGTTCGATATAAATATATTTTTTTGAACTAAAGAAGTGATTTCAATTTCTTTTTTTATTTCAGTTAAACGAATATTTTCATTATGCATAGTTTTTAGTTTAATAGTTTTTTCAAGGAGTTCGTCTGTTACTTCGCTTAACGAAAGAGTTAACTCTTCGGTTTCTTCAAAAGCGTTCGCGTATTTTTTAGATAAAAGATAAGCCTGAGAAAAAATGAAACCCAGCGAACCAAAACCTGTAAGCGGTATACTATGAATTATTTCGTTAACAAGTAAAATATCATTTATTATGGTAATAAAAACAATTGAAAATCCAATTAAGACAATTTTAGAGCCTGTTCTATTGTTTTTTATGGCTTTGTACAATACGTAAATACCAATAAATCCGCAAACAATATAAATAACATGATAAATTGGTAATAACATTATAAGAAATGAAACCGGGCCTAAAGTAAGTGGAGCAAACAATAAAAAAGATATTTTTGTTAGTTTCAAAACAGAATCTGGTGTTTCATCATAAAATAAACTTTTAAAAAAAACAGCAACAACAGGCAAAAGAGCAAAAATAATAAAATATTCGGTTCTAACTAATACATCCCAGTAAAAATTGGGAAAAATTTGAGTTAGTATCATATCGTCAAAAATCAATTGTCTAAAAAAAGCAAGTCCGCAGAATATTCCGAAATATAAAGTTGATTTATCTTTCTTTCTTGAAAAATAGATAGAGAAATGATATAAAAACATAAGAAAAAATCCGCCAAGTAGAAACATATTGAGTCCTAATTTAATAGAATGTCTTTTTGACGTTGATGTGGGGGTTCCCAAATAAAAATCGCTGATGATACCGCCTTTAGGATAATTAAAATTAGAGGTATGAATAATAATCAAAAATTCTTCAGAATGAAGGTCAAAACAACCCATTGTGGTTTTTCTTTGTTTGGCGCTTGTTTCTTCGGTTTTACCAACCTTTCCGTTTTTTAATACAAGATTATCGTCGGCGTATACTATAAATGATGAATTACTACTTTTTACCAGAATACATAAAACATTATCTTTTTTATTTTTAATGTTTATTTTTAAACGATATGAGCCAAAGCCTTCAGGGCCTATTTTTTTACCGTTTATTTCAAAATTATTCCAGTTGTTAGGCAGTTTATCATAACCGCTTATTGGGGGTGTTTCTCCTTTATTAAACATTTCAGATGTGATAAAGTGATTCCAGTAAAATTCCCATTCTCCCGAGAGTTTGAAATTACCGTTTTCTATAAAGTTCCATGTCGACAAATCGACAAAGCCTTTTTTAATTTCAGGTTTTTTCTTGAGTTTATTGTTTGTGCAGGTTAATGTGAATGCTCCAAAAATAAAAAAAAAAGAAAAAACAATTAATAATATTTTTTTAATATATTCTGTAAAAAAAACCAGAGACATTCCATTTTCATATAATTAAAATTTATTCACATGGTCAAGCAATAGTGTTCAGGCTGTCGCTTGTTTATTCTTATGAATAAGATACTAATAAGATTACACATAAAATGAAAAAAGCGTGGTTGATTTTGTTTCTTTTTATTAATATATACCCACGAATGAAAGAACATTATAATTATCTAATAATAGGGGCCGATGCTGCCGGTAATACAGCTGCTGGGCAAATTAGAAGGCAGGATAAAGAAGCTTCTATTGGTATTCTTGAAAAAGGGGAGTATATCGCATACGGTGCCTGCGGATTGCCCTATGTTATTGAGAAAAAAATAGAATCAGTTGACAAGCTTGTTCATTTTACGGCTGAAAAATTTGGGAAACAATTAAACGCCGATGTTTTAATTTTTCATGAGGCAGTTTTTCTAAACGCGAAAGAAAAAAAAGTAAAAGTTAAAATACTAAAAGAAAACATCGAAAAAGAAATAAGCTATGATAAACTTATGGTTGCCTCGGGAGCATCGCCCATACGTCTTCCTTTTATTGACTATGCAAATGACAGAATTTTTGAATTAAAAACAATAAATGACGGCAAAAAAATAACTGCTTTTATTGAAACTACAAAACCTAAGACCGCCGCCATTATTGGTTCGGGCTATATAGGTCTTGAATGTGCCGAAGCTTTTCATGAAAACGGTATTCAGGTGAAAATATTTGAAGCTCTTGATTTGCCCATGCCCCGTATGCCTATTGGTATAAGAGAAGATATTAAGAAAAATCTTGAGACTAATAATATTGAATTTATAAATAATTCTCCTGTTGAAAAAGTAGAGGTTCAAGATAAAGAAGTAATTATTACATCAGCCGGTAAAACTTATGCTGTTGATTTCTTATTGTCAGCTATTGGCGTGAGACCTCAAACCGATTTTCTTGATAACAGCGGTATTCAAACACAAAATAAAGCCGTAATTGTTGACGCTTTTGGCAAGACTTCTCATCCCGATGTATACGCGGCGGGTGACTGCGCTTTGGTTTGGCACAACCTTTTGCAAAAGCCGGTTTACTTTCCGCTTGGGCACACCGCCAATAAAACAGGAAGAATAGCTGGGTTAAATATGGCCGGTCAAAAAATAGAATTTAACGGCATAACAGGAACTCAGGCTTTTAAGTTTTTTGATACGGTTTACGCGCAAACGGGTCTTTCTGAGGCTGAAGCAATAGAAGCGGGGTTTGATACCGTTGAAATTTCTTCTATGAGTATGTCAAAAGCGGGTTATTATCCCGAAGCCGAAAAAATTAAAATGAAATTACTTTTAAAGAAAAAAACAGGTCAGATATTAGGCGCTTCTTTAGCGGGGCCTTTAGATTCATACGGGCTCATTGACACCGCTTCGTCATTAATATATTATAAGGCAAAAGCTCATGAAATCGCGTGGATGGATTTTATATACGCACCGCCTTTTGCACCGGTTTGGAACGCGCTGGTTTCGGCGGCTGGTAAATTTTCAGAATAAATCAGCTGAACTCAAGCATTCGATCAAGTGCTTTTTTAGCTCTTGTTCTTATATCTTCAGGCACATCAATTTCAAACTTTTCTTCTTTTAATGAGTTTAATATTTTTGAAAGAGTAATTTTTTTCATGTGTGGGCATGTTTGGCAAGTTGATATAAAATTTACACCGGGAAAATCACTCATTAAATTATCACTCATGGAACATTCGGTAAGAAGCATTATATCTTTAGCTTTTGATTCTTCAACAAACTGGCTCATTTTAGAAGTAGAACCCGTGTAATCTACCAGTTTTGTAACATCGGGATGACACTCGGGATGCGCTATAATAACAATACCCGGATAATTTTTTCGGGCCAGTTTTACGTCTTCTTCGGTATACAATTCATGCACCATACATTTGCCGGGCCATGTAATTAACTTTTTATCAGTTTCTTTTTGCACATTACCTGCCAAGTATTCATCGGGAATCATTATTACTTTATCAGATTTTACGCTGTTAACAATTTTTACGGCGTTAGCGCTGGTACAAATAACGTCAGATTCAGCTTTTACTTCGGCCGTGCAGTTTATATACGTTACTACTATGGCGCCGGGATTATCTTTTTTTAACTGTCTTACATCGGCTCCTGAAATACTTTCGGCAAGGGAGCATCCGGCTTCGAGATCGGCTATTAAAACTTTTTTATCGGGGCTTAGAATTTTAGCGGTTTCGGCCATAAAGTGAACACCGTCAAATAAAATAATATCGGCTTTTGTTTCGGCCGCTTTTTTGGCCAATGCCAGAGAATCGCCCGTAAAATCAGAAACTCCGTAAAATACATCAGGAGTCATATAATTATGGCCCAAGATAACAACGTTCTTTTTTTCTTTTAGTTCTAAAATTTCTTCTACAATTTTATCAATGCTGTCAATTTCATCAGGTGTCGTGAATTTTTCAATTCTTCTGTTTAATTCATCTAGATGAGCCTTTCGGTTTTCAACTGTCGCCTTCATATTACTAATTTAAAATAATTTAAACAGGGTGTCTACTATTAAAGAGTTTTTATTTTTCGGTTAGTTTAAAGTTATTATTAAGTTTTACTTATTAAAAATAATAAGCCACTCTTTTTTCAGTTTTTTATAAAGGGTAAACAAGCTTGAGTTATTTAAAAGAGCTGAAGCCAATAAATGCATCTCTTGAATTAAAGCTTTTAATCCTTCATCAATTAATTCTGTTTTACCTTTTATATACGTTAGCTCTCTAGCTTTTAATAAAAGTTCTTCATTTAAGTCTATTGTGGTTCTTATGTATATAAATATCCATAAATAATGCATAACTGGCAATTTATTTAATCATTAGATAAAAGATTAATAATTTCATCTTTTGTAATATGCATATTTTTCTTAAAACTTTTACCGGTAAAAATAGCGTCAAAAAGTTTTTGTTTTTTTTCTTTTAATTCTAACA
>JAOUOS010000045.1 GCA_029880285.1 Spirochaetia bacterium
TAGGAAATAAAAGATTTTATTTTAACAGTCGTGAAGAGACAAGAAGACATATCCATATTCAAACCCCAGACGGATCCGCAAAATTTTGGCTTGAACCAAAAATTGAATTATCTTTACAATACAATATCAAAGACAAAGAATTAAATGAAATAGAAATCATTTAAAGGAGAAACAAAATGAATTTATCAGCGCATGGAACAAACACTTTGGATTATGAAATAACAAATATAGAAAAGAATGGATTTTGGCTTCTCGCAGATAACCATGAATATTTTATTTCATTTCAGGAATATCCTGTTTTTAGAGACGGTAAAATAAAAGAAATATTAAATATTACAAGACCTTCCGCAAATCATTTTCACTGGCCAGACTTAGACGCCGACATAGAATTAGAGGCTCTTAAAAAGCCTGAGAAATATATATTAAGATACAGATAAATACCCCGAAAATGGGGAATCATTCCGCCTCATGTAAAGAATTTCTTTTAATCTTAGGCTTAAGTGAATTGCGGTTTCATTAATCTTGTTACCGATAAACTACCTTCTCTTCGTCAATTACTTCAGATGCATACTCTAAGGCAGCGGTTATATCTTCTTTTTTAAGCTCAGGATACGCCTCTATAATTCTTTCAATAGTATACCCGCCTGCAATCATTCCGAGAATATTTTTTACCATTATTCTCGTACCTTTTATGGCTGGTTTGCCGCCGCAAATTTCAGGATCAATTATGATTCTTTCTGTCATATCAAAATCAATATAATAATATTGTCTCAGATTTTCAAACTATTTTTTGGAAATTATTCTGTTAACCGCGGATATCGTTTTCAGATTTTAAGTTTTATTATTGAAATAAATTTATTCTTAGACCTCAGCGTCGCTCGTCGATTGTATCGAATCTACAATAGTAGAAATTTTTATTTTGTCTTAGACCAATTGAATCCTGAAACTGGAGAAAATCCAAGTTAGCCACGCACTCCCCTCGATACGGCTACAAGCCTACATGGCTTCGCCAACTTGCGTTACAGGGCAAGTAAGATACGTGGCTAACAGAATATTAATATCAAATAATAATAGATTTTTCACAGCAAAAATGTCGAAATTATAATATACTTTTATAAAAACTCATGAAAAATTTAAGCGTCAGTTGATAATTTTAAGTTAACGGCGAAGAAGAAATACTTTCTTATGTGGCTTCTTCATTGGGGCGTTTAAAAATAATTAACCCGCCCCAAGAAATTCAAAAAAAAGCTCAAGAAGCCGGTTTAACCGCAGAATTGATTAAGCAAATATAAGCCGGCGGCCCTTAGGCTGAGGTATTGGATCGCCAAATTCTTTCGCCGTTTTTAACCAAAGCTCAATTGCCTCATTAATGTTTTTCAAAGCTTCTTCATTCGTCGCGCCATGTGCCATGCATCCCGACAATTCAGGAACCTCGGCTATAAACGCTTTATCTTCATTGCTGAAATAAATAATAATTTCATATTTATTCATAATTCTCTCCCTAAATGATATGATAAAAATATTTTACGTATCTGCTTTATCTGGTAAGGCTTTGCTTTATTGCCATCTTTCTGAATATTGATTTTTTCTTCTACACCCGCTTTTCTAAATATATGATGTGAACCGTTTATTCTCATATCAAATCCTAATTTTTGTAAAAAATTACACAAATCCTGAAAATTAATATTCGCATCAGATTATCCTTCAATAATCTTTTGATAAAGCTTATCATACGATCCCATTAATTAATCAATATATAAATATTATATCAGTTTTTCAATCTATTTTTTGGTTTGCCTTCTCAAGCGAATCTGCAAATTCAACATTTGTTTCGAAATAACCTGCGCCAGCTAATGTTACAAATACATCTGTGATAGTCTCATCTACAATAGTAGAAATTTTTATTTTGTCTTAGACCAATTGAATCCTGAAACTGGAGAAAATTCAAGTTAGCCACGCACTCCCCTCGATACGGCTACAAGCCTACATGGCTTCGCCAACTTGCGTTACGGGGCAAGTAAGATACGTGGCTAACAGAATATTAATATCAAATAATAATAGATTTTTTATAACAAAAATGTCGAAATTATAAATATACAATTATGAAAACTCATGAAAAATTTAAGCGTCAGTTGATAATTTTAAGTATTCTGGAAGAGCACGCAATGTCTACTAAAAACTTGCGGCACAAATTAAACGATCAAAATATATTAACGTCCACAAAAACCTTACAGAGAGATTTAAATGAGCATATACCAGCATACGATTTTAAATTAATTTTCAAATTGAATGAATATGAATTAGATATAAATGATAATTATCATAAAGCTTTTGCCAATTTTTTTCACAGGCTTTTTGAAGAAATATTTTTCATGTATACCTATGGTGATATAACCAGTAAAGCCGTAAAAAATTCCCTTTCTCATTTAAAAAAACCGGCAGGTTTTATAAAAAAAATACTTTTAGCATTTGAATGTTCCCAAGAAATAAACTTTTTTTACGCGCCCCAACATGAAGAAACAATTAAGAAAATAGCTAACAAAAGATTTCTATTTTCTATTGAAACCCCCAAAAATACTATACCTGTAAAAATGCTTCCGCGGTTTTTTGCTTTCGCGCCAGATAAAGTACTGCTTTCAGGCGAAAGTTATTTTATACATTCAGATAAACCCTTATTTAGGCATTATGATCTTAAAGGCATAACAGAAATTGAACAGGGCGAAATAAAACAAAGTTTAATAAAAGAAAATCCAGAGACATTATATAAAAATTCTTTTCATATATGGCAGGGCGGCCATGTATACAAATTAAAAATAGAAGAAAAAAATTTAATAAAACCCGATGAACCTAAAGTTTTTTCGTTAACAGTTAACGGCGAAGAAGAAATACTTTCTTATGTGGCTTCTTCATTGGGGCGTTTAAAAATAATTAACCCGCCCCAAGAAATTCAAAAAAAAGCCCAAGAAGCCGGTTTAACCGCAGATACCGTTTTCAGATTTTGAGTTTTTTTTGGCGAAAGAAATTTTCAAGCACTCAGTTTTCTTTGAGGTCTTACGTCAAAAGCATATTCTAACGCATTTAAAACTTTCATATAAGTTAAAATATTGCTATTTATAGCATTCTCTATTTTCGAAAGCTGTTGTTGAGTTATACCTGATAATCTTGCCAGTTCAGTTTGAGATAAACCTTTTTTTAATCTAGCTTCTTGTATTTTTAATGCTAAATCAGAAAGTTGTTTTTGTCTGTAATATTCAGTTTTAAATTCTTTATTTTTAAGTTTTTCCTTTAAATGATTTTTAAATTTAGTCATCTATAAATCCTCCCTTGATTTTATTCGGTTCTTATAATCAGATATGCAATTTTTAGCTTTCTCTATATGTTTTTTATATTCCATTTTTGCTGTCGCTTTCTTCTTCTTATTCCAAGCATTTGTTAATATTATATAATCTTTAAAAATATAAAAATAAAGTATTCTCGTTTCGGTATCGGATAACTTTATTCTCAATTCATAAATATCATCACCTAAATATTCAACCAAAGGTCTGATAGCTTTTGGTCCAAGTTGCCCCAATCTTTCGATCCAATCAAATATTTTAACTTGATCTTTTAATCTAATTTTCTCAATAAATTCTTTTACTGGGATATTTCCTTTCTTATCTTTGTAGTAATAGATTTCCCAATTAGACACTGCAAATAATACATCATATATGACGTATTGTCAACTTTTTTTTGTATTTCTTACGGCCAACTTCTGCTATCGAGTATGTAGAATAAGTCAATTTCTAAAATTTCAACTTAAGCTGCGCTCTCTACGGCCGCATGTCTTAGACGCTTCGCTTGCACAAAACTGACAAGAAGCAATCAAAAACATCGTATAGCCATAAAACGTTACGTGGTCATTGCGGTTCATCCCCACGGGTGTGGGGAATTTCCAATTTATCTTATCACTCATTTCACTACTCGCGGTTCATCCCCACGGGTGTGGGGAATTTTTGTCAATGCGGCAATTTTGCTAAATTGACGCCGGTTCATCCCCACGGGTGTGGGGAATTTCTATTTTTTCTAAAAACCCTTACATCTTTATGCGGTTCATCCCCACGGGTGTGGGGAATTTCCTTAACTTTTCCGGTACTGGTTTTCGTGATACGGTTCATCCCCACGGGTGTGGGGAATTTCGGCTTTCACTCTTATTTGATTCAAGTTTTGACGGTTCATCCCCACGGGTGTGGGGAATTTTGTATCTTTATTTAATGCCATTTTTAATTATTCGGTTCATCCCCACGGGTGTGGGGAATTTAAAAAGCAAACAGGAAGTGATGTCAAAAGTTGCGGTTCATCCCCACGGGTGTGGGGAATTTAAATATAAAACTATCTTTATCTGCTATTAAAGCGGTTCATCCCCACGGGTGTGGGGAATTTGTTTAACGCTTTTTCAAGCGCTTTCTTTTCAACGGTTCATCCCCACGGGTGTGGGGAATTTTAATTCCACCACCTCTTAAAAATTTATTCAGGCGGTTCATCCCCACGGGTGTGGGGAATTTATGTATTACGCATATTTCAAGTGTCCAACACCCGGTTCATCCCCACGGGTGTGGGGAATTTCTTGGCGAACTTCCCGCAGTCGCATCTCGTCTCGGTTCATCCCCACGGGTGTGGGGAATTTAATTAAAACCAAAAGATTTTAATACTTCTTTACGGTTCATCCCCACGGGTGTGGGGAATTTCCCATAATCATTTTTAAGTTTTCCTAATTCTTCGGTTCATCCCCACGGGTGTGGGGAATTTCACGGCCATAAGGTCAATTGCCTTGCATCTACCGGTTCATCCCCACGGGTGTGGGGAATTTCCCTACTTATATAATAAATGAAATGTTGCCGACGGTTCATCCCCACGGGTGTGGGGAATTTTTATTATAAAACTCATCTGTCATGTTTCACCTCGGTTCATCCCCACGGGTGTGGGGAATTTTTTCTCCAATATATTTGCAATTTCATTTACTTCGGTTCATCCCCACGGGTGTGGGGAATTTCAGTTCTAAGCGATTTATTATAAATCCATATACGGTTCATCCCCACGGGTGTGGGGAATTTTGTATTCATTATAATCTTCTAATTGTTCATTACGGTTCATCCCCACGGGTGTGGGGAATTTTCTTCATAAAAATTTAGAGAGAATGGGGGACGCGGTTCATCCCCACGGGTGTGGGGAATTTAATTTCTTCTATTGTCTTGCCGCAAGGATGTACGGTTCATCCCCACGGGTGTGGGGAATTTCCGGTTTTGAAAATAGAGAGGTTGACTTAACGCGGTTCATCCCCACGGGTGTGGGGAATTTTTCTTTTCAGCTTTTATTTTCATCTTTTACCCCGGTTCATCCCCACGGGTGTGGGGAATTTTTGTTCTCTTGGTAGAATAATCTGGTTTATGACGGTTCATCCCCACGGGTGTGGGGAATTTGTCTAAACCAGAAATTAAAATACCTTTTCCAGCGGTTCATCCCCACGGGTGTGGGGAATTTCGTTATAGTTGCTATTGATGTTGCAGTAACTACGGTTCATCCCCACGGGTGTGGGGAATTTAAGGACAAATATGGTTATTCAGATTTTTCTGACGGTTCATCCCCACGGGTGTGGGGAATTTTTCCCCGGGTCCATACTGTCGATCCCTTCTAGCGGTTCATCCCCACGGGTGTGGGGAATTTATAAATACTTGTATAGTATTTTGATATATGTTGTCAAAGAACTTATACCTAAGTTTAATATTAACTATTCTTTTCGCGTCTTAAATATACTAGAGACAAACCCTCAGATTCATAAACTTCTCTTGACGGATCGCCGTGTATTCGTATTTTATAGCCCTGTTCGGTATTTGTTGTATAAATCATTAAGGCAGGTACATTCCATTTTTCAGAAACCTTTTGCCATAACTTATCGCGAACCCGTGCGTTTATATTACCTACAAAAACATTTGCTTTAGGTTCAATAGTTAACCGCGACATCAGCCCCCTCTGCGATGTCGTCGTGTTCTCCATTATAAGAATCACCATATAAAAGCCCCATTATATCAGATATTATTTTTTTTAATAATTTCTTTTCACGAAAGTGGTCACGGCACATATATCTTGCCGTTGCTTCTGCTTTAGCGCCTGCCGCAGAAGCTTCAAAAGCAATAGGTACCGTCATTTCTACTTTGTATAAATCAGCAATATCATAAACAAACGAAAGTTGTTTACCTGAATGAATAAATCCGAGAGCTGTTGAACATCCGAGGCTTACAATGGCGGCTTGACATAAACCATATAGACATGAATTCGCAGCAGAAAGAGCCCTGTTTACAGGATCAGAGCCGCCCCAGTTTGCTTGATTGTATCTGCGGCCATGCCATTCAATACCAAATTTTTCAGAAAGTTCTTTATACGATTTTCTTACCCTTGAACCCTCTTTGCCGCGAAGCTGTTCTAAAGTTATATCTGCCGGTAAAATCTCTGTAAATCTCATCGCGTACATTTGGCGTACAATTTGCATTTTTTTTTCTTCATCAGTCAAACATTCTACCTGCTTTAACAAGTTTTTTGCCGAATATGTTGAAGGCGTAGCGAATCCGTAAAATTTTACACCATTTTCACCCACCCACGCGATACAGCAGCGAGATTCAGAAACTGTCTTAACAGCGGCATGGGTTATTGTCGTGCCCGGCCCAAGCATTAAAAGAGATAAAGTTTCTATAGGCACCGGTATAATTTTATCAAGATATTCATAAGATATAGACTGGCGATACTGTTCAATATGGCCCTTCTCAAAATACATAAAAGACCATTTGTTGCTGAACTTGGGTATTTCTTGTAAATCGCGGTTTGCCATATTAATCGTTCATAAAGTCCTTTTGTAATATTTCAATATTAATATATTTTGACGCCTGATTTACTATGGATCTCAAAGTTCCCCTGTCTATTTCTTTGTGATTTGGAATCGTTAGTGTTTGCTTCATTTGTTCCGCAATTACACGTCTTAATTTTACATGAGAACCTTTTTGCGAATATTTCTCAAAACCATATTTTTCAAAAATTCTTATTACTTCTGTTCCCGATAATGTTTTATACTTTGGCATAGAGATTATTCAATTCATAAGTTATGAGAATAGCGGGATTTTCTATAAACCCGAGTTCCTGCAAATTTTCATCTTCAAGATGAAGCTTAATTGCTTCATGCAGGTTGGCCGCTACCTCATCAAGCGTTGCTCCCTGTGTAACAACCGGCAGATCAAAACAAGACGCGGTATATCCAAAATCTTCACCATGAGTAATAACCGCTTTTATTGAACTTTGTAAATATTTCATTGGCTGGCTCCTATTTTTAATAAATTAAATATATTACCCATAATATATATTATATTCTTTTTAACAACAACAATCCGCAGCCAAAGGCTTTGGCGCGTCCTATTCCGTTGGTTAGCGTAAAGCGAAATTTATCGGGATCGGTAACGCGTAGTATGCCGGAGAAATCAACGATTAAAGATTTTATATTATGAGCTTGTTCTATATTATTTTTTTTCCTAGCTAATTGTACTGACTCTCTTTCTGTCTTAATAGCTCTTAAATGGTTTTCTTTATCATCTTTTGTATTAATTTTTACCTTTATTATCTCAAAACCAAAATCTATTCCTGAATTTTTATACCTGTCATTTTCACGTGTAAACCATTTTATCTGCTCAATTTCTTCATATATGCCAACTCTTTTTGAC
The DNA here is from genome assembly GCA_029880285.1 of Spirochaetia bacterium. Taxonomy (GTDB): domain Bacteria; phylum Spirochaetota; class Leptospiria; order Turneriellales; family JAOUOS01; genus JAOUOS01. The sequence goes on from JAOUOS010000045.1 coordinate 7,740, forward strand.
GGTAATCTTTCTCTTTGCTCTTTCGTAACCGTCTTAATAAGTTCTTCTAATTTCGTTTTGCCCTCAAGATATTTTTTTTGATCCTGAAAAGAGTGCTTTTCCGGATAATTTTTTAATTCTTCTTGGAATAATAAACGATAATTTTTAATTTTTTTTGTAGGATTGAGTCTTACATCAAACAGAAATTTGTTACCCACATTAAAAAAACTTGTTTCAAATGCTTTTGTAATAATCCCATTATTAATTAGAAATTTAGTATCATCAAATGCCTTATGCCAATCGATTTCATCTTTCGTATAAACCAAAATTCTCGGATATGTTTTACCAGTCTTTATAAAATCAGGCTCAAGACGAAATAAAAAAGGCGATGATAGCCTGTGTTTTATTTTTAAATTATTTTTATTTTTATGCTCATTTTTAACGGTATCTGGCATAGCCATCCATAATCTTTGGTGAATTCTATATGGATTTCTTAGCCAATTTTGGGTTGCTCTCTGCCGCAAATCAAGAAGCATTTGAGTCATATATATTTTTTCAGACATTAGCTGTTACCTCTACGAAAAATTTATAGATTTCTCTTTGCGAAAAGACTCGCAATTGTGAATTAACGATATTATCACGAATCAAAGTTTTTTTAACTGAAATATTTTTTGTTTTTTCATCTGTAAAGCAAGCATATTGTTTCTGATTATCTTGTAACGGTTCAAACTGTTTATTGAATTTCTTATGCCGTACTGAAGAAAGTAGTGGCAAATTTTGAAATGCGGCGTGAGAATTTTCAGCTTCAATTATCTCATCCCAATAAATGGGTAAAGACGGCACGCACGATTTTCTACCTAAAAAAACCGGCCATTGAGGATTATCAAGAGCCGTCTTTATTTCATTAAATAATGTCTCTGAATTTGCTGAGATAAGAACGCTAAATTCACCATCCATTATATAACTGCGGTAAGATTGCACAGCATGTGGGTTAGGTTTTCCGTCTGCCTTCAGCGTATTCAGAATAGTATGATAATCACGCAGTAATGAAAAATGATTATCTTGCCTGACTGAAACCGAAATATTATCACTTAAATTGCGTATTTGCTCAACGTCATTTCGGGACCATCCAAAACAAGTAGCCAATAAACCTGAAACAGCGCTTTTCGTAGTAAAGACACCCGTACTGCGAATATCCCAGTAATCACCCTCACCAAATGACATTAGAGGCGCTGAAAGTCTAAGTACAATATATTTCATACAGTTATCAAATTTTACTTAAGAGCCAGTCTGTAAGCGTATTCAGGTCTTCAAATTTTGATTTTTCATCGGCCGTAAAATTTTTGCCCGCTTCATCTTTACCGTTTAATAGAAAAACACCCGCGTGCGCGACAGGTAAAGCAAATGCTTTACGGTTTTTTATAGCATATTCTGCCAAAGCTTCGGCGGCATTGTCATTTAATGATTTTTCATGTGACGGTTTTATTGGCTGAATAAATGCATTTGCCAAATTGACTGGAATTTTCTTGTTCTTAATCTCTATGCCAATAAAATGCGGCGGGTTATGCGCGGCAAATGAGTTTTGTTTACCCGAAGGGTTTGACAGAGAAATCGCCTGAATAAAAGCCTTCATTGCTGTTTTTGCCAGATTTTCATCATTACCTATAGTTTTAACAAATTCATCATAATCAATGGCAAAATATTTGTAAAAACACGCGCTGGTAAATTCTGTTTCGCCGATATGGGCAGACCCGCTGTCGTCACGGTATTCTTTGCTTAAATCATCTACGGCGGTAAAATAATCAAACTCAGTACTGAACTGGTTAACCGAAATTGCATGTGCTACCTGACATGTTGCATTAACATCTTCAAACGCTTCTAAAGTTGTCATTCTGCCAAAAAGAGCAATATCTACAGGCTTTGCTTTTAAATCTTTTAGAGCATTCTGTATTTCTTTAGGCTCAATTTTATCGGGTATCACTCCGTTTTTTTTAATAATCCAATCGACTATTTTTTTTAATTCATCTTTACCATAAAACATAAGCTGTGCTGTGGCAAGTATTGTTTCTTCTTTTATATTTTCTTTCTTTTTTTTCTTCTCTTCACTATCTTTATCATTTTTTTTATCACTTTTGCCAATAGTCATAAATTTTTCTGCCCACATTGAAGCATCTGTTTCGCTTATTTTTTTCTCATCAATCAAATATTTTTTTATTTCTTCCGGTAAAAATTTTGTTCTTTCACCCAAATATTCTTTTAAATTTTCTTGAAAGGCATTAGCATCCCTTATACTTCTCTTTATCGCCTGGCTTGAAATTCTAGCTCTTGGGTAGCCGCCAAACGTACAATCTTTCACACTGCCGGTATCGTCACGGTTAAGATTTGACGGCGCGTAATTTTGCAGCATGTGTATTTCTACAAATTTTCTTTCCTGTTTGTTCATTTTTTACTCCTTTTCATTCAGATAATTGTTTATCTCTTAATTTTTAATTTTCATCATCATAATCTTCTTCTGTATCATAGCCAGTTTCATCATCTAAATTTTTATTTGCCTCTTCACCATGATCATGAAACCCCTGATAATAGCCTTCTGCCCATTTTCGCTGTATAAATTTTCGCATATTTGACCAATTGTTTAGATCAGAAAGCAGTTCAGAAAAATCTATTGGTTCATCTTTGCTTTTCATAAGACGTACAGCCTGCCTGAACCTGTAAGTAAAGGTATCGCGTGAGCTTGCAGTCAAAATTGCCCGAAATCTTATATCTGCCTTCTCGTTTTTAGGATCATACGCATTTCGAAATGCTTTACCAAAATTATAATTTTCTAAATATTTCGGTAACTCTTCCGCTTTGTGATATACGGCGAATAAACAGCCAATAAGGGCGTGATTGTAATTATTTAAAGCGCCTAGTTTGCCTAAAACGCTAAATAAACGCGGTTCTTCAAGAGGATTTTTATTGCAACGGCGCAATATAGCAAGCTCTGCCGCAGATAAATCTTTTAATCTTTGCACAAATGCTTTATTCTTTTGTAGATATTGATTTTTTTTTCTTGTTTTTTTAAGATCATTATTTTCAATAATTTGTTTACGCATATACAACTCCGTCTTCATTATTTTTCATTTTTTGAGGTTCAAGATCATTTCTAATTTTAAACTCAAGATATTTTTTTGCCGCCTGATATTGTTTTAGGTATTTAGTATTGCTAATCAGTTTTTCAGTATGTCGCTCAAAGGTTTTTCGCACATGGGCAGCAAGCATAATTTTCCAATCTCGTAATATTTCGCCCGGTTCTTTATTCGTATTAGCAAGTTCAGCAAGCGATTCTTCAAACACCGAGCCCAATTCATGCCAATATGCAGATTGAAATTCAGGAGCTATTGCATTACTATTTGGTTTAATATTAAATGCTTTTTTTAATTGCTTATGAATTTCTTTTTCAAAGTCTTCAATTAAATAAATCCAGCTACTTATTATAGTTTTTATACTTTCATTATCAATAAAACTTGTTTGAAAATAATATTTATCTTCTAATATTTTATTGATCTTCGCATTATTGATTGTAGAAAATATAAAATAAGAAATTCTAATATTGTTTACAATATTTCGACTGAAAGACAATTGCTGTATGATTAATGGTGCAAAGTATATAGCTTTTCGTATATTATCACTATTTCCCTTTGTAATTAGTAATGATGGATACTCTCGCCAACTAGGCAAGTTCCCACTTTCATTTAAATTTTTTATACCTTTTGGACCTTTGTCAATTTTGACTACATGCGGATCTGCCCAATATGAGCCTTTTTTTAAGGACATACTTTGAGGCATCATTATAAAATTTTTAATAATGATCTCATTATTAGTAGATGAAATATTACATATATAATTATTTTCATTTTTTTCTGGTAAAAATAAAAATTGTCGTGTTTGCCACAAAAAACCACCTTGTAAGGTTATTGCATTGGCTTCAACATCAATACCAAGTTTTTTAGGGAAACCAATTTCATTAATTCTAATTAATTTTTTATGAGCAATGTGACTTAAAAAATCGATATTAGGTGTGTTTAACAAAATTGTTATGAATAGATTCTCGCCATTTAATAAAATATAGTTAGGAGGCTTTCCATTGATTCCCGGATTATAACCTCGACCGCCTGAATATGCTGTATAATTAAAAAGTAGTAATAGCCAAATTAAACTTTCTGGCGATACAAAGCAATTTAAGTTTTCATCGAATTTATGAAACCAATGAGTTGGATTTGTGCCAAATGGAAAATAATGAATTAATCTGCTTATATTATCAAAAACTATTTTTTCCTCTTTTGCTAAAAAACCTTTATCCTGCATAAACGGCTCAGTCTTTGAAAATAAATCTAACTTATTTTTATATTTTTGCATTTCTTTATAAAATTTTTCGCTAAATCTACCCTCTTTTAGCCAATCTTCCCATTCTTTTTTATCTTTTGGCGCGCCTACGATATGCACCATGGCAACCATAAAACGAATTACGGCAGTTTCAAGACCGGGCAAGGGAAAATCAAAACGTTCTAATTCATGACAGGTTTTAATAAAATCATTTAATGATAAAAGTTGTTTTTTCCCTTTAGAAGTTACAACTGGAAGCCATGGTTCTGTTAATAAATTAAAACTAAAATCATGATCTAACGAAATCATTTTGTTTTCAGCCGATTTGTTTTTAGCGGTTTTACTTTTAGGTTTTGCCATTATAATTTTCCTTGTTCTAAATTCAATTTTGTCAATGTTAATCCTGTTATTGGTGAATAACTTAGTTTAAATTCTGCTTTTGAAAAACTAATGCTTGCCTCTTTATTTTCATCAAGTATTAAAATCTTTTTGCCTTTCAATACCGGTGTTTTATCCATTTTATTTTGCCAAGATGTCGCAAGTTCATTATCTTTCTGTAAAGTATTTTGATTCTTTGCTAAACTGACAAACCCTTTAGAGCTTATCTCAACAGTATTTAATGACATTTGAATAAGCATGTCTGCTTCAATTTTATCAGGAATCTTAAGAGTCAATTCTTTATCGCCGGCAAAAAATTGATTTTGCATATTATAAACGAGAATTAGACCCAAAGATTCCTGACCATCTCTTGTTTTGGCTGTCCAATAAGAATTATCCTCTTCAGACAGCAAGGCGGCATCAATTGGATACTCGTTTGTAGGCATTGGAATAAGATTTTGCCTGCCTTTAAATTCAAGTTCCTGTTCCTTTTCAATTTTTTTACTTAAAGCTTTTGGCCATGTTATATTATCGATTTTCAATAAAATATTATTACAATTTACACAACGAGTTTCTGGAATATTATCATTATAAACATTTTCAACCATAGTTCTGTACATTTTTGGTAATTGAATTGTTTGGTCTAAAACAATCGATAATTCGACAATCGTTTTTAGTACTGTAAATGTATCATATACACCAGCAAAATCTTTAATCTGGGTAGTTTCGTTTGGCAATAATATAAGTATTTCTGGTTTGGTAAAATTTGAATTTCTATTTGATCTTTCATGTCTAAATATTCGGCCCGCCCGCTGTAATATCAAGTCAATAGGCGCAATATCTGTCACTAAATAATCAAAATCGATATCAAGACTTTGTTCGGCAACCTGCGTTGCGACAAGAATCGATTGATTTGGCCTTACTGAAGATTTTTCTTCATCGCCGTATAAAGCTTCTACTTTTTTTTCAATATAAAGTCTATCTGATTTTGTAAAACGGGAATGAAATAGTCTTATCTTTGTATCTTTAAACCTTTTTTCTTTAGATAAGATAGAGTAAACAAACTGAGCTTTGTTTATAGTATTGCAAATCCAGAGAATATTACCTCCACCTTTTAATTTATTGATCAATATTTCAATTATATTAGAAACATTATCTTTTAAATGAGTTTCAAATACAATTTTTATAGATTCTTCTTTTCTTGTTTTAATATATGTGCCATCAAGTGAATCAATTTCGTGAGTTTTATCATATTCTGCTGAATTTTTATTTACTATCGTCAGCAGGGGATAACTGTTTTTCGTGGCATTGCTTTCTGTTTCATCTTTATTTAGGTATGCTGAAATCAGTTTTGCTTTCATTTTAGAAGGCAGTGTCGCAGAAAGTAGTACAACAGAAGTGTTTAAAAAACCACACCAACGAATCAGATGTTCTAAAATAGGCAGCATAAAAGAGTCATATGCATGTACTTCATCTATAATAAGGGTTTTACCCGCAAGGCCGAAAAGTTTGACAAAACCATGTTTGACATTTAACGCAGAAAGCATCGCCTGATCGACTGTGCCAACGCCATAATGTGAAAGAAGCGTTCTTTTTTTAGAATTAAACCATTCTGATAATTCTGTTTCTGCACAAATATCAGCAGCATTATTTTTATTTAATTGATATTTTTTTTCTTCATTCATGGCTTTTATAAGCCATGAATTACCATGAGCTAAAATTGCAGGTTCTTTTATCTTTAAAATATTTTTTATAAAATTTTCAATACGGCCTGAAATTTGATTCGCTGAAGCTTGGGTGGGCAAACCGAAATAAAAACCCCTGCCATGATTTCTCGCAAATTGGAATAATGCCGATTCAGTCTTGCCTTCACCGGTAGGCGCTTCGACAATTAAAAGCGATGTCGACGATATAAAAGACTTCTCAAGAGCGATTTGAACAGGCCGCGGTTGCCTGTTTTGTCCCAGAATGTCAGCAATTTTTTGAATAGGCTTTATTTTTTCATTTGTTATTAAATTCGCCTGATATAAGGCATTATTTGCTTTTCCTTGAATACTTTTCCAATATTCTTTTAGTTTTATTTCTTCAATATACCCAATATAAGGGAAATTTTCTTTATTTGAACCCAACCAGTCGCAAACTGATACAAAACCTGCATATAATCTTGCAAATGAAGGTGAAATCGATATACCATTTTGCAGTATCATTTGAAAATCAGATAAAACAACTTCACAAATATTTCTTAATAATTCACTTCTAAACAAGAAAACTTTATCAAAAATATTACCTTTGCCTGAGGGTTTAGAGTCAACAGGCTGCATTTGATAATAGTCTGTGGGAACATATGCTTGACCATGATGCCAGCAGGCAGATTTCCATAATTTAAGAAATGCTTCATCTTGAATAAATTGATATTTTGAAGTCCAATTTTGAAAATCATTGTCATTTTCACGCCATTCGTCAATCCAAAGACACCCAAACTTGCCATGATCAAAGCCTTTCTCTTCTGCGGCTATTTGTAAAAATAAATCGTTTTTTTTAGCCAATTCAGGTATTTTATTTTGAAAATGTACCGTTGCTTTTCCTAAATCATGAAATGCTGTAGATAGCGTCAGTAAAGGGATTAAGGACTTCTCAGAAATGCCTGATAACTTATGAAATAGTTCAAATAATTTTTCATTTTTCTCAAGCCAAACCCGCGCCACAGCCGCAACATCGAGCATATGATAAGCCAATGGGTGCCATCTGCCGCTTTCTGCGTCGGCTTTGCCCCAGAATCTTAAGTATGATTTATCATCTGTCACCATAACTTGATTTATCTTAAAGCCCCTTTTCCCTATATTGAAATCCATAGTATACCTTAAACCCATTTTGTCAAATCGAATCGTCTATATTTAGACATAAACATATATTCTTAAATTAGAATTTACGGTTTTAGTATATAAATAAAGAGTTTACCCGTTGCGACATTTCTATGTCGTTTTTTATTTTTTACAACTCACTTCTAGCCGAGCGCGTACACGATGTATGCGCCAATGGAGCGACTCCATGCAGGAGGCATGGCTGGAGCGGGTTTTTCTTTTTTGTTACTTTTTTCTTTTTACACAAAAAGAAAAAAGTAAATTTAGTTTTTGATAAACTTTTATCAAAAAAGTTTAACCCACCCCCAAAAGTGATTATTTATTTACTTTACGCCAATAACCTTTACGTGTTTTTTTTGTATTATCGACGATGTTAAAATCTGCTATATTGATTTTGCCCGTTTGTTCTTGTGAAGTATTTTTAATTATTTCTTCTATTTCTTTTTGCTCTGAATCAGTTTCAGGTATTACATATTCAATTTCTATTTTATCAATTACTTTCATAAAAATCCTTTAATATATTTAACAATTCTTTATCTTCAATATCATAAGCGGTAATAATAAAAAATACATTTGCCGCTTCTTTTCTGTACACAACATGTAAAAATCTATTACTGTTTATTCTGCCAAATGCTTCATATGATTTATCATTTCTTTTTCTTTCAAGTTACTTGATTTCATGAAAAAATTCTACAATTTCCGCCTCTGAAATTTCATGTTTATAAATATGCGGTTCATTTGTGTCTGTGTCAATATTTTAATATAAAAAAATATGCCCGTGTCTATTAACAAAATAACTTTATTCAAATGTCGTTTTTTTCAAATTTGAAAACCATATCTTCAGACAGGCCAAACTGCTTGGCTTTATCAATTATAGCTTCAGGCGGATTCATAATTTTAAGCCGGCCCAATGAGGCGGCGACGTATGAGAGAATTTCTTCTTCGCCGTTTACGGTTAAAGAAAGTATTTTTGATTTGGCGGGGTCTGATATATTTTTTTCTTCGAGCTTAAGGTTATAGATTTGCCCGCCCTGCCATATGTGCATAGAGCTTTCATATTTTTGTTTAAGGTCTTCTTTTATTTTTCTTTCTTTTAGAGAATTTATTTTTATATTCTGGATGCCTTTTATTTCATACTGTCTGAATACGGGAAGCCCAGAGCCCGAAAAATAACTTTCGCCGCAAATTAAAACCTTACCGGGCGCGAACGCGAAAAAAAGAGGCAGCATTTTTACCGGCATACTGTTTTCTGGCGTATTAATGGGAAAATGGTGTTTTATTTTCAATATTTTGCGGATGGTTTCTTCATGTTGGGGAACATAAAAAAAATCGATTTCTCTTGAATTATCAAGGGCGAAAATGAAATCTTTTAACAAGGCAATTATTTATAGATAGAGCATTCTCTTCTAACTGGCTTAAAATAAATAATTGCCTTGTAAATTTCAGTTTTTGAGACATGTATGTATTAATTTTAATTCAGATATTATACATCAAGCAAAATAAACCGTCGCCAACCCCGCGCGACAGGGGTGTGTCGTTTTTGAATTTTTAACAAAATAATTTTCCAGCGCCCCGCGCAGGCATGGATGCATGCGCTACGGGAGCGGTATTTCTTTCTTTATTTATTTTATGTCTTTATTTAAATCAATTACAAGCCATTTACCTTTTTTTGTGGAACCAATTCTTTTTAATTTATTTTCTTTTTTTAGTTTTTCAATATGATATTTTATGCCGTCTTCGCTAATATCTTGTAATTTTTGAGCAATTTCTTTTCGTGTTAATTCTGGCTCTTTTGCTAATAAATTTAGTATTCTACTTTCATTGGTTATTTTTTTTGGAGTTTCTTGGGTAGTTTCTTGGGTAGTTTCTTGGGTAGTTTCTTGAGTAGTTTCTGTTATTCTTTGAAAAATTGCCGTCACAAATTGGGTAAACTCATATTTCACGCCGGGCAAATCAGCTTCTTTCATCATTTTTTGAATACGTTTTATGCCGGTACCCATTTTTTCAATGAATTCAATTCTTTGCAGCATATCGGCAATTTGCGGGTTTCTTAATACGCTTCGTTTGCCAAAGTCTTTTTCGCTTAAACCGGCAGGCAGTGTGGCGGGGCTGCTTATTTCTACGCGGTCGTCAAAAATTTCAACCATAATGTTAGAGCCATACTGAAAATAATCTCTGTGACAAACAGTGTTTATAATGGTTTCACGCAATGCCCCAAACGACATTTCTATGTCGTTTTTTATTTTTTACAATTCACTTTTCGCCAAGCGCATGCATGGAGGCATGCGCCACCGGAGCGACTCCATGCAGGAGGCATGGCTGGAGCGGGTTTTTCTTTCTTTGCCCCACTTTCTTTCTTTTTACACAAAAAGAAAGAAAGTGGGATTACTATTTTGATAAAAACTTTTATCAAAAGTTTAAAAAATCCTCCACCCAGCGGAATGATTCCCCATTTTCGGGGTATTTATATAATATGAAGGGAAAAAAAGAAGAAAATCTGCCGCAGGAAGAGAGTGTTATCGCGAAAAAGATCCTGACGCTTCGCGGCAGGCGGGTGATGTTAGATCGTGATTAAAATTAAAACAAAGTTTCTACAGTTTCGGGAATTTTAACAGGAACAAACTTGTTCGCTTCATATAAATAATCTTCGCCTGATTCGTCTATAACTCGTATCATGTTTTCTTTTTCTGCTTCAAGATCAGAGATTATACGATATATTTTTTTTACATCTAATGAAGCTTCATAGTTTTTGTTATTGATACATATTACATATTTACTTTTCATACTTTACCTTACCTTATAAAAATCTTTTTATTTTGACTTCTTTTTTCCCAATGCCGTGGGCTTCATACCAATGTATTTCGGCTTTTTTTATTGAATTATTTGACAATTTAACTGTTGTAAAGCCCTTCATTTTTCTCCAACGGCCATTGCCATAATATTTCTGTAATCGCTTTAATTCGCGAATAGATTGCCCGGACGCTATCGTTTCTACTGATTCAATTTCATCTAGTATTTCGATATTTTTCAAATTTACCTATCTTGTTGTAAATGTATATTTTCATATTTTCACTGTCAAAAAAAAGTCCGGGTTTTTATTAATATAACTTATAAGTAAATTATCTATAAATTCGCGGAAAGCGGGTGATGCTCGATAGAGATTTGGCCGTGCTTTATGGGGTTGAGACAAAGGTATTGAACCAGTCGGTAAAGAGGAATATTGAAAGGTTTCCTGAAGATTTTATGTTTCAGTTATCTGATGAAGAATTCATAAATTGGAAGTCACAATTTGTGACTTCCAATTCTGACAAAATGGGTCTTAGGAAGAAGCCTTATGCGTTTACTCAGAATGGGATAGC
>JAOUOS010000063.1 GCA_029880285.1 Spirochaetia bacterium
TTGCCTGTTTTACTTCTAACAATATATTCTCTGATTCAATGATTAAATTGATATGGCTGCCTACAGAATAATTTTGAGATACCGCATGAATCAAATTCGATAAATAAGATTTCATATCAATGCATGAAATATCTTCAGAAAGATAAAGAGTTTCATAGATAATAGACATTGAGTCTATTCGGCTTTGCCCGTCTAACAGGCTTCTTTTTAGTCTCTCGTCATTGATGTGTTCTGCCTGAAGCCCAAGCAGACTCGAAACAACCGCCAGATTATTTTTAACTCTGTGATGAATTTCGCTTAAAAGAATCTCTTTTTCTTTAAGCGAAGCTTTAATTTTTTCTTCTGCCTGTTTGCGTTCGGTGATATCTTTAAAAATATAAACAATAAACGGTTTTCGGTTTATTCTAACCCGCGCGGCGCTAATGTCGGTATAAATGGATGCGCCGTCTTTTCTCCAGCAGGTAAGATTATTTAAAAATATACTTTCATTTTTTAAAAAAGTTTTAAGTTTCGGAAGTATCGGCTCTACCGTCTCTTTTGAAAAGATATCAGATATTTTAAGATGCAGTAATTCTTCTTTATCATACCCAAGCATGCGGCATATAGCGGGATTAACATATTGAAACTTTCTTGATTCGATATCCATAACCAGTATTCCCTCGGCCGCGCCGTTAAACAACGTCTTATATCTTTCTTCGCTTTCGTAAAGAGCTATCAGCATACGGGTTTTTTCGGTAATATCTTCAATAAAAGAAATAACTCCTTTAGATATATCATTTTTATTGACCATTCTTGTTCTGTATTCAGCAAGAAAAAGAGAGCCGCCTTTTTTTTTCATAATCATATGATTAGAAAAGAACCGCTGGTTTTTTAACAGAGAATATTCTGCAAACAAGGGAGATTCATAATCTTTTTTATCGGGGAAAATAATTTCAATAGATTTGTATATTAACTCTCCGGTTTCATAGCCGAACATCTTCTCAAAATGCCTGTTTACCCAGAAAAATTTATTATCGATACTAAAAGCGACGCCGGCGTCGACAGAGTTTAAAATCGTCTCCATCGTAAGCACAGCTTCTTTCAATTCTTTTTCTATGAATTTTTTTTCTGTAATATCCGTTAAAAATCCTGTTTTTCTTATAAATTCGCCCTGGCTGTTTATTTGATTGGCTGTCGTATTTAACACCCATCTTATACTTCCGTTTTTATGCACAATGCGATGCTCGGTAGATTTCATTTCGTTTTTATTTTGAAAATCATTGACAAAACTTAAGACCTTATTTTTATCTTCATGATAAACCATTTCAAACCAAAGATTCTGGTTATCTATAAATTCATTTGGCAAATAACCGGTAATCTCTTCGCTTTTAGCGCTATGAAACGATGAAATAATCTGGTTATTCTCATATTCTATATCATAAATATAATCATGAATATTGCCAAAAAGAGTTTTATATTTTTCTTCAATCAAATATCGTTTTTCTGTTATATCTGTAGAAAAGCAAACAACCTGTTCAACAGATCCGTTCGTTTCAATGGCGCTTAACCTGCAAGATAACCATTTTTTCGGCTTTTCTATATTTTTTGCGATATTGATTTCAATTGCCTCTGCCTTGCCCGTAATAAAAACAAAATCAATGGCCCTTTTCATAAGCAGAGAATTTTCTCTATTAAATATTTTTAATATATTTTTACCGGTTATATTATTTAAATTCAAATTAAAAACGGACTGGTTGGCATATTCAATTTCATATTCTCTGTTAAAAATCATAACATAATCAGATATATTTTCAATAATGTTATCCCATGGGAACTTAGTTCTCCCGGGTTCTTTTCGCTTACGCTTTAAATTATTATTTTTAAGGCTATTCATAACATATATTTAATTCTTTAAGAACCTTAGTATCGTGTAGCGAAACTGTTCTTTTAATTTACACTTAATTCATTTAGCGAACAAGAAGATAAGAATACAAATCAAACACTGAATTAGTACTTTTTATTTATATAAATTACAACTTCGTCTCTATGATGTCCATTTTTTTTTATTAAAATCTTGCCGAGTTATTATGGCGAATACAAGAAAGGCGGCTGAAAAATAGATAAATTTATAAAAGAATTAACGCGTTCATTTTTTTTAATCTATGAATTGTTTTTGCTAAAGGCAAACCCACGACATTGTAAAAATCTCCGTTTATTTTTTTGACAAAGACGCTTCCTAAACCTTGAATAGCGTAAGCTCCCGCTTTATCCATGGGCTCTTTGGTTTTAACGTAAGCCCTTATTTCTTCTGTTGAAAGAGTACGAAACGTCACTTTTGTTTTTTCAAAAAAAACGTCTGTTTTTTTTTGGCGCGTATCATAAAGACATACTCCCGTAATAACGGCATGAGTTTTTCCCGAAAGAAAAGAAAGCATATCAATAGCTTCTTTTTCAGAAGAAGGCTTTCCCAGTATATGTTCATCTAAGACCACAATTGTATCGGCGGCAAGAATAACCGCGTCTTCCTTTATTTTCTTTGATATCGCAAGAGCCTTATCTGCGGCAATTCTTTTGACTTCGTCTTGGGGTTTTCCCTCGATTGTTTCGTCAATATCGGCGGGCATACAGACATAAGAAATTTTCAGCATATCAAGAAGCTCTGCCCGTCTAGGCGATCTTGAGGCAAGAATCAAAGGTATTTTATTTAAATCTTTAAGCATAACTTCTTGACATCTAACCGTAAATTAACAGAAAAGCAAATGCTTGAAACCGCCTACCCTGTAACCTATTTGATAATCGGCGTAACTATTGTTACCTCTGTTTTCGCGTTTATGAACCATGCCTTTATGGAAGATTTACTCTTCAGTACAGAAAGAATCTTAAAAAACAAAGAGATCTACCGCGTTATCACGTCAATGTTTTTGCACGCCGACTGGGGACATCTTCTTTTCAATATGTTTTCTTTTTACTCGTTTGCCGAACTCTTAGAATACCAATACGGCGGCTATACAGTTTTAATCATTTATCTTGTAAGCGGCGTTTTTGCCGATCTCTTCACTCTCATTATTAAAAGAAATGATTTAAGCTACAGGGCCCTAGGAGCATCAGGAGCGGTATTGGGAATTATTTTCGCTTCAATTTTTCTGGCGCCGGGGGGCAGTATTTACTTGTTTTTTATACCGGTTCCCATACCCGATTATTTATACGCTGTACTTTATATCGCCCTGAGTATTTATTTCATGCGAAAAAATAACGACGGCATAGGACACGCGGCTCACCTTGGCGGCGCCATTTGTGGCATTATTTTGGCGTTCATATTCAATTCAGAATTGGTTCTTGAAAATAAAGCTTTGCTTTTAGGCATATCTGGCATTTTAGCCGCCTCAATTGCACTTTTTAAATTTAAACCGAATTTGTTTTCATAAATTTATCCAAAACCCCAGTATTCGTTAGGCGAAAAAGGTTTATGACTATGAAAATCCATAGCAATAAAATTATTTTTTAGACTTCTGAAATTTGAGATACTCGAAAAAAGTTTAATCCCATACCAGAACAAATCCTCTTTACTCACTTGCTTTTTTAAAAGTCGGCTTAAATACAATGCTATGGAAATCCGTATCAACTGAGATACGCTAATTCCCAGTATTAAAGCGCTGTTTCTTAGGAGAACTTCATCGTCCCCATAGAGACATAACATATGTCTGTGTTTATTCTTGAACTCGCTATTTTTGTAATTATCGTGAATTTTCATGATTCTCTTCGTCCAAATGATCTTTTTCTGATTCGTCAGTTGAAATACACAATATCGAACAATCCATGAATATGTCTTGCTATGGATTTCCGCAGCCAATACAATTTTTTCCCAAATTGAACTGTCTAAGTGTACTTCCCAAACATTTTTTATCTCTATTTTTGCCCAATGGAGCTGTTTTTTGCACTTCATATTTATATAATACCCCAAAAACTTCAAAACATTCCTTAGATAATTTCACTTTTCTCTTGACATGATATGCTCTTTGCAATATAATCTGTCTTATGAACGGCCAGAAAAGAAAAACCAAAACAATCTACGTGGGTAAAATTCCTGTAGGCGGCGGGCACCCGGTTTCGGTTCAGTCTATGACCAAAACACCGACCGCCGACTGGCAAAAAACCGTCGATCAAATTATTGAGTATGAGCAGGCCGGCTGCCAGATTGTCAGGGTAACCGCAAATTCAGAAGAAGCGGCAAAAGCGCTTGAAAAAATCAAACAAAAAATAAACATACCGCTTGTGGCCGATATTCACTTTCAGCATAAGTTTGCCTTAATCGCCGCAGAAAGCGGCGTTGATAAAATTCGCATTAATCCGGGGAACATAGGCGATGAGAAAAATATTAAAGAAGTTTTAGGCGCATGTAAGAGAAAAAACATTCCCATTCGAATAGGCATTAACGCCGGCTCTCTTGAAAAAGATATTTTAAAAAAAAGCGGGTACCCTACCGCCGATGGCATGGTCGAAAGCGCTTTAAGACACATTGAAATATGCAATAAATATGATTTTGACGATTTGATCATTTCGCTAAAATCGTCTTCGGTTCCCATGATGATATCGGCCTATGAAACGCTCGCTGAAAAGTGCGATTATCCTTTTCATTTAGGAGTCACCGAAGCGGGCACTTTTTTTCAGGGCTCCATAAAAAACGCGATAGGCATAGGCTCGCTTCTTTCAAGGGGAATCGGCGATACATTAAGAGTAAGTCTTACCGGCAGCGGCCTTGATGAAATTCGCGTAGGGCGCGAAATTTTGCGTTCTTTAGAAATTGTAAACCAGGGGGTAACCTTAATAAGCTGCCCTACCTGCGGCAGACTTGAAGTCGATCTGATAAGCATTGCCGAAAAAATAGAAAAGGCGACCGCGCATATTAAAAAACCCATTAAGCTTGCCGTTATGGGCTGCCTTGTAAACGGCCCGGGCGAGGCCAAAGAAGCCGACATAGGCATATCATCGGGAAAGCAATCGGCAATATTATACGTCAAAGGAGAAAGCAAAGGCAAAATTAAAGAAGAAGAAATCATCCCGCGTCTTTTAGAAGAAATAGAGAAATTTAATTGAATTAGATTCCTACAGGCGCAATGCGCCGGCAATGCCAATTCAATTATTCAAAAGACTTGTCGGCGCCTCTCAAGTATGTTTTTTGTCTACATATCAATCATCATGAAAAACTTCACAACATATGAAACAGATACAGAAAAAGACAGTTTTAATATAGCTATCGTTATTTCAGAGTATAACATACGCATAACTGAGGCCCTTTTAAGAGGCGCCCTTCGTTTTTTAGAAAACGTCAACTGTGAACCGACTGCAGTTTATAAAACAGCCGGGGCCTTTGAAATTCCGCTGGTATGTAAAAAAATATTTTCTTCGCAAAAAGCAGACGGCATTATCGCCTTAGGCGCGGTCATAAGAGGCGATACCCCGCATTTTGATTATGTATGCAATGAAGCGTCAAGAGGCGTTATGAATGTTTCTCTTGAAAAAGAAAAACCAATTGCCTTTGGCGTGTTAACAACAGATAACATTGAGCAGGCGATAAGACGCGCGGGCGAAGACGAAGATAATAAAGGTTACGAAGCCGCCCAGAGCTTATGGCAAACCCTTCGCCTTATAAAGAAGGCAAAAATTTAAATTTTATGAAACCGCACAAGGCCAGAATACTGGCGATGCAGGCAATTTACCAGCTTGATCTACAAGAAAGATCTCTTGAAGAGCTTTTATCTTTTGACTGGATTGATTATAAAGTTCCCGAAGACGAAAAAAAGTTTGCATCTGACATAATAAAAGGTGTAAGGGAAAATCTAATTTCACTCGATAAAATAATTAAAGAGTATTCTGAAAACTGGGATTTTACCAGAATAAGTTATGTAAATAAAGCCATTTTAAGAATCGCTCTTTACCAGTTAATTTATATGAAAGACGAAATACCCGCAAAAGTTGTTATTGACGAGGCGATAAGACTGGCGAAAGAATTTGCTGAAGAAGAATCAAGCCGTTATATAAACGGGATGCTTGACAACTATTGCAAAAAAAACATCAAAGAATAATGACAGATTCA
>JAOUOS010000014.1 GCA_029880285.1 Spirochaetia bacterium
TAATCACGGTAGAATCACTAAAAGAGGTTCTCAGGTAGCAAGAGCGACTTTAATTCAATGTACACTAATTGCGATTCGTTATTCGCCATATTTACGCGATTTTTTCAAAAAATTAAAAGCAGCTAAACGTGGTGGCAAGGCAATTATTGCTACTGCCCGAAAATTACTAGGTATTATTTATAATACATTGAAAAACAATTGGGTTTTTGACGATTTTCCAAATTTTGTCGTTAAAGCTTAATTTACAAAAGAAAATAAATTTGGAAAAAAATAGAGTGATTCTAAAAAAGTCACTTTATCATAGGAGATACAGTTATGATTCATTAAAAGATTTCTTTTCGCAGGCATAACAGCAGTTTAAGAGATATGTGGAGAAGATAAGTCTCGAATTTAATACTGAAAAAAAAATAATAGTAATAATATGTCTTGTTTAGTATATGTCCAACATATAAAAAAGGAGATTTAAAAATGAGAAGAATATTTATATTAATGATTCTAATAATGATCTTTTTAACAGCTTCATGTGCAAATATAACTGAAAGCTGTTCATTTCAAGGTTATTGTTTAGAATATAGTGAGAACTATAATAATGCGTCAAGCGATTGTAAAGGCAAAGGTGGTACCTATGAAGAAACTGCTTGTGCTTTATCTGATTGTGTTGGGATGTGCTCGGATAGTGATTATGATACCTATTACTATTCAAGTTATACACCAGAAAACGACCTTAATGATACCTTTATGGCCAGTTTAGCCTGTGCGCTTAAAGGTGGAGAGAGATTTGAAAATACATGTAAATAAAAACATATTTTAAGAAGCTGCGTAAAGGCAGCTTCTTAAAATAACGTAAAATATAAATTCAATTAACCTTTTTCTGTAAATAAAAAATAAATAACGAACAGATTGGTATAAGAAATTTTCCTACTATGTTAACGATGAAAGAGTTAAGAATTCTCTAGATTAACTTATCAAGATAAACTATAAAGATACTTTATTTGTTTTCATTCAAAGGTTTTTGGACAATTTAATAGTTTAACTAAGTTGTACTTTTTAGCGAAAAAAGACTAAGGAGTATAAAATGGGGAATAGAAGAAAAAGTTCAGAATCGATTATAAGAGATATCAAGCGAAAGACACGTAGAAAGTTCAGCGCAGAAGAGAAAATACGAATAGTACTTGATGGAATAAAGGGGGAACTATCAGTTGCGGATCTTTGCAGAAGAGAAGGCATTTATACCACAATGTACTATAAGTGGAGTAAAGAATTTCTTGAAGCGGGCAAGCGACGATTAAACGGTGATACTATCAGAGAAGTAAACTCTGAAGAGGTCTCTTATCTTCGTGTAGAAAATGACAACTTAAAGCAGTTAGTCGCAGATTTAAGTCTAAAAAATAGGGTCTTAAAAAAAAGCTTACAGGGTTTGGAATGAGAATTAATAAATATATGACGTATACATCATCAGAAAAAGCAGAAATAATCAAGATTGTAGAAGAATCAAAAGTCAGTATAAGCCAAACATTAAGAGAGCTAAAAGTTAGCAGAAGTTCTTTTTATGATTGGTACCATAAGTATAATGAATATGGTATTGAAGGTCTTAAAAAGAAAACTAAAACACCTCAAAAGTTCTGGAATGCAATACCAGAGTGGGAAAAAGATAGGGTGGTTAAAGCAACTCGTAAATATCCAGAGAAATCATGTCGTGAAATAGCTTTTCATATTACGGATGAAATGGGCTATTTTATAAGTGAATCAAGCGTTTACAGGATATTGAGAGAGCGAGAAATTATTACTACACCTGTTTTTCATGTTATATCAGCCAAAGATAAATTTCAAAATCCGACTACGGCTCCTAACCAGTTATGGCAAAGCGATTTTACTTATTTGAAAGTTTTAAATTGGGGATGGTATTATCTTTGTACGGTTATGGATGATTATTCCAGATATATTCTTTCATGGAAGTTATGTCGCACGATGTCGACTGATGATGTAAAACAGACTCTTGATATAGCGCGAAAGAATTCTGGGTTTAATAATGTTAAAGTTAAACATAGACTTCGCCTTTTAAGTGACAATGGGCCATGCTACATCTCTAAAGAGCTCAGTAATTATCTTGCAAAGCATGAAATAAAACATACTCGCGGAAAACCATTTCATCCGCAGACACAAGGCAAGATCGAGCGGTATCATCGTTCTATGAAAAATCTTCTCTTGCTTGATAATTATTATACACCACTAGAACTTGAGAAGCAAATTGAGAGATGGGTAGAATATTATAATCACCATCGATATCATGAAGCTATTAATAATATCAAACCTGTTGATAAATACTTTTCAAGAGAAAGTGTAATTCAAAAAAAACGTAGACTTCTAAAAATAAAAACTATAAAAAATAGAAAACAAATTAATTTAAATTATTATGCAAAAACAAGTTAAAAAGTGCAACTTAAATAATTACACTATTTGTCCAAATACGTTTGACAACATACAAGTTTATTTTTTTATTTTTCTATTATCTTCAGAAAAAGGTTTTTTTGCCATTGAAAATATTTGGGTAGTACAAATGCTTATGATTATTAAAAATTTTAGGTTTGTTAATGATGAGTTCATTATATTATTTTAGAGCAATTACCGAAGAAAAACATCTATTAAAATATAATACCTATCAACAATAATGTAAACAGGTAAAATATAGATTTATACCGGGAATTTTATAAAAAATTCGTCAAAAAATCTTTATTAATATATTATGATTAAGTAATATTTGTAAATAAGGAGAAATATTGAATGAAAAAAAGAATACTTATTGTATTATTAACTGTATTATCAGTAATCAATATAAATTGTAAAGAATCAATTTCAGAAGAAGAAAAATTAAAAAAAACAGCAGAAATATCAAAAATATCCGCGAGGTTGTATGGCGGTCCTTTGGTTGATATGCTTTTTATGACCATGCATGATAAAGGCGTTAAAAACGCGGTAGAATATTGCGGGGGATACGCCACAGAATACACGAAAAAGACTGTACCTAAAATAGAGCAAAGGATGATACAAGATTTTAATATAAAATCACTAGATGTAAGAAGAACAGCTCTAAAATTAAGAAATCCGGGCAATAAGCCGTCAGAGACTGAAGAAAAAGTTCTTCTTGAATGGGAAGAAAAATATAAAAAAAATGAAGAAATAAACCCCGCTTTTTTTAATGATAACGGTATTTATAAAGGAATGCTGCCCATTAAAATGACATCGCCCGATTGTCTAAACTGTCACGGCAGCGAAGAAAGAAGACACAAAGAAGCCTACGCTAAAATAAAAGAATTATTTCCTGAAGATAAAGCCGTAGATTATGAATTAAATGATATTAGAGGCGCTATTTTAGTGAAAATAGAGTTTTAATTTTTTTGAGCGGCTATAATATCCATTGATAGACCAAAGAACGTTAATCGTAGACTTTTCGTAATTTGAAAGCCAGCTGATGAAAGCAGTTTTTCTGTAAAAATTGGCTGGCAATCAATATATTGCGGGAATGTGTTATGTATCTTCATATATATTTTTTGCATAAAGTTATCTTTATTAGGTTTCGCCAGAGTAACCAATACAATTCGTCCATTTTTTTTTAATGTTCTTAAACATTCTTTTAGTACAATAGGTATTTCTTCGAATGAAAAAAGTTCGAGTGTAAAACTCATAAAAACCGCGTCAAAAGAATTATTTTTATAAGGTAATTTTACGGCGTTTCCTGTTTGAAGATTAACTCGATCAATTAAATGGGCTTTTCTCAAGCGTTTTTCAGTTGCCTTAAGCATACCTGTAGAAAGGTCAATGCCGTATACTTTACCCGTTTTACCTATTGCTTCAGCTAATTTTTTTTGGCAGTATCCTGTTCCAAACCCTATTTCAAGTACTTTTTCACCCTCTTTAAGAGTAAGGAGTTCAATTCCTTTTTTTTGGTATTTTCTTTCAAATATTCCTGCAAAATAGTCATAAGAAGAGCTTAGTTTATCATAATATTTTTTTGTTTTTTCAATGCTTCGTATCATTTTTAGTGAGTATTTTACAAGTTAATATATTGTATAGCGCTTTTTAAAATGTAAATTTTCAGATATCTCAATTTGTGTGTATTCTATAGTTATAGCCACAGAGTAACAAGAGAACACAGAGGTTTTAAATGGAGCAATCGAGCAACGAATTTTTTCAGGCAGAGATTTGTACAAGGTGAGAATTCAAAAGAATTTCAGCGCTTTGCGCACTTTGTCTTTGTGGCCTCTGTGTGCTCTGTGGCCTTTAAGATGCTCGTACCTGTATTCCCGAATTTTCATTTTCAATTCTAAAAAACCTTTACATTGTAACTCTCATGTAGTTTTTGGCCGCTGTAGAAATAAATTAAGGAATATACAGTAAAATGCCTTGCGGTAAAAAAAGAAAACGCTGGAAAATAAATAACCATAAAAGAAAAAAGAAAAGACGCGCGAATCGTCATAAAAAGAAAAAATAATCTAAAGCTATGAAAAAAGCTCTCAAAATAAGAGAGCAGGTAAATGAAATTGCCGCTTTCAGAAAAAAAACAATTGAAGCAGCAGAAAAGTATCTTATAGGTTTTGAATCATTAATTGATGATATTTTAACTTGTTTTTTAGCAGGCGGGCATGTTCTCTTAATAGGTGTTCCCGGACTAGGTAAAACTCTGTTAGTAAGAGTTTTAAGCAGGATATGGGGATTAACATTTTCAAGAATACAATTTACGCCAGATCTTCTTCCCTCAGATATTACAGGCACAGAAATTCTTCAGGAAAAAATAAGTAAAGAGAAAAGAGTAATAAGAGAATTTGAATTTCAAAAAGGTCCCATTTTTGCCAATATAGTATTATCAGATGAAATAAACAGAACTCCCCCAAAAACACAAAGCGCTCTTTTGCAGGCTATGGAAGAAAAAGAAGTTACCATAGGCAGGCGAACGTTCAATTTGCCTGCGCCCTTTATGGTTATGGCAACACAAAATCCCATTGAAATGGAAGGCACATACCCTTTACCAGAAGCTCAACTTGACAGGTTTTTTATGTCGTTAAACATGAAATATCCCGAATCTTCGCAGGAAAAAGAAATCGCGCTTTTAAGCTTAGATAATCAAAAAACTTTAAATTCATTAAAATCTATTGAAAAACCCCAAAATATAATGAAGTATAGTGATCTAATAGAAAGCGTTGTCATGCCAGAATCGGTTCTTGAAAAAATTGTTCAATCGGTTAGAAACACAAGGCCCGAATCTGGTCATTCTTTCGCGGTGAGATTCGGAGAATACGGCGCCGGTCCGCGCGCCAGCCAGTATCTGGTAAGAGCCTCTAGAACCAAAGCGCTTCTTTTGGGCGAAACAATTGTTACCGAAGAAATTTTTGAAAAAGTATATTATAATGTCTTAAGGCACAGAATTATATTAAATTACGCGGCTCTTTCAGAAAAAATATCAGTAGATGAATATTTGTCAGATTGCTTGATGAAATGAAGGCAATAATAATTATTGTATCGTGAAGGTCGTTTCATTCTTAGATATCATTCCTTATTTAAAATCTAGATCACAGCTTATGGAATACCGCTCTTTTGCTCTTTCGCATGGGGCGCACTTTGGTCTTAGGCGGGGGTTTGAAGACGATTTAAATGAATATAGAAACTACGTACAAGGTGACGATTTAAGGTTTCTTGACTGGAACTTATTTGCCAGAACAGATAAATATTATATTAGAGAAGGATACCAAAGATCAAGACAGAATATTTTTATATGGCTTGATAACTCCTTATCTTTAAAATTTAGCCCCGAAAAATACAATACGGCATGGCTTTTGGCATTATCTTTAGGATATCTATTTAGACAGCAGAAAGATCGTGTGTATTTATTTGCTGAAGATTTTCAATTTGAAAAAAATAAAAATGTTGTAAATTTAAAATCTCCTGCTGATTTTATCAGGTTAGATAAGTATTTTAGCGAAGAGACAATTAAAAAAATAAAAACCAAACGGAATAAAAATTCTTTTTTTTCTTATTTTAATGAAGCCGGTAAGTATTTAAAACACTCAAATAAGGTTATATGGATAACAGATTTTTATGTTCCTATAAAAGAATTTGAACAAATCTTAAACGAGACCCAAAAAAAAGGCTGGAAGATGTCTTTGGTTCATCTTACGCAGAAAGATGAATGGGACTGGAAAAAATTTAAATCAGGATTTCTGCAAAAAATGGTAGATGTTGAAACAGGAACTTGGATTTCTTCAAATAAAATTAAAAATTATCCATTAATATGGGAAGAAGCCGTTAAAAAAAGAACTCGAATGTTATTAGCAAGAAATTTTATTTACCGAAGGGGAGAAGTAGAAGCGGGCCCTATTCATATTTTAGGCGGTATGAAAGGGATATGAATTTTAACCAGCCCCAGTATCTATGGCTGTCATTGGCGGCTTTAATCCCCTGGATTGTTTATTTATTGCAAATATTTTTTGCCTTAAAACAGCGCGTTCCATCTTTAATTTTCGCGCAAGAGGCTTCTAAGTCGGGTTTTTCGGCTAGAAAAAGATTTTTAATATATTGTATTCAAAGCATTATATTATTTTTACCGGGAATTATTATGTCGAATCCTCAAAAAAAAATTATAGATAAAAAATACTTTTGTATTGTGGATGATTTAGAAAGAACCCAATGGAATAAAAAGAAATATGAAGAGATGAAAGATGAACTTAATGTTCCCTGCGATTATAAATATTATTCTCTTGTTTCTTTATCTCAAAATAAAATTTCTTTAACTGATGAGAGAAATTTACATAGAAATGAAGTGGTTCATTTGCAAAAAACGCTTTTATACTGGCAGGAAACCCTTAAAGATAAAATAACTTTATTAATTGTTCCTGAAAATAACTATGAAGAAAATATAGAGAAAGCGGTAAATTTTCCTGTGTATTTTTATACCGTTCCTGTTGAAGAAAAAAAAAACAGATATTTTGAAAAAGTTAATATCAGTCTGCATCCGTTTGATTACCGTAAAAGAGAATTATTCATTAAAGCCAATTTACCTTTTTCAAAAAACAGCCGTATTGTTATAGAAAGAGAAGATGAGCAGATATCAGCTTTTTTAGATGATAACGCTGAATACCGCGCGACCTTAGACGTTAATTTTAAAAAAGAATTTGAAGAAATAAAAATTATACTTCACGGCGATGAATATTTTAATGATAATACAAGTTATTCACTTATACTTAAACACGGGCCATATTCTTTTAAACCCTTACCAGCGGGCATACCTAAAACAGCCCTTTCGGTTTTAAACTTAAGTGAATTAAAGTTCCCTTATAGATGGTTTCAAAAGACAAACGCGAAAAAAGAAATAAAAATAGGATATTCCAAAAATATTCTTAATGAAGATAATATAATTTATTTTACGACAGGAGAATTAAGAAAAGGCCACCGTTTCTTAGAGTCATCTTTTGATTTAACTTCAGATATTTGGCAAAAATACTTTATTAAAACGACTTATGACTTTTCAAATGTTGAAGAGCCTTCGCAAATTTTAGGAAGATTTACGGATGGTACCGCGGCTGTTTTAAAATTTATAAATAAATCGGCAGGGCTTTTTTTGTTTGATCCTGATTCAGCTGAAGACGAACTTCAAACATCTATCTATTTTCCTGCTCAGTTGTTAGAGCATATATTAAATATGATTTCAGATAAAATGATTATCACAATTTTAACAGAAACCGAAAGAAATATTCTTTTTTCGATTTTAGATAAAGAACCATATATTCCACGAATTATAGAAAAAAAAGAAAATAATAAAACCAATGCCTATATTATAGCGCAAAAGCATCCTTTGGCCAGTTATATTACCCAAAAAAATTATCCCGATGAATATCTTTATAAAATCGAAAAAGAAAATAGAAAAAATATATATAGAGATTTATTTTTATCAGTTTTTATTATTTTAATGAGTTTTGCTGTGTATTTAGACGCGAAAACATGGCAAAAATAAAAGTTACTTATTTTAGAAAAGGGTTCTACCGCGTCGATTTATATATGAAAGCCTTTTAAATATATGTTCTTAGAAATAATACAAGATGAGTTTAAAGATGCAAATGTTGAAACAGATGTTCATCGAGTATTAAATTTACTTTTTCTTATAAAGGCCAAAGGGGTTAACTTACAGATCAATTATTCAAGTTTGGTTTATCAGGGTAAACTGGTTCAAATTGAAGATGAATATATAAGAGTAATTTCTCCCGGTTTTAAAAAAACTCAGGAAAGAAGAGCAGTTTTAAGCGTAGAAATATTAAACCGTTATTATTCATTTAATGTTTTTATAAATAAAAGCAATTTAGAAGGAGTTTTCTTAAG
Organism: Spirochaetia bacterium; assembly: GCA_029880285.1. Taxonomy (GTDB): domain Bacteria; phylum Spirochaetota; class Leptospiria; order Turneriellales; family JAOUOS01; genus JAOUOS01. The sequence goes on from JAOUOS010000014.1 coordinate 8,365, forward strand.
CTTCCCTCAAGAAATGAAATATCTTCAAAGGCGCCTTTATAAACGTATAGAATTTGATGATTTATTCGCGAGATTTATTATTTTATATTCTCCTATTATGCAGACCAATCAAGAAGAAAAGATTTTAGAAACCAGATATCGATATTTTTTACAAGAGGTTACCCGCGATAAACCTAATATAAAAGTATTATACCAGCTGTTAATGTCAGAAATAAAAGAAATTACAAAAGATTTTTCATTAAAATTTGTTTATAAAGATGATATACCTCAATTAACTTTAAGTGAAAAAATAATGTTAAGAAATAACAAAGCATTTTTTATTGAAGATACCTCAAAAATTGAAAGTTATATAGAACCCATAAAATCAAAAAAAATAACTAATTATTCAGATGAATTCGAAAAATTAATTAAAGAAAAAGGCAAAGCCTTAGCAAAAAAAGAATTCGAAATACTATTAAAAGAAGATAATAAAAATTTTATTGTTTCATATTTAATGATTCCCGTTAATTTATTAGACAGACCTATTGGCTATTTAAAGCTTGAAACAAATCAGTTTGAGAAGCACTTTATTACGTTAATGCAGGCATTAGGTATAATTACGGTTGTTGAAATATTTTCTTATGCTTTAACAAAAATTAGAATTCATGGTTCTCATTTTAATAAAGCCTCTATAAAAACAAGGGTTGTAAATATTTCTATGAGCGGACTTCTTTTTGAAATTGATGATGAATCGGTTTATAAATATCTGCAAAAAAACAGAAGAATTAAATTAATGATTCCTATTTTAGGCGAAGAACTTGAAATATACGCAGAAATTGTAAGATATTTTCCAAGAGATGGTTCTTATTATATGGGGGTTAATTTTTTTAAGAACCGTCCCGGAAATATGGAAAGATTAGAAGCTTTTTTATTTGAAAATTCTCATTTTCAGTTTTTTTAGCAGTATTTTAAGCATTCATCATAAAGGGCGTCTACTTCACTATCATTATAAATAAAACGACAGGGTGTTTGAGATAAATACTCATAGTATAATCCAGTTCTTTCCTGACCTATGGGTTCTGTAGCCAGCCATACAGGAGTTTCTGCTCCTTTATCAGCAGATTCATGCCCGCCAAAACCCAAAGAGTTGCTAAGCGCCGAGTTCACCTCACCGGGATGACAAGAATTAACAGAAATATTAAATTTCTTAAGCCTTTCAGAGAAAGCGAAACTCAGCATTCTATTTGCCTGTTTAGATTGTCTATACGCTAAATTATTATTATAAGGTCTTTTTTCAAAATTTAAATCGGCTATGTTTAAGTCTCCAGCCCAGTAGCTGGCAACATTAACAACTCTTGAAGGAGCTGATTTTTTTAATGAATCAAGAAGTTCTAGGGTCATCCAAAAATAGCTCATAATATTTACCGCGAATTGAATTTCAAGACCTTCTGGTGTAAAAGTTTTAGTTCTTGGCGTTACAGCAGCATTGTTAATTAAAACATCTAAAGAACCATCTATTTTAGACGAAAATCCTTTTATATTATTATAGCTTTCAAGATTAACAATTTCATATCGAACATTGTTATTTTTTGATTTTTTTATAATATCTTTTACTGCTTTTTTAGCTTTATCTTCATTTTTAGCGACTAAAATAGTTTCATAATTTTTTTCTGCCATTAAGCGCGAAATAGAAAGTCCAATAGCGCCCGTGGCTCCGGTTATAACTGCTTTCTTCTGTTTAGACATATTTTTTCTAATTTAGTCAATTTTCAGCATTTCACTGCATTCGTCAAATAAGAGGTTAGCAAAATCTTCTAATTCATTATTTTTTAAATGATGCACAGTCTTTTCAAGACTCATGTCTTCATTATTTGTTAATTGGGTGGCAAAACAAGAATTTACTATAAGAGAGTATTTTCTTTTTTTGCTTGTCAATAAAAAGCGTAATTTTTCATAATAATTAATTACAGGTAAAAGATATTTTACATCATAAATATCTAAAACATTACCCTCTAGATTAAATCCTTGATGTTCTAAAGGGAATAAAATTGCCCATGCCGCGTATTTGTTTTGCCTTTCAATAGCGAGATATAAAAGGTGATCTAAACCCTCCGTTTCAAGATCAATAGAGCAGATATCTTCTTTAATTAAGAAACGTAAATTAATCAATTTTATTAGTAAATACACTTCTTCTTTTGTATTTTCGCCAAAGTTACGCGTAAACACAAGGCGGCATTTTCTAGCTACTATATCTTTGTGTAATAGTCGAATTCCATGCCAGCCGTTTAATTCACTTACTTTTTTAGGAAGTTTAACATCAAGCATAAGAGTTTTTAGTTCAGCGGTAAGCGAATTTATACCTGTAAGGAATAATATCAAAATAACTACGTATTTTTTCATATTTTAGCCAATTTCAAATATCCTTTATACTTTGAAAATCTTTTTGTAAAAAAAGATTAATTAAATATATGTTCATATATATTACTTTTCAATAATAATTAACATTTTTTTTAAAATTAATTTAATATTTTCTTCGTGAATTAAAAATATCTATATATTTTATTCTGTTTTCATTAAACACAAATCGAATTCCTCTTGAATAGATAATCAATTTATTTTTTAATTTAATATGCGGTGGATTATCATATTTTTTTATTATCAAATTCATTTGTTCTTGTATACTCATATTGTCTAATTGAGTTTGATGAAGATTTAAGGCGGTAAACCATTTGATAGATTCTATATTATTTTTATGTATAATATATCGTATTTGTATAATTTTCCCTTTGTAAATTATAAAACTTCCTTCAAAATCAATGCTTTTATATGATAATCTTTCAGGAATTTTATAATCTCTAAAAAGAGGTTTCCCGTTTATTTGATAGAGTTTTTCTTCACTTTCTCCCAATAACATTTTTAAGCCGCCTTTGCCTTCCACAAGATATCCGGCATTATTTCGTAAGCGTATAATATCCCATTTATCACGGCTGATATTCCATGAATTAAAATTATTTATTGCTAAAATAAAATCAGGCGGTAAAAAGAAAAAGCCGATATTTGATAATGTGAAAAATAAAAAACAAGAAATTATTAAAGCATTTTTAGATACTGAATTTTTAAATTCTTCTGACGCACGTCCCATACGAATATTATCGGAATATCTTTATCCTCGTAAAGTATTTCATAAACATGGTGTCGATGATACTATTGTTTTTTTTGGTTCTGCAAGGGCCCCCTCGAAAAAAAAATTAAGAAAAATATTAAAAGATAAAGAAAATGTAAAGTTAGATAAGGCAGAAAGAAACCGTCTGGAAAAACAAAAAATAATGTCAGATTATTACCGTGATGCCACTCTTCTTTCTTATAAGCTTACAAAATGGTCAAAAACGTTGCCAAAAGGTTCACGACGCTTTTTAATAGCAACAGGCGGTGGGCCTGGTATAATGGAAGCGGCAAATAGAGGAGCTTCTTTGGCCCGTGGTATATCCATGGGGTTAAATATAGCGCTTCCTTTTGAACAGGTATCAAACCCATACATTACACCAAAACTTAATTTTGATTTTCACTATTTTTTTATGCGTAAGTTGTGGTTTATGTATTTAGCAAAAGCGCTGGTTATTTTTCCGGGAGGATTTGGAACCTGTGATGAGCTTTTTGAACTTTTAACCTTAATGCAAACAGGAAAACTTACAAAACCGCGGCTTATTGTAATTTACGGTAAAGAATACTGGAAGAGTGTTATAAACTTTGATGTTTTTTTAGATTGGGGTACTATAAGCAAAGAAGATTTAGAGTTTGTTCATTTCTCTGACTCTGTTGACGATGCCTATGACTATATAGTAAGCCATTTAACCAAATTTTACATTCATAAACCCGCTTCTACAGAAATTGTGACAGAACTGCCTTAAGTAAAATAATTATACGGCTTCAATTCTTTTAATAGCATCAAAAATTCTTTTTGTATAAAATGGTTTTACAATAAAACCTTTCGCACCAATGCTAAGGCATTTTTGAATTATATTTTCTTTACCCATTGAACTTACCATAATAACATTTGCTTTAGGATTTATTTCTAAAATTTTTTCGAGAGCTTCAATGCCATCCATAACCGGCATCGTAATATCAAGCGTTACTAAATCTACATTTTCTTTTAATTCTGAATAATATAAAACAGCTTCACTGCCATTTACCGCCGTACCGATAATCTCATAACCGCCTTCTTCTAGTATACTGGTAAGTTGTTTACGTGTTAAAATCGAATCATCGGCCACAAAAATTTTTTTAATATTCATATTTACCTCATTTTTTATTAATTAATATATTTCTGCTGGAAAGAAAAATTAATATTCTTGAAAATATAAATAAATCATCAAAATAAGACAAATAAATATTATAAAATATGGTGTTTTTTGATTTTTTTTCAAGATATTTGAAAAAAGTATAAAAAATCAGGTATGATTTTTAAAAAAAGGGGTATTACAAAAATATGATAGCATTAAAAATAAATTCATTTTTAATACACAAGCTCATAAAGAAGTGTGGACAAAATAAAGAAAATTGGGAAGAACTTTTCTCAAAAATATCAGGTTTTAAAGTTTGCCTGCCATATTTTTTTTGGGAGGTAGAGCTTTTAAATTATTCAAAAAAAAAATACACTACGCTTACACTTGAATTAAACACACAAAAAAACTGGATGCAGGTCTTTTTCCAAAAAAATTTAAGTTATGAATTAAAAAGGCATATTAAATCTCGTCTTTTTTCTATTCATAATAAGTGTTTATAAAAAGTTTATATCCCTCATAAAATAAACGGGTTATTTTAACGTAATGATTTGTTTCTCGGAATGGTATCCACTCAAGAAAAAGCTCACCGTTATTGTCTTGAAATTCTTTTTCCCATTGTTTTAATCTGCCGGGACCCGCGTTATAAGCAATGGCAGTTTTTTCAAAGGAATTATCCAGTCTTTTATTTAAATCGGCATAGTATTTTACACCAAGCCAAATAGAATGCGCAGGATTAAAAAGATTTAGTTTTTGTATTTTTATGGTTTTATTAAGCCAGACGGCGGTTTTGGGCATAAGCTGCATTAGTCCCTTGGCCCCAGATCTGCTTACCGCGCTTGGATTAAAACTCGATTCCTGTTTCATGAGCGCGTAAATTTGGGCTTCATCCATATTAAATTTTTTTGAAAAATTTTTAACTTCTTCTCTATAGGGTACCGGATATAAAAATTCAGCGGCAAGGGGTGATAAAAGAAATAAATCGGCTTGTTTATTTATCATGCGTAGATATGTTTTTAAATACGCATACTTTAAAAATGTATCTTCCGTAAGAAGACCGGTTTTTTGACTTATTAAAAACCTTTCAGGCAAAGTTACAACAGCTTCTAGATATTCAACGGCTTCTTCATTTAAACCCATGGCTAAAAACAAGGCCCCTTTTTTAATTTCTTCAGAAGAATTTTCATTTAGAATTTCAAGATCCTTTTCCCATTGAATCCAAAACGGATCTATACCGTATCCTTTTTTTTCTTTCTTTTTCAAGAAGAAGTTTTTTACAAGTTCATCATCTGATCCATTTTTTAAAACCCATTCCTGATATTTTAATACAGACTTACTGCCTGTTTCATCATGAGGCAGTTCTTTACTGCTTGTTTTATTATATTCTTTTAATTTATCGAGACTAGCAAAAACATAAGCTGAGTCGGGTGAATTTAAATATACACTTTCATAATATTCAATGGCTTTATTAATATCTTTTTTTTCTTCAGTAAGGCGGGCCAAAAAATAACGGGAACGTCCTCCTGATGTAGCATTCGTTGTAATCTTTCTAAGATTGCTTAAACAATCTTCGGCTTTACTTAAATCACTGTTTATAAGATATCCAAGGCATACATTAAAATAAACTGTTTCAGAAATTTCTGAGTCTTTATCAAAATTTTCAAGATAGTATCCAGCTTCTTTTTCCTGTCCTTCTTGAAAATTTTGAGTTAAAACTTTTAATCGAACCAGCATTGCCTTTTGACTTTTGCAATCTGGCGGTACAATGCGAAGTATGCTATGATAGGCGCCTTCTGCGTATAATTTTTCAGCACTGTCATCTAATAGTTCTAAAAATTTTTCTTTTGAAAGTTTGTCAGATGAATTTTTTATCTCAGTTAATGCATTGTCAAAATTTTTGTTGTCTATAAGTAATTTTATATAATTTTTTGCGTAAATAAAATATGAATCTTCTGAAAGTTCTTCTTTTTTAATTAATTTAAACCAGTTTGCGGCAATATTTCTTTTTTTCATTAATCTAAAACCTTCGGCAAGTTTAATGCTTTGAATATCGGTAAGATCATTTTTTAGATGATTATTGTGTTCAAGAATTATATTGATTCTTTTTGTGGCTTCAATGTAAGACCAGTCAGATTTTGAGAGATCAAACACTTTAAAATAAATATTCAAGGCTTCTTTATAATTTTTTTCAGTTTCAAGTAAAAACGCGTACTTTATTAAATATTGATCTTTAATTTCTATTTTTAACAGAGCTTCAAATTTTTCAACAGCTTCTTGCTTGTTTTCTTTCGAGCTTAGCAGCGCTTCAAGAAATAGTATTTTTATTTTTAATACTTTATCCATTGAGTTTTCAGGTATTAAAGAAAGAAACTTTTTAGCATAATCTAATTCACTAGAATCATATAAAAGAACACATATTTCATAAATTGCGTTTGTAAATAAAGGCGATTTCACGGCGCCGGTTTCATGTTTGGTTATAATGGTCCTGTAAATTCTAAAAATTGATTTACTTTCGGGGATTTTATTTGGTTCTAAAAAGGCGGCTTTCATAAACCATGCTATAGCAGGCAGTATTTTTTTTTCTTTTTTCAATATATTTGCTTTTAAGTAAGCTTCAGCGTAATTAATATTTTCTTTTTCTAAGATATATTTTTTAATTTGTTTTTCATCCTGTACTCTTTTTAGTTTTAATATATCTTTAAATCCTTTGATATCGGCTAATTTTATTTTTTCATGTATATTTTCGGCCCCAATTGAAAATATTAAGAAAGTAAAGATAAATAAATTTACTATAATTGGTCTTATTTTCTTATATTTTTTAACAGATTTCATAAATTTAAGCGAATAAACAATGATAAAATATATCAATTTTAGAAAATTATTTAATAATGCTTTGTAAAGCTTTTTTCAACGAATCAAATTTATAGTTATATTGATTTTTAATTAATATATCGGGTATTACATACTGAGAACCTAAAGCTAACTGTGATGCTTCACCTAGAATAATTTTTAATGCGAAAGCAGGGGTTTTTATAAAAGACGGCCGAGACAAAGTGTTACCGAGAAGTTTTGAAAATTCATTATTTGTAACCGGCAAGGGTAATACAAAATTTACCGGCCCTTTTATTTTTTTATTATGAAGGCAAAATTCAGCGGCGTCTGTCCAGTCATCAACATGAATAAAACTCATAAAAGCTTTTCCGCTGCCTAAAGCCCCGCCTAGACCAAGCTTAAAAACGGGTATAAGTTTTTTTAAGATCCCTTCTTTTCCTAAAATTATGCCGGTTCTAATATTTACAACGCGCCGCGTGGGTGTACCGGCTTTTTGCGATTCTTTTTCCCAGTTATACGCTGTTTTTTCTAAGAAAGAATGTGGAGATTCTAAAATAAATTTTTCGGTGTATTTTTTTTCAAGACTGTCAGGATAATATCCAATGGCCGAGGCACAAAAAAAATGTTTTACCGATTTAGGCAGGGCCGATACCAGTTTTTGGGTTGAAAGTACGCGAGAATTGTAAATTTCGTCTTTTCTTTTTTTACTCCATCTGCCAGAGCCTATATTTTCGCCCATTAAATGAAATACAGCCTCAATATTCTTTAAGGCTTCCAAAGGGAAGTCTTCTGTTTTGTAGTTCCATGAAAAATAACTCCCTTTTAAGTTTAATTTATTTTTTGCTTTTTCTTTATTTCTTGAAATATAAGTCAAAGAATGTTTCAAAGCCGTAAGTTTTTTAGCAAGTTCATATCCAAGATAACCCGTGGCGCCGGTAATAAGTATGTTCATAAAATGAATATGATAAAATATAGTCTGGTTGTCAAAAACATTAATTTTTTTCTTTACACCTCCATAGATGTTTAAGCTTTTAATTTATGAATGTAGTGATATTGGGCGCGGGATCATTTGGCACGGCGTTAGCTCTTGTATTGGCAGATAATGGGCACAGAGTTAAAATATGGAGCCATCTTGAAGAAATTGCCAAAGAAATTAATGAAAAAAGAGAAAACGCAATTTTTTTGCCCGAAGTTCCCCTTTCAAATACTATAACCGCTACTCATCAATTTGAAGAAGCTTTTGAAAATGCCGAGCTTGTTCTTTCGGTTGTTCCCACACAGGTTACTCGTGAGGTATGGGAAAAAGCAAAAAATCATCTTCCGCCCGAGGTTCTTATAATATCAGCATCAAAAGGTATAGAGCAGGGTACCTTAAAATTAGTAAATGAAATTATAATAGATGAAATAGGCGTAGAAAATAAAGACAGGCTTCTTTTTCTATCTGGACCTTCTTTTGCTAAAGAAGTCGCGCGAAAAATTCCTACATTAGTTACAATAGCCGGGAACAATAAAGAAAATATTATGAAAGCTCAGCATATTTTTAAAAATGCTTATTTTAGAACTTATGGTACCACAGATGTCATTGGTGTTGAACTTGGCGGCGCGTTAAAAAATATTATTGCTCTTGCCTGTGGTATAAGTGACGGGCTGGGTATGGGCCATAACAGCCGGGCTGCCATTATGACAAGAGGTCTGGCCGAAATCGCCAGACTTGGCATAGCTATGGGCGCTAAACCTGTTACTTTTATGGGTCTAGCCGGGGTTGGTGATTTAATTTTAACATGTACGGGTGATCTTTCAAGAAACAGAAGTGTAGGTTTGCAAATAGGTTTTGGTAAAAAAGTGGATGAAATATTAAAAGATATGCGTATGGTTGCTGAAGGTGTTACAACCACAGAAAGCGCCTATCAGCTGTCGAAAAAGAAAAATGTAGAAATGCCCATAACAGAATATGCCTATGAAATACTTTATAAAGGCAGATCTCCGGCTGATACATTAAAAGATATGATGAGCAGAAAGCTTAGATTTGAAGAAGATAATGTAGAAGATAATGAAGAAGCTCTCCTTTAAAAAAAAAATTATTAAATTTATAGAATTTATAATTGTACGTTTAATTTTTTTTTTATTTAGTATTGTTCCCTTTTCATTAAGAGTAATTATTACAGAAAAAATAGGGCTTTCATTGTATTATCTCTCTAAGAAATACAGAAACAAAGTTTTAGAAAACCTTTCTTTTGCTTTTCCCGAAAAAGACAACAAGTGGAAAACGCATACAGCTAAAAAAAATTTTATGAATCTAGGAAGATTTTTTTCTGAGTTTATACAACTAAATCATCTTAGTAAAAAATTTTTAGCCAAGTGGTTTGTGGTTGACGATGAAGAGTTAAAAGATGAATTAAAAGACGGATGTATTGCGATTTTAGGTCATTTAGGAAATTGGGAGTGGATTGGAGTTTATGCGGGAATGTTTTGGGAAGATAAAGTTTTTACTCTGGCGAAACCGCAGTCAAATCCCTGGTCAAATAGATTTATAGATAAAATTAGAACTAAATATGGATTAAAGATTATTTATACGAACGAAAGTTCCTTGAAAATTTTTAGAAAAATAAAGGAAACAAAAGTACTAGGCTTTATAGCCGATCAAGACGCGGGAAGCAGAGGAAAGTTTTTTTCTTTTCTTGGCAGAGCGGCGTCAACATTTATGGGGCCTGCTAATTTCGCCAGAATGGGTAATTTACCCGCTTTTTTTTATTGGTCCTACCGTGATGAAAAAAAAAGACTCGTATTAAAAAGCCAGAAAATTTCACTGCCTGCCATAGATAAAGAAAAATATCCTGAAAAATGGGAAATTGAATTTACTAAAGCATGGGTAAAACTTTTAGAAGAGAAAGCAAAAAAACATCCAGAGGATTATTTCTGGGTTCATTCACGCTGGAAGACAAAACCTAAAAATAATGATATTGTTTATTAAAAGATTATTTATTCTTTATAAACTCACAAACTATCATATCGCCCATGTGATTTTGTTTCGCCAATGAGTCGAAAATTATTTTTAAGAATTTATAAAAAAAACCTGCATTTTCTTTTGTTGTAAATCCTGAGCCGTATGTAAAAGAAGTTGTCATAGAAAATCCGTTTGTTTTTGCCAGCTCTTTGAGAGATTTTCGGGTAAAAAACCAAATATGTTCCGGCACATTTAAGTAACGCCAGTTTTTTTTCTTTATCCGCGCGAAAAAGCCCAGATGACAGGTCGAAAGGTATAGTTTTCCGTTTGGTTTTAATATTTTATTTATCTTATTTAAAAACGCCGATGGATTCTCAAGATGTTCAATAGAGGCCCATAAAGTAACAAGATTATATTTTAAAGAGGGGAATTTTTTTTTCAAAAAATCTGCATTGTAAATTGTTAACTGTTTTTTTTTGGCGGCATTTGTCATTTGAGAGGCAATATCAATGCCTTCTGCCTGCCAGTTTCTATTTTTTAAATATTCAACAAAGTAACCTGCCGCACAGCCTATATCAAGAGATAATTTATTTTTATCAGGCATCAATTTTTCCCAGCTATAAAAATTTAAATCGTTAAGATTTTTTTCAACAGTTCTGATAATTGTCTTTTTTACAGCTGTGCTTTCATAGTTATTATATCCCCTGTCTGATCTTTTTTGAAAATACTCTTTTTGGTATAATTTGCGCGTTTCTTTAGAGTCAGGGATTGGATTTATCTGCCTAACTTTACAGTTTTTGCACTGATAAATATTATAATTGTGTTTTGTTGATTGTGAATAAATTTTCCATAAAAAAGAAATATTATCGTTACAAATTGCGCAAGTATTTTTTTTCATGCTTTATATGAGCTTTTCTTTTATACATTTGGCGTCAATATTTTTATGATATTTTAAATAGACAGATGATTTTATTTAAAATAATCTTTGTATTTATTGAAGTTATGTATGAAAAGCAGTCAATTTCGTTGATTTATTGTCGACAATAACGTTTTAATAAACATATTGACCATATAAACATTTTTTCAAAGAATCATTTTCTATAAAATATAAAGATAAAAGAAAAATGAGAAGAGTAATATGAAAACTGATAACTTAAAAGATATATTTCAAATTTCACAAAGTATAAATCGTGAATTTGTTAATTCTTTGCCGCAGATAATTATAGAAATAAGTTCTTCGGGCAGTATTCTTTTTACGAATCAAAAGGCTTTAAAAGTTTTGGGATACAAAAAAAAAGCTTTTCTCAAATTAAATATATTTGATTTGCTGGTTTCCACAAAAAAAGAAGATACAAAAAAAAATATTCAAAAAATAATAAGAAAATTAAAACCAAGCGACTCTAAATTTAATATAATAAAACACGATAAAAAACTAATTCCCTCACAAATTTATTTTATTCCGCAAAAAAAAAATAGAAATATTACAAGTATCTGGTGTGTTGTAACTGACACTTCAGAAGTTTATAAACTACAGGAAGAAAGTACAAAATTATTAAAAGCCGTAGAATACAGCCCGTCTACTATTTTAATAACAAATAAAGCGGGAAAAATTGAGTACGCGAACCAAAAGTTTTGTGAACAGACTGGTTATTCTTTAAGTGAAATAATAGGGAAAAATCCTCGTATGTTTAAATCAGGTCAAACAGAACGAAAAGTTTATATAGATTTATGGATGCATCTTTATAACCAGAAAGAATGGCGGGGAGAGTTTATAAATAAAAAGAAAAACGGAGAAATTTATATAGAAGAAGCCAGAATTGCACCTATAATTGATAGTACAGGTAAAACTGTTAATTATGTTGCTTTTAAAGATGATATTACCGTACAAAGAAAAGCTCAAAAAGAAATTGAGAAATATATGAAAGCGCTAGAACGAGTAAATAAATATAATGAGACATTAAATCATTTTAAACAGCTTTTTATTGATATCATTAGGCATGATATATTAAATTCTGCTTTTTCGATAGATATTTGTATTAAATTTATTTTAGAGGCAAAAAGTGAAAAAGAACAAAAAGAAGCATATGAAATTTTATTAAATACTTCAAAGCAGTTGATAGATCTAATCGAAAACACAGCCAAATTTTCAAATTTAGAAGATATATCGAAAATTGATTTTAAACTAATTGATTTAAATCAAATTTTAACAACAGCAGTTAAAAATAACGAAAAATATGCTAAAGAAAAAAATCTTAAAATTATAAATCTTGCGAAAGGAAAGTTTGCTGCTCTTGTTAATCCTTTATTGACAGAAGTATTTAGCAATGTTATCTCTAATTCTATAAAATATGCTTCTAATAGTGAAAAAATTGAAATTGATATTAAAAAACAAAAAGAAAACTATATTATTTCATTTGCAGACTTTGGAGAAGGGGTGCCGGATGAATATAAAAAGAAAATTTTTGAACGCTTCGAAAGGCATAAAAAAGAAGGAATCTTGGGAACAGGATTAGGCTTAGCGATTTGTAAACGTATTGTAGAGTTTCATGAAGGAAAAATATGGGTAGAAGATAATCCTATGGGTGGTTCTATATTTAAGGTGAATATTCCTAAAAATAAAAAATAAAAAATATTATTATTAAAAATAAATTCGCGGGTCATTTAAAATGACCCGCGAATTTAAGTTGATTCGGTTAAGATTTATTGGTTGGTGAACTAATTAATATTAATCCTTAATTTAACATAATATAAACACATTTATTTTAAAAAGAAAGTGATTTTTCGTAAAAGGTATTATTTGATTCGTGAAATGCAGTTTGAGTTCGTGAATTGTTTGAATGAGTAATGATTAAAACAATTTTTTAAATAATTTGATTTTTTATTTTCTTAAAATGACCACGACTAATGGGAATTTGAGCCTCATTATGTAATATCGCCAAATAATTACCATTAAAAAGAGGTTCTATTTGCTTTATAACTGATTTTCTAAGCACATATTTTCTATGAACTTGAATAAAATCTTTTTTATCAAGAAGATTAAAAATACGAGACAAAGACTTACACACCCGGTATCTTTTTTTTTCAGCGAATAAGTTGGTGTATTTATCATCTGCTTCAAGATAAATAATATCAGAAATGGCTATTGGTAAAATTTTTTCTTCTAATTTAAGCCATAGATAATCAATCAATTCATCTTTTTTTTCTTTCTTAAGATTTAAAACATTAATGGCCCGGTTTAACGCAGTAAATAATCTCGATTCGTTAAAGGGTTTTACTATATAATCGACAACTCCAATTTCATACGCTTTTATGGCATACTCATCGTATGAAGTAATAAATATAATTAAAGGCAGATTATCAATTTCTGATAATACATCAAGGGTGTTTTTTATCGGCAGGTCAATATCTAATAAAGCTATATCAGGTTTGGTTTCTATTAAAAGTTTTTCTAATTCTAATCCATCTTTAGCTACACCGGCGAGTTTAAATTCTTTCTTTTGAGATAAAAGTTTTTGAATATAAACACGAATAGGGAGTTCATCTTCTGCAATAATAACAGTAGGTTTAGTTTTCATATATAATAATGGAGCAGATACCTAAACCATTGGAGAAAAACCTAATAATTTGTAAATAAAACAAATTACAAGGCAGCCCTTAAAAATATTTAGTCATTAAAAAAAAAAATAACTAAATTATTAACATAAAAACTAAAATATATAATAGGAGACTTTATGAGAGTATTAACGGTACTTATAGCTAGAGTTGTTTTTGCTGTACCTATGGGTTTTTTTGGTGTATCTCATTTCTTAAAAGCAGGGAATATGACAGGTATGGTACCCCAGTGGCTTCCGTATCCTATTGCTTGGGTTTATTTTACAGGTGCCTGCCTAATCGCGGCGGCAATAGGTATTGCCGTTAATAAAAAAGGCAGAATGGCTGCCTTCTTACTTGCTATACTTATTCTGTCTTTCGTACTATTCGTTCATGTGCCGGGATTATCAGATGAAGCCAGAAAACAATTTGCTATGATAAGTTTAATGAAAGATATTGCTATAATAGGGGGCGCGTTAACTCTCGCTGGCGTGATGCCGCCTGAATAAAATGAAAAAAATAATTTTTATCTTAATATTCATCAGTTTAACCAATTTAGGCAAAATTTTCGCGAATACAAACTATTCTTCATTTATTGTGACAAATTCAATGTCGCTAGATTATGAGCCAACTTCAAGCAGTAAAATGGATGAAATATCTCCAATAAACATGGCGTTATTAGACTCTTTAATTCCAGGATACGGATTAATCTCTTTGGGTGAAACCAGTTGGGGATTGAGTTATATGGGCATAAAACTTATGGGGGCGGGATTTATATATTTTTCTTACTATGATTATTTGTATAAGAATTCAGTTTATAAAGCAGCGAAGATAAGGCAGGCAGATGAACCAGGGATACTTTATTTTAAGTATCCCAAAAATAGGAAAAAATTATATTCTGTTAATGATTTAAGAAACAGTTCGGAATCGGCTTTTTTATTGTTTTTGTTCTCGTCTTTATTTGAGACAATTACATACGCTGTAAACTTTTATCATACATATGTAACTGCTGAACAAAAACAAAGACTAAGCGGCCCCTATTATAAATTAAAAATAACAGAAATGAAAACCAGCTATTTAAAAAAATCTGACAACTTGAATGCCAGATATGTAAACTTAAATATTGGGCTGGGCTGGCAAAAAAAAATAAATATCTAAAAATCAGATAAGTTAAAATTTAACGGCATAATTTGGTTAGTGTCTGGTATATGATCGCCTGTTATAGCTGCTAATGCGATAGGTAGTTCACCTCTAGAAAGAGAGCGGGCGGTTTGAATTAGTTTTTGGCCTTGATAAAACTGAATTAAAAACCCCTTACCAGTTTTTTTTAATTTAAAAATAAAAAAAGCAGATGTATCAGATTTATATTCCAGAGGATAGTGTCTTTTTTTATTAATTTCATAAATAGATAACTCAACAGTTTCAATATCAATATCCGCGTCTATAAAAAAAGATAAGGTTGAGTTTATTTGACTATTTTTTTTCTGCTTTTTTTGAGGTGTCTGGCAATTGAAAAATCCTAAGGCCAGAATAAGCACTGTCAGTTTCAAATATACCATCATAGATAGTTATTATTTCGGTTGATTTATTGGGATTAATTATAAAATAATGTTCACCTGTAAGACGCCTTATTAAATCAAGCCCTCTGCCGCTGGTTGAAATTTTTTCACTAACATCAATCCCTTTTTTTATGGAATCTTCAATTAAAGCTTGTTGTTTAGCCGCTTTTTTTAAAGGATTTATTATCTTATCATAAATTAAAGTTCCGCAGTAATCTCTTACAGATATTCCAAATTTACTATCAGACATTCCATATTCTACAATTACTTTATAAGGTGATGGGAGTTCCAGTGGTTCACCCGCTTCTTTTTTGTCACTGAATCCGTGTGAATGGTAAACTGCGTTAGTAAGAATTTCTTGTAATACAAGGCTTATTTCCATTTTCATGGTAGAGGCGAAATTCATTTGAGTGATTAACGACATTACTTCTGCGATAACACCTCTTATTTGGTTTGAAGAGATTATTTCTATTTTATGAATTTGTTTTATATTTGAAAGATAATTAGTTAAGCCGAAAAGATTTTTTTCGCTGAAATTGCATAATTTATTAGCGATAGTTAAAAGTTCATCAGATTTTATGGGTTTAATTAATATTTGCATAATTTCATGTTTTAAAATAAAATTATAATGCTTCTCGATATTTTCATCACATGTTAAAACCAGAGGAACTTTGTATTTTTCTATAATAGTATCAATAATTTTTTTTGCGTGTTTTGCGATATCTAAATCGATTAGTACAAATTTGAATTTATTATTTTCTAATGAACTAAGACCTGATGTTTCATCTTCATTAATGATACAATTATAGCCATTTTTTGATAGTATTTGCTTTAATACATTCTGGTAAACTGGATTTTGTTCTAATATTAATATACTATTCACTAATTTTTGGATTCTTACTTCTTAATCAATAGGTCAAGAATTATTTTATTTTTTATTTTTAATTAAAATGTAAAAAATATTGCCTGTATGTTCTATTTTTAAAAAAATGATGTATGAAAAATTTTATATCAAAAAGACTTCAAAAAATTGAACCATCACCAACTTTAGAAATTACGGCACTTGCCAACAGATTAAAATCTGAGGGTAAAGATATTATAGGCTTTGGCGCGGGAGAGCCGGATTTTGACACGCCCAATCATATAAAAGAAGCCGCAAAAAAAGCTCTCGATGAAGGTTTTACAAAATACGCGCCGGTGGCCGGGTTAAATTCGCTTCGTGAAGCAGTGTGCCATAAATTTAAAAAAGATAACGGTTTATTGTTTTCGCCAAATCAAATAATTATTGGCACAGGGGGTAAACAGGTTTTGTATAATTTTTTTATGGCTGTACTTGACGCAGGTGATGAGGTAATTATTCCCGCGCCATACTGGGTTAGTTATAAAGATATTGTTTCTTTGTCAGAGGGAAAGGCTAAAATCATCAATACTTCTTATGAACAAAAGTTTAAAATAACTCCTGAGCAGCTTGAAAAATCTATAAACGAAAAAACAAAAGTATTTATAATGAATTCACCTTCAAATCCTACCGGGTGTGTCTATTCTAAAGAAGAACTTGAAAAAATTGCTGCTGTACTTGAAAAATATAAAAATATATTAATTGTAACAGATGATATATATGAAAGCCTTATTTATGATAATTTATCTTTTTTTAATTTGCCTATGGTTTCAGAAAACTTATTAGAAAGGACAGTAATAATAAACGGGCTTTCAAAAACATATTCAATGACTGGCTGGCGTTTGGGCTACGGAGCCAGCCAAAGAGTTGAAATTATAAAAGCAATGGATACACTTCAGGGACAAAGCACTTCGAACGCTGTAACATTCGCGCAAAAAGGAGGAGAGGTCGCTCTTATAAGTTCACAGGATTGTGTTGAAGAAATGAAAAAAGCCTTTGTAGAAAGAAGAAATTATATGGTAGAAGAATTAAATAAATTAAAAGGTATAAAAACACATAAACCAGAGGGCGCATTTTATGTGTTTCCCAATTTTTCTGAATTAATTGAATCAAGGGGATTCAAGCGCCTATTAAACGAGAATAGAGAAGAAGAAAGCAAAAGCAAAATATTAACAAAAATTTTAATTGAAAAATATCAAACTGCCATAGTACCAGGTGTTGCTTTTGGTTATGACAATGGTTTTAGAATGAGCTATGCGTGTTCATTAGAAAATATAAAGAAGGGATTAGAGAGAATTCATTCTTTTGTTGATGATATGCATAAATAAAGAATAATGAATTTAATCACAAATACTTTACCTGATGTTTCATTTTTTAAATGATACTATAAAAATATTTTATTCCTGTATAATATAAAAGAAAGCAAATGGAAGAAGCAGCAGTACAATCAATAGGCATCGCTTTTTTAGGCGGATTAATTGCCTCTTTAAGCGCGTGTGTGTATCCTTTAATACCTATTATTACGGCAATTTTTGGCGCCGCTCAGGTGAAAAACTGGGCCAAGGGCTTCAGTTTATCTTTAATCTATGTATTAGGAATGTCTATAACATATGTTACTCTGGGCATAGCCGCTTCATTAGGCGGCTCTGTATTTGGGGCATATATGGGTAATAAATGGGTAATTATATCTTTTGCGTTAATTTTCTTTTTTCTAGGGTTATGGTTTATAGAAATTATTCCAATTCGTTTGCCAAATTTTGCCGAAAAACTCCAGGTAAAAAATAAAAATATAATTTTGTATCCTTTGTTGTTGGGAATATTTTCAGGATTTATAGCGGCACCCTGCACGGCTCCTTTATTTGGAGCCTTGCTTACAGATATTGCCATTAAGGCTGCCAGCGATCAAAGTATTTTACCAGGGGCCATTAGAGCTTTGGCATTTAGCCTTGGCATGGGATTACCCTTCTTATTAATAGGCGGATTCGCTATTAGACTGCCAAAACCCGGCAAGTGGATGCAGATAGTAAAATATTTAGGAGCGGTCATTTTATTTACAGCAGGATATCATTATCTGCAAGACTTGACTTCTAATTTTCCGCCTCGGGAATCTTTAGCTGCCATAGCTGTAACAGGTTTTTTTATTTTTATAGTTTTTTTTATTCTTTCTGATCCTTTGAGTTCACCCGATATTGATAAAAGCATGACAAAACCGCAAATTTTAACATATTTGATGATTGCCGCCTTTGGTTTGTTCTTAGCGACTTCACCTCTTGCCAATCAAACAACAGATATAAATGAAAAGAGTACTTTAAAATGGTATACAAGTTTAGACGAAGGCATCTCTCAGGCCGAGAAAGAAAATACTCTTGTTATCATTGATTTTTGGGCAGAATGGTGTACCGCGTGCCATGAGATGGATGAAAAACTATTTAAATCTAAGGAATTTGAAGAACTTGTTAAAAAAGATAAAGTTGTACTTATTCGCCTTGACTTTACTGATGAAACTGAATCGAACTTAAATTTATCTCAAAAATATGATATAAAAGGCCTGCCTACAGTAGTTCTTACCGATAAAAAAGGCGAAAAGTTAACAGAAATGATAGGCTTTTATTCAAAAGAGCACGCCTTAACAAAGTTAGAGCGAGCATTGAGATTTTATAAATCGCAGATGTAAATTAAAATCTTTCAAACAAAAAAATCTTTTTACTTGTCATAATGAATTGAATTTACGATAGTAAAATTTGTGTCAAAAATTTCTATTAATTTTGTAAAATTAGACAACTGTGTACACACTCCTGAAAAAACAAGTGAAGGAGCTGCCTGCTATGATATTAGAGCCTTTTTAGAAAAGCCCGTCATATTAAAACCCAGAGAAAGATTTTCGATTCCAACGGGAATTAAAGTGCAAATTCCTGTCGGATTTATGCTTTCAGTAAGACCTAGATCGGGTTTAGCCATAAAAGAAGGTCTTACATTGATAAATTCGCCCGGCACAATTGATTCTGATTTTAGGGGAGAGATTCATATTCTAGTAATTAATTTAGGCGAAAGTGAGATTAAAATTTCAAATGAAGAAAGAATTGCTCAGCTTGTATTAGAAAAAACTTATGAAATAAAATGGGAAGTTAAAAAAGAAGATGATTTATCAAGTACTAAAAGAGGCGAGGGCGGCTTTGGATCAACGGGAAAAAAATAAAAAAGAGGTTAAATATTAAATTATTAAAACAAAAAAACAAATTATATGCCGCTTTTGGCGGTGGAATAGGAAAGTTTGGAACCAACTTTTCTATTTTTTCTATAAATGAAAGCTGTATTTGGATAGATGTTGGTATTGGTTTTCCTAATAAGCATATTCCAGGGGTTTCAAAAACTCTGCCTAATTTAGAGCTGGCTGAAAAGTTTGCTCCTTCTGCTATAATTTTAACGCACGCGCATGAAGATCATGTGGGGGCCTTGCCTTATTTGTATAAACTAATACCAGAAAAAACACCTCTTTTTTTAAGTTCTTTTACGGCAGAACTTGTTAAAAATAAATTAAAAGATCATGGCTTTTCTTTAGATAAGTTTCAAGTAAGAATTATTGACGAAAATATGATTTTTCAGCATGGCGATTTTCAGGTTCAAATATTTTTTATGCCCCATTCTATACCGCAGGCCTTTTCAGTAGGTCTTACTTTAAAAAAGCCTGATTTGAAAATATTTTATACCGGCGATTTTAAGACTAAAGGGGCAGAAAAAGAATTTAAAGAAAATGATTTAAAAAAGTTTGGTCCTGTTGATATGCTTTTTTGTGATTCTACCGGCGCTCTGTTTACAGGATATTCAGAAAATGAATTAAATATAATAAAAAACTTAGAAAAAACTATTAAAGAATGGGAGGGCAGAGTTTTTGTAACAACTTTTTCATCTCATATTCAAAGAATAAAAGCATTGTTTCAAATTGCTGAAAAAACAGGTCGGCAAATTGGAATTCTTGGCTATTCTATGAAAAATCATTTGAAAGCAGCTTTTGAATCAGACAATTTTGATATTCCGCCTGAAAAAATAAAAAACCCGTCAGTTAAAAATGAAAAAGTTTTATGGCTTATCGCAGGGTGTCAGGCTGAAGATGGTTCATCATTAAATAAACTTTCTACAAAAGAAATTGAAAGGTTTAATATAAACGAAAATGATTTAATAATTTACTCTGCCAGTATGATACCGGGTAATGAAGAATCAATATATGAGGCTTTAAATGAATTCTCTGAGAAAGGAGCTTATATAAAAGGACTTTCGGGCGAAAAATTACATGCTTCTGGCCATGGCAGGCAGGAAGATATTTTAAATTTATTTCAGATGCTTTCTCCTAAGAATGTAATTCCAATTCATGGAGATCCGCTTCATTTTTATGCTTTCCGTGATTTAATCAATCAAAGCAGAAAAAAAATATCGCTTCATATAGTAAAAACCGGAGGAATATATGAGCTTGAAAAAGAAGTAAATGAAGTACTTTCTGTAAATTCAAGTTTGTATTTTGTTGAAAACGGAGAAATTCATTCAGATATTGTTTTATATCATAGAAGAAGAGAATTATCTAAAGATGGTATTTGTAACCTTGTAATAGATAAAAAAGATTATAATCTTAAAAATTTAAATTATGTGGGCTGCATATCTGAAGAGATGTACCATAATAAAGTGGAAAATCTTAAAATTGAGATTTCTTTTCAGTTAGAAATAATAGCAAAGTTAGAAACAGATAAAAAAGAAAAAAGAATAAAAGAAAAAGTTTATAAAATAAACAAACTTTTATTAAAAAAAGCACCTTTTGTAAATATTCTTTGGGTATAAAGAATTGTGATTGACGCTTTATTAAAAATATATTTTATGACAGTCTCCATATAAAAAGGTCAATATTAAAATAAAAATTTATGAAAGAAATAGAAATTGCAAAAGTATTAGGTTTGGCGAAAAAACAAAAATATGAAGTAACATGCGCCAGCTTTGATTTAGTAGATCATATATTCAAAGTAGATCTCCCCAGATCTTTAAAAAATAGAAAACTTGCCGTACAGGCAATGTCACTTTTAGCTGAGGGTCATATAAAATATGGCTTTGAAAAATTCGAAGATAACCCAAAAGAAGAAACAGCTAAAAAACAATCAGAAGAAGAATAAATTATTTATTTAAAGTAAATTCAACTTTTTCTTTATTTAAAGAAATATTAAGTTCTACCGTATCTGGAATATTCTCTCGCAACATAAATTCAGAAAGAGAATTTAATATATATTTTTGAATTACTCTTTTTAAGGGCCTTGCTCCATATACAGGATCATACCCCTCATTTATAATTTTATTAATTAGATTTTTGTTTACGTTTAAATGAATTCCTTTTTTTTGAAGTCTTTCATTTAAGTTATGAATTTGAATTTGAACAATTCTCTCTAATTGTTCTTTTTTAATAGAATGAAAAATAATTGAAGCGTCTAATCTATTTAAAAATTCAGGCTTAAAAACCATAGATAACTCTTTTTCTATTGCTGATATTTTGTCTTTGTTAGTCATTTCTACAGAGGCTATAGTTTCTGAAGCTATATTCGAAGTCATTATGATAATCGTATTTTTAAAATTTACCATATGCCCTTTTGAATCTGTTAATCTGCCATCATCCAGTATTTGTAAAAAAAGATTAAAAACATCTTTGTGTGCTTTTTCAATTTCATCAAACAAAATAACGCTGTAGGGTTTGGTTCTTATGGCTTCAGTCAATTGTCCGCCTTCATCATAACCTATATATCCGGGAGGGGCCCCTATTAGTCTCGCGGTGGAATGTTTTTCCATATATTCTGTCATATCTATACGTACCATAGCTTTTTCATCATTGAATAGTATTTCAGCTAAGGCCTTGGCAGTTTCTGTTTTTCCCACACCTGTTGGGCCTAAAAATAAAAACGAACCTATTGGTTTATTTTCTTCAGATAATCCCGCTCTGTTTCTGCGAATGGCCTCTCCCAGAGCTTTTAAAGCGTCATCTTGTCCTACAATTCTTTTTCTTAGATAGTCTTCAATATTTAAGAGTTTTTCTTTTTCTTTTTCAAGCATTTTATTAACGGGTATGCCTGTCCATTTTGAAACAACTTCTGCTATATCTTCTTCAGATACTTCTTCTTTAGTAAATCTTCTATTTTGCTGTTTCTTTTTAAAATTATTTTCAAATTCTTCTAATTTTTTTTGAAGCTGCGGCAATTTTCCGTATCTTATTTCAGCTACCTTATTTAAATTACTTTCTCGTTCATACCGGTTTTCTTCTGTTTTAAGCGCGTCAATTTGTTCTTTAATTAAAGCCACATCAGTAATAGATTTTTTTTCTTCTTCGAAAATAAATTTCATGGCATTAAAATTCTCTAGAAGGTTTGCCAGTTCTTTTTTTAAAAATTTTAAACGCTCTATTGATTTATCATCTTTTTCTCTTTTAAGAGCGGTTTCTTCAATTTCTAATGAACGTATTTTTTGTTGAATTTCTTCCATTTCTTTGGGAAAAGAACCTATTTCAATTCTTAATTTGGAACACGCTTCATCTATTAAATCAATAGCCTTATCGGGAAGAAAACGTTCAGAAATATATCTGTCTGAAAGAGTTACCGCGGCGATTATAGCTTGATCGGTAATTTGAATTCCATGATGAACTTCATATTTTTCGCGAAGACCTCTTAAAATAGTAACAGCATCTTCTATTCCGGGTTCCTTTATTAGTATTGGTTGAAATCTTCTTTCTAGGGCCGTATCTTTTTCAATATATTTTTTATATTCTTTTACGGTTGTTGCGCCTATCATACGCAGTTCGCCTTTCGCGAGAGCCGGTTTTAGTAAATTGGCCGCGTCCATAGCACCTTCGATAGCTCCCGCGCCTACAACAGTATGAATTTCATCTATAAATAAAATAATTTTTCCATTTGACGATATTACTTCATCAAGAACTGCTTTTAGTCTTTCTTCAAATTCACCTCTGAATTTAGCGCCTGCAATTAGAGCCCCCATATCTAAGGTTATAATAATTTTATTTTTAATGGCTTCTGGTACATCGCTCTGGATAATGCGGTTGGCAAGTCCCTCGGCAATTGCGGTTTTTCCTACTCCGGGTTCTCCTATTAAAAGTGGATTGTTTTTTGTTCTTCTCGATAAAATTTGAACACATCTTTTTATTTCTTCATCTCTGCCAATAACGGGATCCAGTTTTCCTTTTTCGGCCAACTCGTTTAAGTTTTTGCCGTATTTTTTAAGCGTGTTATATTTAATCTCGGGGTTGTTGTCTTTCACGGTTTTTCCTCCTCTTAATATTTTTATAATATTTTCTATTTTATTTCTAGTAAAACCAATTTTATTAAGTTCTTCGGTTAAATAAAAATTTTTAGAAATATAAGCGAATAATATATGTTCCAGTGACAAGTAGTCGTCATTAAATATTTTTAATTCTTCAAAAGAAAGCTGAAGAAGTCTGTTAAAATTAACAGACGCGTATTCAGCGTATGTCATATTCCCCTCAACGGCTGGATATGAATTAATATATTTTATAATAATATCATTTATTGACTCAATATTGTTTAAAACTTGAAATGATATTTGATAAGGAAGACCTTCTTTATCTTTAAAAATAGACAGAAGTAAATGTTCGGCTAGAATTTCAGTATGTTTTTTTTCAATAGCAATATTACGGGCATTTTCAATAGCTTCTATTGTTTTAGTTGTCATTTTTTCTGTATTCATAAAAACAGCAGTCGGTATATTGTAATGATAGCACTTGAGTCGCTATACTGCTATAATAATAAAGAATCAAAATATTTTCAAATTTTTTTATTTCTTTTCTTAATTTTTTTTTCGAAATTTTTCAGAATTTTCAGCTTCTTCTTTAAGATATCGCAGGGTTTTTTCTGAAATTTGAGTTTTGTTTTCTTTCTTTTTTTTCTTTGAGAATATAGAAAAAATCTTTTGAAAAAATGAAAGTTTCACTGTTTGTACGCCAACTATTTTATATATTTCTTCAGATTTTTTTTCTTTTATTTCGTTATAAGATATTTGATTTGTTTTTTTATGTATATTTTTATGCCTATTTGTTTTTTTGTCTTGTTGGCGATACTTGACTTCTGATTTAAATTGTTTTTTGTGAAAGTGAGTTTTCGATTTTGTTTCTTGTCTTATTTTCGATCCGTTTGTTCTACTTGAAATATGAGCTGTTTGCAGTAAATTTGCGTCTGGTTTTACTATTGGAAGTTTATATTTTAAATAATTTTCTAATTTTATGAGTTCCTGGTAATCTACCTCTGAGCAAAAACTTAAAGCGTATCCTTCTTTGCCGGCCCTTGCGGTTCTTCCTATGCGGTGTACATATGTTTCTGGATCTTGCGGAATATCGTAATTAATCACTAACTTTATATCGTCAATATCAAGACCACGGCTGGCTACATCAGTAGCGGTTAAAACACCAAATTTTTTATTTCTAAAACCATTTAATACGGCCAATCTTTTGTTTTGAGTAAAATCAGAAGATAAACCTTCAGAAGCTATACCATTTTTATTCAAAGTATGGGTGATAGTGTTTACGAAACGTTTGGTATTTGTAAAAATAATTACGGGTGATAGATTAACACTTTTAAGAAAAGAAATCAAATATCCCATTTTTTCATTGTTTCCCAGATGAATAAGTTCCTGCTTAATTTTTTCGTGATCGACCAGTTCAGGATTTATTAAAATTTCTTCAGGGTGATTCATATACTCTGACATGCTATAAAAAGCTTTCATATTATAGGTTGCTGAAAATAAAGAAAGGGTTCTTTTTTGAGAAGTTTCTTTAACAATTTTTTTTACGTCATCTATAAATCCCATATCAAGCATTTTATCAGCCTCATCAATAATAACAAACTCTACTGATTTTAAGAATAAATCTTTTCTTTGCATAAAATCAAGTATTCTACCGGGAGTTCCAATAATAATCTCAGGTTTTTTCAATAGTAGTTTTTTTTGTTTTAATAGGTCCTGTCCGCCGTATACAGAACAGCTTGATAGACTGGTTCCTTCTAGTAGATATTTTGCTTCTTCATAAATTTGAACCGCTAACTCTCTGGTGGGGCTCAGTATAAGCGCTAATGGGTTTTTTTGTATACTGGTATTTTCTTTTTTCTTAATATCTAAAATTTGATTAATAATTGGAATTAAATAAGCCAAAGTTTTACCAGAGCCTGTTTTGGCGCAGGCGATAATATCTTGTTTTTGAAGCAATATAGGAATAACCTGATTTTGTATTGGCGTAGGTTCCGTAAAATTTTTATTTTTTAATTTACTTAGTATAAAATCAGATAAGTGTAATTCATGAAACGACATAAAACTTTCTTACTTTTCAATTGTGCGATGTCAAGTATTGTTTATCTTTATTATTTTTATTTTGTAATAAGTTAAGAAGTTTTGCTTGCCGCATAAATAACAAATAACATTCTGACTTGTGATTCGAGATATAAAGCGGCTTACAAACGAAGAATTTGATATTTTAATTATAGGCGGCGGTATATCAGGAGCAGCGATTGCATGGGATGCCGCGCTTAGGGGGCACAAAACAGCATTAATTGAAAAAAATGATTTTGGTTCAGCTACCTCGGCTGCTACATCAAAATTAATTCACGGCGGCTTGAGATATTTATCAAAACTAGATATTCGGGTTGTTCGTGAATCGTTAAGAGAAAGAAGGCTTTTAGAGCAAAATATTTCGTATCAGGCTTTTCCGCTGTCTTTTTTATTGCCTGTTTACAATTATTACTCAAAACCGGGATGGATGATTAATATAGGTCTTAGTTTATATGATATTTTATCTTATGATAGAAATGATTTAAAAGATCCTGATAAACATCTGGGTAAACACAGGTGGTTAAGTAAAAAAGAGGCATTAAAGCTAGAGCCTGCCTTAAGCGAAAAAGGGCTTAAAGGGGCCTATCATTATTATGATGTTTTAAACAAACATCCAGAAAGATCGAACCTTGATTTTATTTTGTCTGCCGTAGAGAAGGGTGCTGTTGCGGTTAATTACATGAACTTTCAAAAGTTTTTATTAAATTCAATCAATGACAAAAAAACAGTAACCGGTATTACGGCAAAAGATGAAATAACGAAAACTCTCATAGATATAAAGGCTAAAGTAACAGTTAACGCAACGGGACCATGGGGTGATATTGTTCTTTCAAAACTGCACAAAAATCCCGTAAAAACTCTTACTCGCTCAAAAGGAATTCATATTCTCGTGCCTAGAATTCAAAAAAACACAGCTATCACCTTAGAAACAAAAGATAAGCATCACTTTTTTATAATTCCCTGGCTGGATTATTCATTAATTGGAACAACAGATACAGCTTTTACGGGTAATTCTGATGATCTTAAGGTTACAAAAAAAGATATTGAAAGTTTTATTAAAGTAATTAACGATAATTATCCCGTAAATTTAAAATATGAACAGGTATTGCATGCGTATGCTGGCATTCGTCCGCTTGTTTCTGAATCTAAAACAGCGAATACGTATGAGACTTCCCGTAAACATGAAATTGTGGACCATAAAAAAGTAGAAAACATAAAAGGTCTTGTTTCAGTCTTTGGCGGTAAATGGACAACTTCGCGATCTTTAGCAGAAGAAACTGTTAACAAACTAGAAAAATTAACCGGTTTAGAGCGAATAAAATGCAAAACAGATTCTACTTCTTTAAACGGAGATGATGTTGGTGAAAGGCTTTCAAATTTTATTGATGAAGCCGTAGAGAAATGGTCAGGTAAATTTTCTATTAAATTAATACATCATCTTATTGAATATTATGGTTCTTATTATGAAAAAATCTTAAAATTGGCGCAAAAAAATCCAAAACTTCTAGAACCCCTTGAAAAGGGACTTTTGCATATTAAAGCAGAAATTATTTATGCCGTAGAAGATGAATCAGCAGTTAAATTAAGCGATGTTTTATTAAGAAGATGCGGTATAGGTAATAGGGGCTTACCTTCTGATAATTGTATAAACGAAACGGCTGATCTTATGGCTAAGATATTAAAATGGGATAAAAAAACAAAAAATGATGAAATAAGCTCATATAAAGAATCGCAAAAAATCACGGATTAATGAATTTAAATATTATAAAAAACTATTTAGTAAAAAACAATTTCTCTTTTTCTGAAAACGAATTAATGTCAAATTACACAACTTTTCAAACCGGCGGTTTGGCTAAAGTTATGGTTTTTCCTAAAAATAAAAAAGAGTTAATTAATATTCAAGAATTTATTTTTAAAAATAATATTCCTTTTTTTTATCTTGGGGGAGGGTCAAATATTTTAGTTTCAGATAAAGGTATCGATAAACTTATTATACATCCAAAAATTGAAAATACTTATAATATAATTAGTGAGAACAAAGAAAATGTTATTGTTGAAACCACCGCGGTATCACGAGGCGGATGGTTCGCCAAGAAGATGCAAATTTTAGGTTTTTCAGGTGTAGAGTTCTTAAGTACGATTCCTGGAGAAATTGGCGGAGCGGTTATTCAAAACGCGGGATGTTTTGGAACAGAAATTAAAGATGTAGTGTGCGAAATAAAAGCTGTTAAAGAGGGAAAACTCATTGTTTACGAAAATAAAGACGCTGATTTTTCATATAGAAATAGTTTTTTTAAAAAAAATCCAAATATTTGGATTTTATCAGCCAGTTTTTTATTAAAAAAGAAAACTTCAAAAGAGATTGAATCTTTAATATTAAATTATAAAACATTAAGACTTAAATCACAGCCCAAAAATAAAAAATCAGCCGGTTCTATTTTTAAAAATCCTGAGAATTCTATTTCAAATGAAAGAGCCTGGCAGTTAATAGAAAAAGCGGGTTTAAAAGGTAAATCATTTGGTGGGGCCGTTATATCTGAGAAACATTGTAATTTTATATTAAATGAGAAAAAAGCGAAATCTTCTGATATTTATTCTTTGATATGCCTTGTTGAAGAAGAAGTAAAAAAAAAATTTGGAATTTCTTTAGAAAAAGAAGTTATATTGTTAGGTGATTTTGCTTAATTTAGATTCTGGTGAATTTAGCAAAAATATAAAATACAATTTTATTTTAATTTTAATAATAAGTAAGATAACGCCACAATAATTTGAAGCAAACCAAAATACTTTTTCATTTTTTCAGGGGGTGTTTTTAAATTTATTTTAGCTCCCAAAAACGCGCCCGGAATAGTACCTAAAGCCGCAATTAAAGAGATACTAAAGTATATATGATTAATATAAATATAATATAATGTTATTAAAAAAGATAAAATGAAGATACAAAAAAGAGATGTAGCCGCCGCTTCACTGGGCTTAAGTTTTAAATAGTAAATAAAAAAGGGTACCGTTAAAAAGCCTCCTCCTATACCAAAAAGCGCGCTTATAACCCCAAAACAAATTCCCATACCAAAAATAGTATAATATAATCTATTTTGTTTAATTAAATTTAATTTATTCTCATTTTTAGATTTTAAAATTCCATATGTTCCTAAAGAAAATAGCAAAAGGCTGTAAAAAACAGCAATAAAAGCATCGGCATATGTTAAATGTTTATAGAAAATATTTTGACCAAAAGCTGTATCTTCAATATGCCCAATAAAATAAGCGGTAATCTGCGCCGCAGGGATAGATGAGAAAAGAAGTAAAAACGCGTATTTATAATTTATTTTTCTTTGAAAATAATATTTTAAAGCTCCCGAAGAACTTAAAAAAGGCATTTGCCCCATTGAAGTAGAAATCGCAAGAGATGCAGGAAGGTTTAATATCGTATGAAAGAAAGGCGTAAAAAAAAACCCCCGCCAACACCGAATAATGATGCTATAATTCCCACAAAAAAACTTAAAAATGTTAATACCAGAAAAGATAGAATAGGATTGTCAGAGATAATTAAAAGAGGGGTTATATCAAAAATGTTCATTTAAGTTCACTTACTTCTATAGATAATTCACGCAAATAGGCGATACTTTTTCTCATGTTATCTTCAGTACCCTCAAGTTCTAAAATTATCTTACCTGTAGATTCACCTTCAAGTCTGGCCTCTAAAATATTAGGTTTTACCTTGTATTGAGTGATAAGTTCATAAACAATGGGCTTATGAACCAGCTTGGTGGGTATTTTTAATGAAAGTTTTTTTACCACATTTATACCATAAATGATAATAACACTTTGTCAAGAATAATTGATAAATGATCTAAAATAAAAAGAAGCGGCTTTTACCGCTTCTTCAATTATTACTGGCAGGTCGTTAGAGTTGATAATTCTGCCGCACATTCTGAATTTGAATCGGCCTCGGCATTACCTGTTAATCCTGAAGTATAGTTAGAATAATAGTATATTTGAACATCATTATCTAATACATTAGTTGGTACACACATTCCTATGCAGTCGGCTAAAGGACATACCGCTTCTTTATAAGTACCGCCTTCTCCTGAGCAGTTTGCTTTAGCGTCATCTTCTGACCAGTCGGTATCAGCCGTATAGTCAATGCACTTGCCCGTTATAGTACAGCTCGCTGTAACGCCAGAACTGCATGAGATTATAATACTTACCATAAATGTGAGTATTAAAAGTAAAAGTTTTTTCATTTTTTCCCTCTTGTAGTTTTTTTTAATAAGGCAAACTTTTTTTGTAAACAAAACTATATAATACTTCTTGTTGTTTTTTTGTATTTATTATATTTTTTTCTGAAGTTATTGATTATAGATGTTTGAATTTGCCTGATTTCTGTATTATATTAAACAATTTTGATAAAATTGACCATAAATTATTGGTAAAAAAATATCCTATTTATTTAATATGCTTAACATCTTTAATATTGCCCCTATGATATTTCGCTTGAAATTCAGTAACTTTCTTTTTCCATTCTTCTTCGGGCACAACTTGTATTTCTTTTGAAAATTTCCATTTTCGATATTTAGTAAGACTAACAATTAATGTATCACTAATAAAATATATATTATTGCCGTATTTTACCAGCCCTCCGTTAAAAGTTGCGTGTTTGCCTTTGAAATATATTTTACCCAACTCTTGAACTTTTGTCCAGTCTTCAACGTTTTTAATCATGGGAACCTTGTATAAATAAAGTTCTCGTATTCTATTATGTTCTAATCCATCGGTCACTAATTTTTGTAAATCCATAGTACCTCCGTAATGATTAATTTTTTATTAATTTATATTAACAAAAAATACTTTCTATGAAACAATATAATATTTTAACTGTAATTTCAAGTGTTTTTTTAAAAAAGATGTCCATAGTAACCAGCATTTTTTTTCCATCGTATAAATATTTTATTATGCCCATTGTTAATAAATTAAATTATAATCCTTCTTTTCTATTTAAAAGCCGTCATTTTAATACTGTTTATCAAACATTATTTAGAAATATCAATAATGTTTACTATGAAAGAAAACGAATTCAAACGCCGGATAATGATTTTTTAGATATTGATTTTTCATTCGTGAAGTCAAATAAAGCGGTAATTTTATGCCATGGCCTTGAAGGCAGCTCACGCGCTCAATACATGAAGGGAATGGTTAGGGCTTTGAATGAAAATAATTTTAATGCCGCTTGTATGAACTATAGAGGATGCAGTGGCGAGCCTAATAAAAAAATAGGCGCGTATCACAGCGGTAAAACAGAAGATTTGCATTTAATTATAAAACATATAGAAAAAAAATATAAAGAAATTTATTTAATAGGTTTTAGCCTGGGCGGTAATTTAGTGTTAAAATATCTGGGCGATATGAAGCATAAGAAACCTAAAAATATAATGAAAGCGGCTGTGATATCGGTACCCTGTGATTTAAGTTCTGCCTCAGATGAACTTAGTAAAACAAAAAACTATATTTATCAAAAAAGATTCTTGAAAAGGTTTCACGAAAAAATAAAAGATAAGATGAAAATTATGCCCGATAAAATAAATGATAAGGCATTTAAGAAGATAAAAACCATCCGTGATTTTGATAATTGTTATATAGCGCCAATTTTTAAATATAAGGACGCCGAAGATTATTACCAAAAAGAAAGCTCAAGAAGATATATTTCTAAAATAAAAATACCAACTCTAATCATAAATGCAAAAGATGACCCTTTGCTGACAGAAAAATGTTTTCCTTTTCTTGAAGCAAAAAACTCGAAAAATGTTTATTTATCAGCGCCACGATATGGCGGGCATGTGGGATTTTGTTCTTTTAAGAAAGATATTTACTGGGTAGAAGAAAGAGTAATTAATTTTTTAACGAAAAATTTTCACAGTATTGTATAAAAAGAGTTGACAATTTATTATATAAATGCTCTTCTACTTAAGAAAAATTAATGGGAAAAGAGGTATTAGATGAAGTATTTAAATAAAAGAAATATAAAGAAATTTTTATCGATTGGAATTTTATTTCTAGTGAGTGTAATATTTGGGGGTTGCGGCGCAAGTATGAAGGGTGTTAGAGTTGACAAAAGTTTTACATACCAGTCGGTTGTGTCTTCTCAAATGGTGGTAGGTGGCGTAACTTCTGTAATTTCAGATATACAATTAGATGAATCAAATATGCTGTCAAATCTTCTTAAAACTTATTTTTTAGAAAGAAGAGAAAATTATAAGCTTATGCCTACGGGTGTAGTATCAAATAAATTAGGCGAAAAACCCTATAAAGACTTATTAGAAGAATATAAAAACAATGGTGCCCTAAGTGAAAAATCAATTAATGTACTTCGGGAAAAAACAAATGGCGTAAAATATATTGCATTTGTTAGAATAGAAAGTGATGATATTACTAAAAGCCGAAATGAAATCAAAGTAAAAAAATCTGCAGACCAAATGGAATCAAAAGTAACCAGATCCGTGTCAGTTTCAATGACAATTTACGATATAAATAGTAATATTATTGCCTGGAGCGGAACAGGTTCTACCAGTAAAACTAATACGAGCAAATATGATATAGAAACTGATAATGCGCTTGTAGCATTGGTTAAAGTCGCGGCCGGCACAAAAGAAAAATCAATTGATGAAAAATATCCATTTCCTCAAGAGCCAAATTTAAAAGACGTGCTAGAAAGAATATTTGATACTTTCGCCGATAATATGCCAGAAGAATAATATCAGGTTTTTTCTTTCAGTTATTTTCTAACAAAAGCAAAAAAGGGTCGCCGTTTGAAAAGTTATTTATTTTCCCTACTTTTTGAACTCCCACCCAGCAAAAAATTAATATCAACTATATATTGACGGCCTATCAAAATGGTATTTTTAGACAACATGAAAACTGAATTTGCCGATAGAGAAGGTACTTTAGAAGAAGCCGTAAAACTGGGCTTATTAAAAGAAGAGTTTGAACTCATAAAAGAAAAAATCGGCAGAACGCCCACTTTTACCGAGTTGGCCATGTTTTCAGGTATGTGGTCTGAGCATTGTTCTTATAAGAATTCTATTTTACTATTAAAAAAATTATATTGCGAATCAGAAAGGCTATTGGCGTCGCCGGGTGAAGAAAATGCCGGCGCTCTTCGAATAAACGATAAATATGCCGTTGTATTTAAGATTGAATCGCATAATCATCCATCGGCTATTGAACCGTACCAGGGAGCTGCCACAGGAGTAGGCGGTATCATGCGTGATGTTTTTACAATGGGCGCCCGTCCCATAGCCACATTAAATTCGCTTCGGTTTGGCATGCCCGATGCAGCCAGAAATCGTTATCTTTTACGGCGCGTGGTAAAAGGTATTGGCGATTACGGTAATTCGCTGGGTATTGCCTGCTCGGGCGGTGAACTTTTTTTTCATAATTCTTACACAAAAAATCCTCTGGTAAACGCCATGACGGTGGGTATCGCTAAAGTAGAAAATCTGGCGTCTTCGAAAGCTTCGGGCATTGGTAACAGCGTTTTATATGTGGGGGCCAAAACAGGGCGTGACGGTATTCACGGTGCTAGTTTTGCCTCAAAAGATTTAAGCGAATCTTCGGCAGAAGAAAGAAGCGCGGTTCAGGTTGGCGATCCGTTTCTTGAGAAACTAGTAATGGAAGCCACTCTTGAATGTATTGAAAAAAAGCTGGTTATAGCCGTTCAAGATATGGGGGCCGCTGGGCTTTTAAGTTCATCAAGCGAGATGTCTTCTTCAGGTGATGTGGGGATGGATTTGTTTCTTGAAAAAGTCCCTGCCCGCGAAACAGGTATGCTGCCATTTGAATTTATGCTTTCAGAATCGCAAGAGAGAATGTTAATGGTGGTAAAACCTGAAAATATATCGAAAGTAAGAGAGGTCTTTGAAAAGTGGGAACTCGATTCGGCAGAAATTGGCATAATAACCGATAGAAAAAAACTTAGAATTTTTTATAATAATGAAACATACGCCGATGTTCCGGTTCATGCGTTAACTGTAAACTCGCAGGGCGCGCCACGATATACCAGAGAAAGTAAAAAACCAAATTTAAAAATTAGCGAACAAATACAAATTGATGATTTTGAAAAAGCTATTGAAAATAAAGATATTGATAGTTTATGCAGTATTATTAAAGAAATAATCTCTCATCCCAATTTAGCCAGCCGTCATCCGGTATATGAACAGTACGACACAGATATTGGCAATATGCGGGTTATTGGCCCAGGGCAAAATGCCGGGGTATACCGCCTTGAAGATGGCAAAGAAGCGTTATCAATGACAACAGACGGTAATGGTTTTTATATTGCTTTAGAACCTTATAAGGGCGCAGTTCATACAGTGGCCGAAGCCTATCGTAATCTTGCATCTTGCGGTTCTATGCCTTTGGGTATTACAAACTGCTTGAATTTTGCGAATCCTTATAAACCAGAAAATTATTATTTTTTTAAAGAAGCCGTAACCGGTATGTCAGACGCAGCTAAAGAATTTAAGTTACCCATTACCGGCGGTAATGTTTCGTTTTATAATGAATCAGAAGACGGCCCTGTTTTACCAACGCCTACTATTGGCATGGTAGGGTTAATTGAAAATGCCGATAAGACACTACCGGCTCATTTGATATCTGAAGCACAAGTTTTTATTATTGGTAATTTTCATCCTTCATTAAATGCTTCGCAATATGTTTATATTAGAGAAAAAAAATCAGCGGGTCCTTTGCCTGAGATAAATGTAGAGAACGAAATAAAATCTGCAGAATTGATATTTGAAGCTAATAATAGAGAATTAATTGCTTCTGCAACAGATGTTTCATCGGGCGGTATTATGACGGCTGTTCTTGAAATGATTTTTTACGCTAAAAGAAGAGGTGAAAATTTGGGATTTTCTTTTTGCGAAAAACTTTTTGAAAACCGGTATTTTACACAACAAAAACTAAATAAAGATATGTTTTTCTTTGGTGAAAGCGCGCATACTTATTTAGTATGTGTTTCTCTTGAAAAAAAAGAAGATTTTATTAATTTATTAAAAGAAAAAAATCTGCCATACGCGTATTTGGGTACATCTAATTCAAGTGAGTTTCTAAAGCTAGAAAATATGAATTTGCCTTTAAATGATTTTTATGAAGCCTGGTTAAATGGTCTTGCCGAATATTTTTAGGCCGAACATTTTTAGGTAAGATTAAAAATATTAGATAGGCTTAATAAAATTAAGAATTAATAATATTTAGTGATTATTTTAGTATATGAAAATAGAATGGCGATCAAAGTATCAAATAGGAATCGAGGCGATTGATAACCAGCATAAATATTTTTTAGAGCTTATTTCTAGAATAAACGAACAGTTATATTTATCACCTGATGCCGAAACAATTAAACGTTTTATGAATGAATTAATAAAATACGCGGAATTTCATTTTTGCAGTGAAGAAAATATTATGTATTTTGAAAAATATCCCGGTTTAAAAATACATCATAATTTACACAGCGAAATATTAACCCAGCTTCATGAACGTATGATATTTAGTGATATAGCTCTTGATTTAGAATCAATGAAATTATTGGTTCAATTTTTAATTGATTGGTTCTCAAAACATACTATTGAAGAAGATAAAGCTTTTGCAGATTTCTTAAAGAATAAAGAAGTTTAAGAGCGTATATGATATCTTGTTGTAAAATAATTTTTCTTGTTTTCAAGTTAAACCCTCGCTATATTTTGTTATTAAATGGGTTCTCATCATAACAAAGAAAATAAAAATTCATCCTTATCAAATATTAAAACAGCGTTTCTATTAAATTTTTTCTTTACCATAATTGAATTCGCGGGGGGAATTTTTACCAATTCTATTGCCATTATCTCAGACGCTATTCATGATCTTGGCGATACTTTGGCACTGGGGCTATCGTATTTTATGGAAAAACTTTCGCGAAAAAAAAGAGACGCTAAATATACTTACGGATATAAAAGATTTTCTCTTCTTTCTGCTTTGGTAAATTCAGTAGTTTTAGTAACAGGTTCTATTATTGTTTTTACAGAGGCCATACCAAGGCTTTTTAATCCGCCTGAGGTAAACGAAAAAGGAATGTTTATTCTTGCTATTTTAGGTATTTTATTTAATGGTATAGCTTATTTAAGATTAAAAAAAGGCGATTCTCTAAATGAAAAAGCGGTATCGCTTCATATTCTTGAAGATACGGTCGGATGGATTATAATTCTTTTAGGCAGTATTTTTCTTTTCTTTTTTGATTTTCGTTACCTTGATCCTATTATGTCAATAGTTTTAGCTGTTATTATCATTATAAACGGGTTTAAAATTTTTAAAAAAACATATAAAATATTTTTACAAAGTATTCCCGATGCTATTGATGTTAATAAAATTGAAAAAGAAATTTTATCTGTTAAAGGAGTTCTTTCGATTCATGATACCCATATTTGGACCTTAGACGGTAATTATTTTGTATTTACATCGCATGTTGTTATACCTGAAAAAGTATCTGTTCAAAAATTAACAGAAATAAAATGTAAAGTAAAAGATATTATAATTAAAAATAATATTGAGCATGAAACCATAGAGATGGAAAGAGAAAACGAAGACTGTAAGCTAAAAAACTGCTAAAACTCATGCTAAAAGAAATGAATACTTTAGGGGCCAAAAAGGTTCCGTTTTTTTTTATTATTGATTTTGAAATAAAAAATCCTATTATTGTGCCGCTTGAAAAAATAAATCCGGATGAAATTCTATATAAAATTAATGAAAAAAATAATTATGAAAAAATAAACCAACTTGACAAACCTGAAAAACAAAAAGAAAAAATAATTTTAAAAAAGTATCCGCCGGCCTTTACAGAATATAAAAAAGCCTTTCATAAAGTAATTGAAAATCAAATAGCCGGTAACTCGTATTTATTGAATTTAACATTTTCAACAAAAATAAAGATAAATAAAAGCTTAAAAGAAATATTTTTAATGAGCGAAGCGCCGTATAAACTTTTCTTTAAAGATGAGTTTATTGTTTTTTCACCTGAAAGTTTTGTTAAAATAAAAGACAATATAATATCTTCGTATCCCATGAAAGGAACCATTGACGCGAAAGAACCCAATGCCGAACAAACAATTATAAATGACGAGAAAGAATACGCCGAGCATGTAACCATTGTAGATTTAATAAGAAACGATTTAAGCATAAAAGCCAAAAACGTGAAAGTAGAAAAATTCAGATACATTGATAAAATAAAAACAGCAGAAAAAGAGCTATTGCAGGTAAGTTCTAAAATAACCGGCGAGCTTGAAAATAATTATCATAAAAATCTAGGGAATATCTTTTTATCGCTTTTGCCCGCGGGTTCCATAACGGGAGCGCCCAAGAAAAAAACAATTGAAATAATAAAAGAAACAGAAACACATAACCGAGGTTTTTATACAGGTGTTTTTGGTGTTTTTGACGGTCAAAATCTTGACAGCGCGGTTATAATAAGATACATAGAAAAAAGAGAAAATCAATATTTATATAAAAGCGGGGGAGGGATTACCGTTTACAGCGAAGCCAAAAAAGAATATAAAGAAATGATGGATAAAATATATGTACCCATTGCTTGAAACCATTCAAATAAAAAACGGTAAAATTCAAAATCTTTTTTATCATAATAAAAGATTAAACCATTCAAGAAAAGATTTATTTGGTTTGAAAAATAAAGTGGACCTAAAAGAAAAATTACAGATAAATAACGATAAAAATAAAAATTTGATTTTACAAGTAAAAACTTTTAACAGCAATGAAAGTTTTGAAAATATTGAAATTGAAAAACAATCTGAAGTTTATAAACTAAGATTAATTTATAGCAAAGAGTTATTAAAAGCCGAAGTATTACCCTATGAAAAAAAATCCATCCGTAGTTTAAAAATAATTGAGTGTGATAATATTGACTATTCTTATAAATATGAAAATCGGGATATTATAAATCAATTGTTGTTAAAAAAAGAAAACTGTGACGATATATGCATTGTAAAAAATGGATTTATAACCGATTCTTCTTATGCGAATCTGGTTTTTTTTGACGGTCAACATTATATTACGCCCAAAATGCCTCTTTTGAATGGAACAAAACGTGAAAAATATTTGGCCGAAAATAAAATACTTGAAAGTGAAATAAAACCGGAAGATTTAGAAAAATTCAAGCAAGTGTATTGTATAAATGCTATGGTTGATTTATTTGAAATGCCGGTTGAAATAAATTAAAATTCTAATATTTTATACAAATCGTATTTCTCATAAAAAAATTTGGTCTATAATTTTCAAGAATTTATCAATTCTTACTGGTTTTACGAGATATTCTGTTATATCATACTTGTGACCTTTTTTAATATCATTTTCCATTGCGTTCGCGCTTAGTATCACAACAGGTATTTTATTAAGCGTATCACTTTTTCGAATTCTCTCAAGAAACTCAAAGCCATTCATTCCCGGCAGGTTAATGTCAAGTAAGATCATTTTAGGCTCCATAGAAAGCGCCATTTCAAAACCCATTTCTGCTGTTCGCGCTGTCCATAAGGTTATGTCTTCTCTTCTTTCTAAAATTTGTTCAATTAACATTATATTAGACGGATTGTCTTCGATGTATAATAAATTATTCTCTTTTATTTTTTTCTGGGGATTTATTTTAGCGAAATTGTCTCCTTTTATTAATTTAGGAATCTTTTGCCCTTCAACAATATCAAGTTCAAGCCAAAACTTACTGCCAACACGGCGTTCACTTTCTACGTCAATATCGCCGTTCATCATCCGCGCGAGTTTTCTACTTAAGTGTAATCCTATACCTGTTCCCTGTATATTCGTAGATTCTGCGTTTAGTCTTTCAAACGGTTCAAATAAAAGTCCTGTTTTTTCTTGTGCAATGCCAAGGCCTGTGTCTTGAATGAAAATTCTTAATCTTTTATTTTTCTGTAGTAGGCAATAGATAATTACTTTTCCATTTTTTCGGTTATACTTTATAGCATTTGAAATAAGATTCATTAGAATTTGCTTTAACCTTAAATAATCGGCCTTTACTTTAAGTTTACATTCTTCTTCGCTTTCAAATACCAGCTTTATGTTTCTTTCATTCGCCTGGTTTAAAAGCAAATTAATACAGCTTTTAATTACTTCTACTACCGATACTTCTTCCATTGAGAGGGTAACCTTGCCGGCTTCTATTTTACTGAGATCCAGTACTTCATCAATAAGAGATAATAGGTGCCAGCCGCCGCTTAAAATTTGTTCTAAAGCGTCTTTAACAGAAGAATTTTTCTCGAACTCTTCTTTTGTCTGTAAAATTTGAGCAAAACCCAAAATAGCGTTCATTGGGGTTCTAAGTTCATGGCTCATTCGAGATAAAAATTCTGATTTCGCCCTATTTGCCTTTTCTGCCATAAGTTTTTGTTTTTCTAAAGATTTGTTAAGTTCTTCAAGTTGAAATGTTCTTTCTTTTACTTTGTCTTCAAGATTTGTTCTTGCTTCAATTAGTTCTTGCTCATTTATTTTTAGCCTAGTTATATTATGGGCCACCGCGTAAATAATTCCGTTTTCAGGCTCTGAAACAGAATTCCATAAAAGAAAAATCTCATCTCCGTTTTTTTTGATATACCGGTTGCTGAAAGAAATAACAACCTCTCCTACTGCTAATCCGGCGGCAGCTTCGATAGTCGGCTGTACGTCATCAGGATGAATAAATTCAATATAAGGTTTTGAATATAGCTCTTGCATTGTAAACCCGAGAGCTTTTTCCCACGCGGGATTTAAAAGTTTAAAATAACCGTCAGTGCCGGCTATACAAAGCATATCCATAGATAAATTAAAAAATTTTTCTATATCATATTTTAAATTTGAAATTGTATTTGGTTCGGCTAGCTTTTGATTCATTGGTATACTCCTGCTTTTACTTGATAAGTAATTATATAGGTACAAATATACTTTTTATAGCAAGAAGAGACAAATATAATTGTTAAAATAATTAATATTTTTATACAATTATTAAAATTTAGATAATTTATTTAATTATAAGCCAGTTGTAAAAGGCATTAATCACAGGCATATTTAATTTGGGTACCAATTCGTTTATTGATCAAAGGTTTTAAGAACCAACCGCAAACGACATAGATAGACCTTATGAAGAAAGTGATTTTCGGCAAATGATATTACTTGATATTTACCTGCCAGATGCGATTTTGAGTGTTTTGGGGTCATAAATCAAATACTTTATGAACAGTGCAAAGCCTTTGTTTTAATACTTATTTACAGTATCCATTAGCTTTTGCAAATTTATAGGTTTTGTAAGAAAGTCGTCAAATGAAGATTCTTTGATTCTCTCAATCATTTCAGTAGTTGCGTAAGCGCTTACCGATATAACCGGTATTGCCGCGGTTTCTGAATTATTTTTTAATATTTCATTTACTTTAAAACCGTCTATGCCCGGTAGATTTAAATCTAATAGAATAAGATCAGGTTTTTCTACTGAAACCTTGGCAATACCTTCTTCGCCCGATTCAGCTGTTGTTAAAGTATGTTCTTTGTTGTTTTCAAATAAATTTTCAAGCAGGTTTCTATTATGCTTATTATCTTCTATGTATAATATTTTTTTTTGTTTATACAATTTGGGCCTAAAAACCTGTACTTCTTCATCTATAAGGTTGTCTATTTCAGCCTCAGACAAAAAGGGAATATCAATCCAGAAGGTAGAACCCTGTTCATATACCGAAGTAAAACCAATCTGACCCCCCATGGCCTCAACAATGTTCTTGGTTATACTAAGGCCTATACCGGTACCTTCTATGTTTGATGTTTTTGCGCCGCCTCTTTCGAAAGCGGCAAATATATTGCTTTTATCTTTTTCTTGTATACCTTTGCCCGTATCAATAACTTCAATTCGTATACAGGGTATATTCATCTCTCTATTTTTAATTATACTCTCGTGACAATTTATGGTTACGCTGCCCTGCGGTTTGTTATATTTTATCGCGTTTGTAAGAAGATTAACAATGGCCTGCCTTAGGCGTGCCCTATCTACCATTAAAACCCAGTCTTTCTTGTTTTGAAGTATAACATCAATAGAATATCGTTCTGCAAAAGGCTGAACAATATTAATAGATTCAGCTAAAATTTCAGAAAAACGTGCCTTTTCAGAGATAAATTCAATTCTCCCTGTTTCTATTTTTGAATAATCAAGTATATCACTAATTAATCTGAGAAGATGATGGCCGCTTTCATAAATTATTCTTATACTCTTTTGCTGGGTCTCGTTTAGTTTTTCTTTTTCCATAAGCAGTATCTGCGCAAAACCTAAAATACCGTTTAGCGGTGTACGAAGCTCGTGACTCATTCTCGATAAGAATTCGTTTTTAGCCATATTTGCTTTTTCAGCGTTATCTTTTGCCTTTATTAAATCTTCTTCCATTTTTATAGACTCAGAGATATCATGAATCACAAGATGAAGACAGCCTGTTACCGAAGAGTCTTCTGAAATAAATGAATAATCGTCTACAGAGCGCATTTCAACGAGAGCCGTAAAATACTGATTAGGAAAGCGCCTAAAGGTCATTTTCATTTTCTGGTTTGCTTCATTTTTTAAAAGAGATTTAAACTTCATTCGAAAGGCGGTATGTTCTTTCTCATGCAAAAGGTGGGTAAAATGTTTTTTTTCAACCGCTTTTATGCTTGTATAAACCATATCTGCCATTTTTTGATTTGTCTGAATGACAATACCATTTGAGTCGAGTGTAATATAACCGGCAGGTGATTGATGGTAAAGCTGATAAAAAATATCTCTGGTTTTTTTTAATTCAAAATTTGTTTTACGAAGCTCGGTTTCTGAAACATGCAGTTCTTCGTTTTGAAGTTCAAGTTCAATTTGATGAACGCTAAGTTCGTGAAGTAATTTGCCAACTTCGTCGGGATTAATCTCGCCTTCAGGTTTACTTATTTTAAGAATAAGGTCTTCTGCTTGTTTTCGCAGTGTTAGAAAATTCCTATCGGTGGTCATTGTTTTACTTTTTATATTTGGATATTAAGGGTATTTTTGAAAACTTTTTTCAAAGATTCAGGCAGACTGCCACCGTTGCCAGATTTGTTTATTACGGTAATTCTCTCAGGCAGGGAGCCATGATTTTTTATCTCTTCGTTATCCATGGCTGAAAGCACGCATATGGGCGTCGCTTTCAGCAACGGGTCCCTTTCAAGATTTTGAATCATTTGAAACCCATCCATGCCGGGCATTATGAGATCGGTAATAATTAAAACGGGGTTATGCCTGGCGGCAAGCATTATGCCCTCGCAGCCGTTAGCGGCCGTAATTACCTCATATTTGTTTTTTAAAATCTGAAGAATCATATTTTTTATAGCGTTTGCCTGATTTTTGTCGTCGTCAACATGCAGAATTTTACCCGATGAAAGCTTCATTTTACGTATTTCTTCTTGAAGAGATTTTTTCTCGGTAATCTCTTGTATCATACCAATAATATATCTCGTTTGATTTTGTTCGTCATGGTATAATTCGCCTTTTCTGATAACCCATTTTATTTGTTTATCAGGGCAGATAATTCTATGTTCGAGACTATAAGGCTTTTTTAATTCTATAGCCTTCAGCATGGCCGATTCTACTTCATTGATATCTTCAGGATGAATGAGTTTCATGAAATTTTCATATTTTCCGTTGAACTCTTTTGGCGTTAATCCAAAAATACGGTATAAATTTTCTTCTAAATGAACACTGTTTTCGTCTATGTTCCATTCAAAAATGCCCATGTTTGAAAATTTATGGGCCAGCGAGTTAAGCCTCTTGCTTCTTTCGAGAGCCATTTGAAAGTTTTTCTGTATGGTAATATCAATAAATAAAACCACCACCCCTGAATAGACTTCAGAAGCGATTTTATAAGGTAAGAATCTGACCAAATACCACTTTTCTTGAATTGATCTGAATTCAAACTCGTTTAGTTTTTGAGAGCTTAAAACTTCTTTCGCGATTTCGGCCAAATTTGCCTTGCCCAGATTATGAGAAATATGCCGAATTGGGCGGCCAATATCGGTATCAATTATATTTAAAAGTTCAGTCAGTTTTTTTGAAAAACGACGAATTTCAAGATCTTCGTCTAAAAATAAAGAGCCTATATGGGTGCTTGCCAGAAGATTGTCAAGGTCGTTATTTACCTCGGTAAGCTCTGTTATTTTTGACTGGTATTCGGCATTTACGGTATAAAGCTCTTCGTTGACCGACTGCAGCTCTTCGTTTGTAGACTGCAGTTCTTCATTTGAGGCCAGCAGTTCTTCGTTTGTGGCCTGAAGTTCTTCGTTAGAGGTTTCAAGCTCTTCTACAGTTGCCTGAAGATTTTCTCTGGTAAATTGCAGTTCCTGTTCAAGATCAATAATTCTGTTTTCGGTTTCTTTGCTTACGTCATAAGAAATATCTTCTGTGGCCGATGAATCGGCGGAGTGCATTTCTTTAATGTATACCCCCACAAGAGGATCCTGCCCCTTTTTTTGATTCAGGGGCTTTATTCGCATTTCTATATTATGAGGTTTATCGTCAATGGACAGGCGAATTTTTGAAAAAGTAAGCGGCTGACCTGTTTTAAATACTTTTTGAACACCCGTAGAAAGGGGTATGGCAAGCTCTTGGGGCATCAGTTTACCGGCATCTGTCGTCATGGTACCCGGCTGCATTCGAAGAAAAGTGGCAGTATCGCCTATCGCGTGAATAACATCCATATTGCTGTTCAATACCGTAGCAAATAAAACAAATTCTGAAGCAAAGGACTGTATAAAACGGTCTAAAATTCGTTCTTCTTCATGCTGAAGTCTTACGGCGGCCTGGTTGCCCGCAAGGCGGGAACGGGCGATGCGAGTCTGGTCAAAAAGGGTCGCAGGGGCCACATGCATGCCTGATTGTTTTCGTTTGCCAACAGATCGGTAAAGGCGCCATTTTTGGTTTAAGGTTTTATAGTAGTCTTGCATTTCTCCTATAGATTCACTGCTGCCAAGAAACATTATACCATTTTTTACTAGAGAGAAATTGAAAAGTTCAAGAGCTTTTTGCTGTAGAACCGGCTGAAGATAAATTAACAGATTGCGGCAGCTTATAAGATCGATATTCGTAAAAGGAGGATCCTTAATTATATTATGAGGGGCGAAAACCACCATCTCGCGCACCACCCGCGAAATCTGATAGCCCATAT
The DNA here is from genome assembly GCA_029880285.1 of Spirochaetia bacterium. GTDB lineage: Bacteria > Spirochaetota > Leptospiria > Turneriellales > JAOUOS01 > JAOUOS01. The sequence goes on from JAOUOS010000014.1 coordinate 52,038, forward strand.
CGGTATTGTTGAAGTATTTGGCCAGATAATTTGCGGGTACATCGGGGGCAATTCCCGCCGGGTATTTTCCCATACTTGCCGTATCAAGGGCGTGTTTATCAATATCGGTTGAAAAGATTTTAATATCTCTGTGTGTTCCGGTTTTTTCCATTATGTCAAGACATAAAATAGCGAGAGAATAAGCCTCTTCACCGGTAGAACATCCGGCGACCCAAATTCTTAAATCTTTTTTTTCAGCGTTTACAATAAGTTCCCGAAGATATTTTTCGCGCAGCAGATCAAAAGCTTCAGGGTCGCGGAAAAAATTCGTAACCCCAATTAAAAGTTCGCCGTATAGAGTATCCACTTCGTGCTTATGAAGTTCAAGATATCTAATATAATCGTTAAGATCAAGTACATTGTTAATCATCATGCGCCGCTCAATGCGTCTTTTAACGGTCGCGGGCTTGTAAAAAGTAAAATCGACGCGGGTACGCTCTCTTAAAAGAGCGTAAATTCTCGTTAAGCCGGTTTCGTTTGATATGTTCGATTCGTTATGTTCCTGTTTTGTTTTATATGGATGGTTTATAAAAGAAACCAGCTGACGGGGCATTTCAATTGGTGGTAAAATAAAATCGGCGAGGCCGGTGGCGATAACCGAGCGGGGCATTCCGTCAAATTTTGCCGATTCTTCATTTTGAACCATGACCATGCCATCGTTTTCTTTAATGGCCTTAATGCCGCGGGTACCGTCAGAACCGGTGCCCGAAAGAATAATACCTATGGCTCTTGTGCCTTTGTCTTCAGCAAGAGATTTAAAAAAAATATCAATAGGAAGATGTAAAACGTCTCTTTCTTTTTGATCGGTTAAAATAAGCTTTCCGTGAAAGATTTTCAGATTCTTTTTTGGGGGTATTAGATATACATTATTGGGCAAAGCCAGCATGCCATCTTCAATTCTGTGAACGGGCATGGTGGTTCTGCGGGTCATTAGCTCAGGCATTAAGCTTTTATAATCAGCTGAAAGATGTTGTACTATGATAAATGTAGCGCCTGAATCGTCAGTCATTGATTTGAAAAAAGATTCAATGGCTTCAAGACCCCCGGCCGAGGCGCCTATTCCCACATAATAAGAGGGCGTATTTTTTTCTTCTAATTTTTCGTCAGATGTTTTCGCTTTTGGTTTGGTTTTTGGTTCAGTATTCTCTTCTTTTTTTTTCTTTGGCATGTGCACTCTTTCTACAGTTTTATATTTTTTTTTAGGGGGATATAGTAAATTATTTGTTATTATACATATGTATCTTTTTTTAATACTTGTATATGACGATTATATTATTAAAGAAATAACATTTCGTCAAAAAAAAAAAATTGCATTTAAATTATTTGATATATTTTTGAAAACGCAGCTTAAATCATTTTTTCAAAAGCAGCTTCTTTATCTATACATTCAGTAATGATGTCTTTTATGGAACCATAAAAAAATATTGAAAAAAGAAAAAAAGGATTGTAATATAAAGCATATTGACACGAAATACACATTATAAAAATATCAGGTCTAAAAAAAACAGTTACAGTCATCTGTTTTTAACGGATAATATTTACCTCAAAAAATAAATATGACAAAACTTATAAAAAAAGTAAAAAATTTATTTGTACTTAGAATGATCGCAGCCTTTATTTTTTTAGCGGCGCTCTTTTATATGATTTTTTTGGTGAGGTATACCTATAACTATAAACTTTTTGTAAGTCATGCTGAAGAAGACGTAAATAGTCATTCTGAACTGGTTCAAAACGCGGTTTATAATATATTTTCCGATATTCTCATTCTTTCAAAATCAGATGAGATTATTGAGTTTTCTACAAACTATCGCAAATACGATAAAGAAAAATCGGCGCGGGGTTTCTTAAGGTTTATGCGTTATAAAAATATTTATGATCAAATACGCTTTATTGATAATAACGGTTTTGAACAAATTAGAGTGAATTATAATGACGGTAAGCCGGCAATTGTAGAAACCGTAAAGCTACAAAATAAAAGCAGCAGATATTATTTTAAAGAAAGTATTGAATTAAATCAAGACGAAATCTATATTTCGCCGATGGATTTAAATGTAGAGGGTGCAGAGATTGAAAAACCCATAAAACCTGTAATTCGAATAGCGACGGTGATCTTTGATAAAAATGAAAGAAAAAAAGGGATAATTATTATAAATGTATTGGCAAATTACATTTTAAAAGCAGTAAATTCTCATGGCAAAGTTGAATCTGATATTCATAGTCTATTAAATGCCGAAGGATATTGGTTAAAAAGCGACTCAGAAGAAAAAGAATGGGGATTCATGTATGGCGACAAAAAAGATGTTAAATTTCAAAAAGAATATCCTAAAGAATGGGATAAGATAAGTGTAATAAAAGAAGGAACCATTGAAACAGAAAACGGTATTTTTGTTTTTAAGCAAATTTTTCCGGCTCGGTTTATGGTAAATCTCGCCGAGAAGAAGGCTGTTTCGATTGATAAAAAATCCGAAAAATATCACTGGTTTCTTATTTCACAGGTACCTTTATTTAAAATAAACAAAAAGAGTAAAAGTATTCAATATGAGTTAATTCTTATATTTTCAATCGTTTATATTATAATTTCAGTAATTCTTTTTTTTATGTCAAAATACCAGAATAAAGAACGTTTAGCAAAAGAAGTCTTAAAAACTGCTCAATCACAACTGACCGAAATAAATAAAACCTTTTTAACTTTCACTCAAAATCATGAAGAGAACATCAATAAAATTACGGTTCTGGCAGGCAAACTGCTTGGCGGATCCTGCGCTTTATATAACCGTCTTTCAGAAGGCATGCTTTGTTCACTGGGAATGTGGAACGCGCCGTCTGATTTTAATCCCTTTGATGAACCCGAGGGCCATATATGCTGCGATGTTATTCGGCAGAAAGAAGAAGGCGTTTTGCTTATACGAGATCTACAGAATACAGCGTACGCAAAAAGTGATCCTAATGTGGTATTATATAAACTTAAAACATATGCGGGTCACGCAGTAAAGCGTTACGATGAGGCAATTGGCTCTCTATGTGTTGTGTTCCAACAAGATATAGATCTATCTGAAAACCAGCTTGAGGTTTTAGGCATCTTAGCTTCGGCCATAGGTCTTGAAGAAGAAAGAATGGATGATAATGCCGCTCTTATTAATGCCCGCATGAAAGCCGAGCAGGCGAGCCGGGTTAAAAGCGAGTTTTTAGCAAACATGAGCCACGAAATAAGAACCCCCATGAATGCCATTATGGGTTTTACAAATCTTTTATCAGAGCAAGTAACGGAACAAAAACAGAAGTCATACGTAAATTCGGTACAGCTAGCCAGTAAAACGCTTCTGCAATTAATTAACGATATACTTGACTTATCAAAAATTGAAGCCGGCGCTTTTCATATTGAAAAAAAGAATTTTAATGTGCGTGATCTTTTTAATGAAATGAAAATTATTTTTTCTCAAAAAATTTCTGAGAAAAAGATAGACTTTCTGCTAGAAATAGAAAAAGAAATACCCGCGGCTATTGTTCATGATGAAATTCGGCTTCGTCAAATATTGCTTAACCTGCTTGGCAACGCGATAAAATTTACAGAGAAAGGTTATGTTAAATTATCTGTGACGAAAGAGTATGTTAAAGATAATGAAAATATGTTCAATCTTAAATTTTCTGTTGAAGATACGGGTATTGGTATTAAAGAAAAAGATCAAAAAGCGGTATTTGAACCATTTTTTCAATCTAAAGAGCAGTCTCACTCTAAATATGGCGGCACGGGTCTTGGTCTTGCCATAACCAAAAGACTAATAGAAATGATGGGAGGATTTATTTCAATGCAAAGTACGGCAGGCAAAGGAACTATTTTTTCTGTAACAATAAAAAATGTCGTCGCGGCCGAACTTGAAAAAGAGCCGCAAAAACAAGAAAAAGTTTTACAGAACTATATTTTTGATAAAGCAAATATTCTTATTGTTGATGATGTTTCTGAAAACCGGCTGTTAATTAAAGCATATCTTGAAAAATATGGTTTTACTATTTATGAGGCAGAAAACGGTAAAGAAGCTGTAGAATTTGCCGAAAAGTTTTTTCCCAATTTAATTTTCATGGATATGCGCATGCCGGTAATGGAGGGTCATGAGGCAGTTAAAATCTTAAAAGAAAACGAAAAAACAAAGAAAATCCCCATTGTTATTTTAACGGCCTCTGTGATAAAAAGCGAGCAAAGTAATATTAAAGAAATGTGCGAAGGTTATTTAAGAAAACCTATTCATAAAACAGATTTAATAGAAGAAACGGCAAAGCATCTTTCACATCGCATTGAAGATAAAACTCTGGCCCCAGAAGAAGACAGCCCTCTTCTTAACTATGAAAAATATATTGCCGGTAATGAGAAAGTTGACGAATCTGTACAAGATAAAACTTTAATAAATGAAATAATGCAAAAGATAAAATATGAAATTGAACCTGAAAGCAAACAGCTTTCAGATGCCTCGTCAATAAGCGATTTTAGAGAATTTTCAGAAAAAATAAAAGAAATAAATAAAAAATATGAAAATCTATATCTTACGTATTTTACCGATAAACTTAATTATCATATAAATTTATATGACGCACGCGGCCTTTATGAAACAGTAAAAGACTTGTCTTTGGTAAAGGCAAAAATTAGAGGTGTCTAAAAGAATGTTTATATTTACTCGCGCAAAATGAAATTGTAACACAAATTATAATCTTTTTACGTAAAATCAGGAAAGTGTTTTTTTATTTTTTCAATTAATGTTTCTGTATTGTAGGGTTTGCCCAAAAAATCGTCGGCGCCATAATTTATTGCGTCTGCAATATCTTCTTTGTTTTTATTTGAACTACACATTATTACTTTTACGTTTAAATTATTATCACTCGCGAATTTTTTTATTCTTCTTAAAGCGACATATCCTGAAACGCCCGGCATTCTTATGTCAAGAAAAACAAGAGGGGGGGTTAGTTTTTCGTATAGTCTAGCTCCCTCGGTACCGTTTTTAGCGATATTTATTTCAACATTATGCGATTGTAAGCTTTGCTTAAAAATTTCTGCAAATAACGGTTCGTCTTCTATATATAAAATACGAAGTTTCACTTTTATAACAATTTATGACGATTTTAATGTAATTTTTACTTCGGTACCAACCTCTCCCGAAGTATCACCTTTTTCCCATGAATTAATTTCAATTTCACCGCCGTATGAGTTAATAAATTTTTTAACCAAAGGCATACCAAAACCGGTACCTTGTTCATTTTCGGTTCCGGTTCTTGTTGTTACTGAATTTAATTTAAAAAGGTTCTCTTTAATGCTTTTAGGCATTCCCATGCCAAAATCTCTAATAGTTAATTGAGTGTTATCATTAACACTTTGGGACGAAATGTTAATACTTGATCCTTTTTCTGAAAATTTTATAGCGTTTGTTAATAAATTATTAATTACTGAGTTTATAAAAGTTGTTTTTTCAACTTTTACCTTAACATCAATAGGCACATCAATATCCATCTTTATATTTTTTTCTTTTATTTTTGAGTCAATAATTTTAGCTGATTCTTCAATTAAAGGTTTAAGCTGAAAGACTTCTGTTTCAAATTTTAATTTGCTTTCTTCAAGAGCTCTTAACGTTTTAATCACTTCTATAATATTTCCCGCGTTTTTAATTGCCGTTTGCATTGTATCAATATTATCAAGCATAAAATCTTTGTCTTCTGAACCTAGTTCTAGAATACCTTGTACCGCATAAATAGGATTACCTAAGTCATGACATAAAATATGCACGAGTTCCTTAAAGCTTGTATTGCTTTGTTTTAGCCTTTCTGTTGTGCGTCTTAACGTTGTATGTGTTTCAATGCGTTTTAAAAGTTCAGAAGAATTAAACGGTTTAGTTACATAATCTACGCCGCCAACTTCAAAACCTTTAACGATATCTTCAGTTTCAACTTTTGCCGTTAAAAAAATTACGGGAATATTTTTTGTTTTTTCAGATTCTTTAAGCTTTTTGCATGTTTCAAAGCCGTTTAGCTCTGGCATCATGACATCTAGCAGTATAATATCATGAATTTTTTCATCAGCTATTTTTAATGCCTGTACCCCGTTTTGAGCGGCGTATATTTTATAGTTTTTTGATTCTAAAAGACTTCCTAATACCTGAATATTTTCTGGCGTGTCGTCTACTATTAAAACTGAAACCGGCATGTCTTTTATTGTTTCTGGCATTTTATTTTCCTTAATAAGTCATTTGTAAAAATATTGTCAATTTTATTTTTAATTTCGTATTGTCATCAAATTATTAGGCTGTAAATCTTCTTACGCGCGGCTCAAGATTTTCTATGGTAATGGGTTTTGTAATAAAATCGTCTGCACCGTATGTAAATATTTGATCCCGTGTTTCTATTTTATCTTCTATAGTAATTACAAGCGCCGGAATTGTTTTAAGTGTTTCTTTTGACTTTAGGTATTCTAAAAATTCAAAACCGTTCATGTCGGGCATGTTTATATCTAATAATATTAAATGAGGAATTTCTTTGTCAAGAATTTTTACAGCCTGCCTGCCGTTTTCAGCTTCTGTGAAATTCAAATTTAGTTTTTCAAGATATTTCTTAAGTAAATTTCTTTCGGCCTTTTTGTCTTCTACTATAAGTACCCGCGGCGTAATATTTGGCAATTCTAAAAAGAAAGTGCTTCCTTTTTGTAGAGTCGATTCTACATATATATTACCGTCATGAGCTTTAAATATATCATAAACCAGAGGCATGCCAAAACCGGTGCCTAATTCGCCGTGCGTTCCTATGGTAGTGGTTTTTTCTTCATATTTAAAAAGATGGGGTATTGACTTTGGATGAATGCCAACACCGGTATCTTCTACGGCAATTGTAATTGGATTTTCTTTCGCCAGATATATCTTTATAATATCATTTTCTTTACAAAACTTTATGGCATTTGACATAACATTTGAAACTGCTTCTGTAAATAAACGCTCATCGGCAAAAATTCTTGTATAGAGAGGGAGTTCATTAATTATTAAAATCTTTTTTTTATTAGAAATTGATATAAAGTTTTTAATAACTTTTTCTACAATTGATTTTGCGTTAAAGAATTCATGTTTAATTTTAATTTTTCCGCTTTTAATTTTACTTAAATTTAATATTTCGTTGATTAAGTTATTCATTTCTGAAGATGCTCGTAAGCCTTCATTTATCCAGTCTTTTTCTTCTGCCGTATGCGAAGTAACAGATTGAAGAAGTTGAAAATATCCAGATACGGCATTTAAAGGATTTTTTAAATCATGTGAAACTAAAGCCACAAATTTATCTTTTAATGAATTGGCTTCTTCAGCGTCATTTTTGGCTTTTCTTAGTTCAAATTCAGCTTTTTTTCTTTCTGATATATCTTGAAAAGCTACCTGAATTACTTTTTCACCTTTATATTCAACGGGAGCGGCCGCTACTTCAACGTCAATTGTTTTGCCGTCAAGGCGTATAAATTTTTCTTCAACAATAGGCTGGGGCTGGTTTGTTTTCATCATTGTAATAATTCTTTCGCGAACAGTTTCTATTGAGTCGGGATGTACGACCTGCATTACCTGACCATCTAATACTTCTTGTTCGCTTGATGCCTTTAATATTTTTACTGCCATTTCATTAACCAAAAGAGGATTTTTACCGTCATGCAGTATAATGGCAAAAGGCGCCATTTGTACCAGCCTTTTATACCGTTGTTCGCTTTTTTTTAGTTCTGTCAAATTGCTTATGAACGCAAAGCATCCTATTGGTTTATTATTATTATCTTTTAACGTAGTAGCGTGAAAAAATGTGTGTATATCTTTGCCGTTTTTATGTTTTAGATCAACTTCATATTCCCTATGAAATGTTACAGAAAGTCTTGCCATTTGTTCTTTTAAGATATTCGCGTTTTTTTCATCTACAAAGTCAAAAGGTTTTTTCCCCAGCATTTCTTCACGTGTGTAACCTAACATTTTACAAAGAGAATCGTTAACGTCAGCCGTTTCTTGATTTTTGTTTGTTAACCAGTAGCCTTCCTGCGTAGTATTTATTATATCTCTGTATTTTTTTTCACTTTCAGTCAAGGCTTTCTCAATCTTTTCTTTTTTAAAAATTTCATTTTTTAGCGAATTGTTTGTTTTTGTTAATTCAGCAGTTCTTAAAGCAACTTGTTCTTCCAGTGCCGATATATAATTTTGCTTTTCTTGATATAAAACAGCGTTTTCAACAGCTAATGCCATCTGGTTAGAAACAGTATGATATAAGGTTATATCAGAATCAGAAAAAACTCTTGGTTTGCCTATGGTGCCTAAAATAAGAACTCCTACCGAGCGGTTTTCTACTATTAAAGGCAAATATAATAAAGAATGTAAATTTCGTGCTTGAATAATTTCTTTTTCTGCAGTAGATAATTTTACGCTTGAAACATTGTCTACTGCGATAGGGTATCGTTTTGATATTGATTGTTCAATATGAGGATGATCCTTAAGTTTTGCCTTGCGAAAATGCTCAGGAAACTCAGGCGGCAGGGGAGGGGTTGTCGCTCCCAAATATAATTCATCTTTTTGAACAAGGTAGATGGCGCCACTGTCAAGTTTTGCCAGTTGAGAGGCGTTGTCAATTACCGTTTGAAGAACGGTTTCTAAATTTAATGTTGTGGTAAGTGTCTGGCTTATGTTAAATAAAGCCGATAAATCGTTTTGGTTTTCTTTCACAATCTCTTTAGATTCTTTCAGCATATTATCAGTTTGCTTGCTTTATAAAAAGTATTATATAAAATAAGTTCATATAATACTAATAATTTTTATTATTAACTATTTAATTTATCCATTAAATTTTTTGCTGCATTGACGGTTTTTAATAAACCCAGCATATCAAATAAATTTAAATGATAATATAGCTTGTCAATAAAGATTAATAAATATTCATTATTATAGCTCGTATTTATTTCTTTAAGTTTTTCGGTAAAAATTCTAAAATCAGAAAAAGAAGAGCTTTCAGATAAAGTGTCATTGTTTGCTTTTATCACAATTTCAACTTGGTTTATTAATTCTTGTATTATTTCGCTGCTTTGATTTTGGGGTCTTTCAATTTTGTCATCGCCCAGAATGTATCTTTGAAATTGTTTATTTATATCTTCTTCGTCTTTAATACTTTTGCCTTCTTTATTATTCTGGTCACTTTTTTCTAATTCTTTATAAGAAATATGTTTTGCTATTTCATTAATTAAATCTTTTTTATGAATGGGTTTTCTTAAATAACCTTCTGTAATTGTTTTTATTTTTTCTTCAGAAGATTTCATGCCCGAAGCGGTTAAAGCAATAATTGGTATTTGTTTTGTGTTTTCTTTTTCTTTTAAAATTTTAATGGCATCGTATCCATCCATAACTGGCATGCGCATATCCATAAATATTAAATTAGGCTGATGTGTTTCGGCAAGATTTACCCCTATTTCTCCGTTTTCAGCCTCTATCATATCAAAATCATATTTTTCAAGATATCCTTTTACCAGTTCGCGGTTTTCAGCGATATCATCAACCACTAGAATTTTTGCCTCTTCGAAAACAAAATTTTTATCATTGATATTATCTTTTTTCTTATCAATTTCAATAGAAGCGATGGCCACATTTTTTATGTTTAAGTAAAATTTTGTACCTTTGCCTTGTTCGCTTTCTAAAGAAATAGTTCCGCCCATCATTTCTACCAGTCTTTTGGTTATAGTAAGCCCAAGGCCCGTGCCGCCGTATTTAGAATGAGATTGATCTTTTGACTGAAGGAACGCTTTAAAGATATTATCCTGATCTTCTTTTTTTATGCCTATACCGGTATCTTCAACGCTGAATTTTAAGTTTATTTTACTTGTGTCTTCTTCGGTATATTCTTTTGTAACCGATAATTTAACATAGCCTTTTTCGGTAAATTTAACGGCATTGCCTATTAAGTTTAATAAAATTTGTCTTAATCTAATTTCATCGTGAATAAGGCCGCCGGGTATTTGAGGTTCTATATCAAGAATAAATTCTATATTTTTCTCAGAAATTTTTTGTTCAAATACCGATTTTATATCTTTTAACATTTCATGCGGATTAAACGCGTTATACTGAATATCTAATGCTCCGGCTTCAATTTTAGACATATCTAAAATATCATTGATTAAAGTTAAAAGAGTTTTGCTGGCAGAATTTATTGATTTTAAATATGACTTATGCTGAGGGTCAGAAATTTTTTCATTTAAAATGTTAGTAAAACCCATAATAGCGTTCATGGGGGTTCTTATTTCGTGGCTCATATTGGCCACAAAATCACTTTTGGCTTTATTGGCGGCCTCAGCGGCTATTTTGGCTTTAATAAGATCTTCTTCTTTTTTCTTTCTCTCTGATATATTTTTAAAATAACCAAAGTGGCACATTCTACCTTTGTACATAACGAAATTTAAAGAAATTTCTACGGGAACTATTTCTTTACCGCCTTTTATCTTATGCTGCGATTCTATAAATAAATTTTTAATTTTTTTAACTTCTTCAACATGTTCATCCAGTTTATCAAACGAAAAATTAGGATCCCAGTCGGGTATGCGCCAGGTTAGTATTTCTTCTTTAGGTACGCCAAAATGAGTAACAGCGGCCTCGTTAACATAAATCATTTTACATTTATCGTTATCGTCAATTAAAAATATGGGGTCGCCGCTTTTTTCAATCATTAATCTATATAATTCAAGGTCGTCATGGGCTCTTACGCGTTCGGTTATATCAAGACATGAACCGTATGATACTAAAGGATTTTTATTCTCATCATATTTTGTTTCGAGTCTTTCATAAATATATTTTATGCGATTATCTGCCATTAATAATTTAAATTCAAGGTCAAATGCTTTGCCTGTTTCAATCGCTTTAAGATATGTTTTTTTTACCAATTCTTTGTCTTCAGGATGAACAATACTTAAAAATAAATCAAAGTTTGGTTTTTGGTTTAGGTTAACTTCATAAATATAATGTTTTTCTTCTGACCAGGTAATTTCGTTTTTCAAATGGTCAATTTTAAAGGAACCCAGCTGGGCAATTCTTTGCGCTTCGTTTAAAAGTTTTTCAAATTCTTCTCTTCGGTTTAATTCATTTTTAAGAATTGAAATATTATTTCGAAAAATACCCGCGCCTATAATAGATACAGTCATTAAAAACATTAAAAATAATAATAAATGCGCATTTTTTATTTTGTTTATGGTCTTCTCTGTTTCAATTTGATGAACTTGAGCGTTAGAATCAAGAAGTTTAATGAAAATATCAGCTGTTTTTATAATAGCTGTACTTAAATATTCAATAGTTTGATATTTTTCTTCAGAAAGTATTTTTTCAACTTCAAGCAAAAAGGCTTCAGAATCTCTGATGGTAAAGGCGGTACCGCCATAGTATAAATCTTTTTCATCTTGTGTTAAAGTAATGCTTTTATTTTTTATTTTTGTTTCACCTAATAAAAAATTTAACTGGTTTTTATAAGTTGAAATAAGGTTTTTTATTTCACTTTTGTAAAAAGTTTTTCTGTTTTCGTCTTCGGCTTCTACCAGTTGGTGAATTTTTACCATAATACTTTGCGAAATCATTCTTTGACGGCCGGCTATATTTATTTTCATGGCCGTATTCTGCTCTAAAGATGAAACAAAATATCCAATGAGTATTTCAAAAACAGCAAATAACAATAGTATGCCAAGAACAAGATACTGTCTTTTTCTAATTGATTTAATGATATTTGTGTTAGCTTTCACTATTTCTTATTTGTTTTTATGTAATTGTTTATGACGAATTTGTATTAAAATATTAAACAATTATTGTATACCAGTTAAAATTTTTCTTAATTCCATTATTAAAATTCATTTTATGCTGCCATCAATTTTTTTTTAAATTTATACAGAAATTTGTTATTCTGCATAAAAATAATTAAAATTACCATAAAAAAAAAGTATATTGAATATTACTTGACAAAATAAATCACGAAAAAAGAATTTTATGTTAGAAAAGTCATTCAGTTATCGTCAAATTAAAATTGTACCGGATATGTTTAGGGCAGGCAAAAAGCGAAATAAAAAAAGTCACTCAGAATACATTATAAGGCAGGGTGTAACTATAATGCTTATTCCGCATTCACAAAAACATACCTATAAAATTTATTTAAATTACCGTAGTCTGTTTTTTTTCGCGGCAGTTTTTGTTTGTATTTTATTTTTTTCAATATTTTCTTATGGCACTAATGCTAAAATTGAAAAAGAGAAAAAAAACGCGATAGATAACAATCTTTCATGGCAAAGCAAGCTTGAAACTTTAATTTCAGATAAAAACTCATTTGAAAATAAACTGAAGTATTTACAAAAAAAAGGCAGTCTATTTTATGAAAAAATATGGACAGAAGAAGATACAGACAATAGTTATGAATTTTATAATAATTCAGAAATGAATGAAAAATTAAAAGTCTATACATCTTCATTAAAAAATGCTATGAATTTTTTATTAACGAGAGAAAATACATATCAAAAACTTCCTTTAGGTTGGCCCGTTAAAGAAGGGTTTATAACCAGCCCTTTTGGGCATAGAATTTCGCCCTTTGGCGTATCAGAAGAACTTCACACCGGCTACGATTTCGCGGCGGCTCCTGATACGCCTATATATGCGACGGCCGATGGTATAGTTACTTTCGCGGGTGGTACCTCTTCGGGTTACGGGTTATATGTTCGAATACAACACGCGTATGGATTTTCAACTTTATACGGTCATTGTAAAAAAATACTGGTTAAACCCGAACAAAAAGTAAAAAGGGGAGATCTCATAGCTTTGGTTGGGATGTCGGGTTCAGCAACCGGGCACCATATTCATTATGAAGTAAGATTAAAAAATATTGAATCTTTAGTAGAATATGAAGTCATGTTAAATCCCTGGCCTTTTATGCAGAGTGATTTATAAAAAGTGCTTTCAAATTTAGTTTTAGGCATAAAAATTGATTACCGCCGTTTTGCCGTAATATTCGGATTGGTATCTTTTGTATTGTTCATTAGTATTTTTAATTTAAATCCCGATAAAAAATCGGTTACTTATATGGCGGCAACAGCTCTTTTAATGGCCTTCTGGTGGATAACCGAAGCTCTGCCTCTTTCGGTTACGGCTCTTTTGCCGGTAATTTTATTCCCTGTTTTAGGTATTATGAATGGCAAGGCGGTTTCGTCACAATACTTTAATCACATTATTTTTTTATTCATGGGCGGATTTTTCATGGCCATAGCTATGGAAAAATGGAATCTTCATAAACGAATTGCCGTAAAAATATTATTGTTTTTTGGAACCAACCAAACAAAAATTCTTTTTGGATTTATGTTGGCATCGGCGTTTTTATCTATGTTTATTTCAAACACCGCGGCCGCTATGATGATGACGCCTATTGTTCTTGCGGTGGTAACAGAGCTAGAAGAAATTTTCACAAAAGAGAAGGTTAAAAAAATATCCACGGGCTTTTTTTTAGGCATAGCCTATTCTACCTCAATAGGCGGTATAGCGACACTGGTGGGAACCCCGCCTAATTTATCATTCGTGAGAATTTTTGATATTACTTTCGCAGAGGGCCCCGATATTACTTTCGCTAAGTGGTTTTTTTTCGCTTTGCCCATATCGGCTGTTATGTTCTTTTTTGTTTGGGGCTTTTTAAGTTATTTGTTTTTTTCGAAAAAAAACGGGGTAACCATAAAAAAAGAAATCTTTGAAAATGAATTAAAAAACTTAGGCAAAACAAGTTATGAAGAAAAAATAGTTTTTGTTTTATTTATTCTTTTAGCTTTTTTATGGATATTTAGATCGCCAATAGATATAGGTACTTTAACAATACCGGGATTTTCATCTTTTTTTAAAAATCCTGATTATATTAACGATGGTACCGTTGCCATATTTATGGCTTTTTTACTGTTTATAATTTCATCTAAAGATAAAAAATCAAAACTTTTAGATATAAACAGCATTCAAAAACTGCCATGGCATATCATAATACTTTTTGGCGGGGGCTTCGCGTTAGCAGCCGGGTTTAAAGAATCGGGTTTGGCCTATTGGTGTGCCGAGCAGCTAAAAGCGGCCGAAGGTTTGCCGCCTGTTGTTATTGTGTTTTTTCTTTGTTTATTTATAACGTTTTTAACTGAACTTACCTCAAACACGGCAACGTCTGAAATTTTACTGCCTATTATTGCGGCTCTTTCTGTCGCGGTAAAAATAAATCCGCTTTTTTTTATGGTTCCCGCGGCTATTTCATGCAGTTTAGCGTTTATGCTGCCCGTAGCAACGCCGCCTAACGCGGTTATTTTTGGTTCGGGAAGAGTTTCAATTTTAGATATGGCAAAAACAGGATTTTTTATAAACCTGGGCGGAATATTCATTGTGATTGCCGCAGCATATTTTATTATTGTGCCTGTATTAGGTATCGATTTATTGAGTTTTCCTGACTGGGCCGTGATGAAGTGATTTTTTATTTTTTAAATATGTTCATGCCTTCTTGGTTTCCTTAAAAAATTTTACTCAAATTTAAAATAAGGAAACCAAAAAAACAGGAAGAAAATTATTTCATTCATAAAGTATTAATTATTTAAAAATTAGGTGTTTTACGCTTTTGCAATATTTTGTTGTATAAGATTATTTTTTATAGCTTCCTGACTTTGCAGGTTTTCTAAACTTACGCATTCATTGATACTAAAATTTCCCGATTTTGTTCTTATTAAGGTTTCTGTAACCGCGCCGCATTTTAATAATTCACCAAGGTCGTTAATTAATGTTCTAATATAAGTACCCTTGCCGCAGGTAATTTTAAAGGCGAATTTTATGTTTGAAATTTTTTGGGTAATTAAAAATTCTTTTACGAAAATATCTTGTTTCTTTGCCTCTATTTCTTTTCCTTCGCGGGCATACCGGTAAAGCGGTTTGCCGTCTTTTTTTTTAGCCGAGTAAGCCGGCGCGATTTGTGTTATATTACCCGTTAAGGTTTTAGTCATATCTTGAATTTCTTCTATTTTTAATAAAGGAACGTCATTTGTTTTTTTTATAAGAGTACCCGTTATATCCTGTGTGTCGTAAGTTTCACCTAATATAAAAGTTCCCTCGTATTCTTTTGACTGGGCCATTAATTTATCAGAAAGTTTGGTGTATTGGTTTAAAAGAACCACTAAAAGTCCCGAGGCAAACGGATCTAAAGTTCCCGCGTGGCCGGCTTTTTTGGGCCTGCCGATGGTTTTTATAAAGCGCAGTACATCCATAGAGGTTATGCTAACAGGTTTATTAATAAGTAAAACGCCCGGGTCTTCTAAAAAAGACGGCGGACGTACATGGTTTTCTGGTATATATTTTTTCCAGTTGTATTTATCGAATGTCATATTTTAAAATTAAAGGGATGTCTTCATAAAAAAGACAGATTGAAAAGAGAATAAATAAAAGATGGTTTATTTAAAGGCTTGTTTAGGCACAGGCTTATAAAAAGCCACAGAGTACACAGAGCGCACAGAGTAAACAACAGATGTTGTAAAACAAATGAACAAAACTTTAAGACACAGGTTACTTATAAGCATCATATAAAAGTGCTATATTAATTTTATTTTGGCAAAAACAAATTTATTGGTAAAATCAACCACGTTCTCTGTGTCTTCTGTGACCTCTGTGGCCAGTGCTTCTCGAAATTCGTCGCTGTGGCTCATGTATTTACATACTTTTCTTTCAATTTTAAACCTAGTTTTATGGCATTCTCATTTATCTCAAACTGTTCATTGATATAATTTTCTTTTAATAAAACCGCCCCCAAATGATCCCAAAAGTTTTTAATAGATATGCTTTTAAGATTCATGGGAACTTCAAAACTGGTTACGGGTAGCATGTTTTTTGAAAGATATTGAATGACAACAGGCAATAGATTGCTTGAGCCGTGTTCTAAAAACTCATCAGCTGCGTTTAATATTTTACAAAGGTTATAGTTACCGGCAAATTGCCCCAAAAGCAGCGGGTCGCGGGTTTTAAATTTGTAATTAAAAAGATTTTTTTCTTTAACAGGGCAGTTGTAATTTGTGCAAATTGACTGGCCGTAAAAAGAATAATTCTGTGGATTTTTAACCGACAAAATATTTTTATGCGGGCCTCCGGTCGGATGTAAAAGACAGCCCGGTTTTTGTTTGCCTGAAAAGGTCCATCCGGCGAAAATACACACATAAATATTATTAAACAAAATATACTTTGAAATTTCGCTTTCTCTATTTTTTCGATATAAATAAACTTCTTTTTGATTTAATATATTTAAAGATAAAAATTGTCTGGTGTTTTCGGTTAAGAAAGTTTTTATTTCTTTTTTTATTAAATTTAAATTGTAAATTCCACAGCAGGCCGCGCAGGAATAATTTTCATTATGGCAAAGCAAAGTATTTACTTTTTTTAGAACATGGCTGTTATGACCAGTGTTTTATATTTGTAGCTTTTTCATTTTATTTTTCTTACTTCATCCCAAAAATCTCGAGGTGTGAGTATTTTAATATTTTTATACTTTTTTAAGATTAATAAATCTTTATCTCCTGTTATAATCATTGATGACTTAGACGCTTTCGCCAAAGAAAGAATATTATCATCATCTAAATCTCTGCATACACGAACCGCAGGTTTGTCATGAGTTATAATATCGCAGAAATCTTTTAAAAAATCAATTATTATATTAACTTGATTTATAGGCATTTTTATTTTATTTATTAAAGCTTTACGTACTTCATCTAAAATAAATTCATTTATAACAATATGAAATCTATCAAGACACAGCTCAAAAACAGAATTACATAATCCCCGGCTTGCAAATGCCGCGACAATAACATTGCCGTCTAAAGTTATTGTCATGAAATAATTTTAAAAACATCTTCATCGGTAATTATGCCGCTTGATTCTGCGAAGGGAAGAGTTATATTTCTTAATTTTCTAAAACGGTGAATAGAAATATATCTTCGCAATGAATCTCTTACTAAATCACTTACCGGTTTATGCTCATACTTGCTTAATTCTTCTAAGTCTTTACGCATATCTTCTGGAATGCGTATTGTAATTGTTTGACCCATATAAAAACTCTCCCATGTAAGACAATGTAATGCCTAGCGCTTACCTTGGCAATAAAAATTAATCGATGCTATTAAAAGAATCTTTTTATAACCAGTACTCTGCACACTTCGTCTCTACACTTTCTTCATTCTCTGTGTCCTCTGCGTGCTAATTTATTATAGTCCACTTTTTTTTCATATTTTCCAAAAAAGTTTCTTTTACCGCATTCTAATTTTCAAGATCGCTTTAATGCGTCTTTATCGTACTTTATCGCAGTTAAAAGAAGGTGAGTTAT
>JAOUOS010000015.1 GCA_029880285.1 Spirochaetia bacterium
CTTAATCCTTTTTGGGACTTTGATCCCGTTAAATTACAATAAAAGACGCACTATGTGCGATCTTCGTGTAAAAGGTAGGAGTATTGCCGCTTTTTATACAATCAACTACAATATAGTACGCTCTGTGTGCTCTGTGGCCAGCGCTTCGCGCACATTGTCTCTGTGGCTTCAAATATTGCGAACAAAAAAACTAAAAAAAATTTGACAAAATATAAAGCATTATTATTTTAGTTATTAAATTCATTGTAAAATGAAAAAAATGTTAAAATTCTTATTAAATTCTCAAAAAAGCGCGTATTGTTCAGCAAATAAACGTATGTTGTTTAATACCCTTAAAAAAAGGGATTAAGAATTTTAAAAGATGTAAAGAAAAAGGAGATTAAAAAAATGAGATTAAAAATTAAAATAACGGCGGCTATCGCGGCTTTGTTATTTGCCAGTTCGCTTTTCGCGAGTGTAGATAATAACAGTCTAAGATCCGCTTCAACTGCTTATTTATTTGGCGATACCTATGACATGGTAACAACAGCACCATATTTATTAGGCTCAACCGCGGGTGAAGGTGAAAACGCCGAAGCAAAATTAGGCGGTACGGCAATTCCTTTGTCGTTTCAAAACAGCTCTACCACGGGCAAGGTAAACGTATTTAGCAACTTAAACAATGTAAACGATGACGGTTCGCTTGTTTTAGGTACGGCATTTAACCTTGGCAATATGGCAATAGGTTTAATTACAGAAGTTACAAATAAACGTTCTGGATATAATATAGATGGAATGGACATCACCGGAACAGTGGAATTGGGTACAAACTATGCGTATAACGGCTTAAATGTTAACGCTGATTCTGTATTTGAAAGTGGTAACGGCAGTGATAATGTAGTAAACTTTTTAGATCCGTTAAAAAATGGCAACTATACAAGACAGGCGAGAGTAGATGCTGACGGCGAAAGATACAGAGATTCGTTTGATGTAAACGCTCTTTTGGCCTTTAATATGGTTTTAGGCAATATGGCGGTGGGCCTATCACTTGAAAGAGACACAACAGGTAGTTATAATGAAACAGGTTATGCCAATGAAACGGCAACAGGAACTGATCTTGAAAAAGGCATCGTTGATGAGACAAGAACAATTGCAATTGAGCATTCTGATGTTGTAAGCGTAAGCAATAATATAGCCCTTCTTCACGCGGCCTTAACAGGAATGGGTCCTTTAAAATTATTAGGTATAAAGATAGGCGCTAATTATCAAACATACAGTCAAAATGTTGAAACTACAAGAAGCCGTGATTTCGTGGTAACGAAAGCTACAGATACTTTACGAACTGATGATGATAAAATCGAACTTGAAGATTCTGGTTTACTGATATTAGCAGATATTAGAGCTTTTATGGATATAGCCAGCTTTGAATTTGAGTTTGGAGTGCCTTTTGCCATTGGCGGTACAGCTGTTGATAGTATAGGCACATCTAATTATTCAGACTCTACCAATAATAAAGATTTAACAAATTCTGCTATTGTAGATAATACAGTAAATGAACGTGTAATAACTTCAAAATCAGAAGATAAAGACGGATTAAAAATGCAAGTGGGTTTAGACATAATCGCCAGAAAAAAAGTTAATAAAGATTTAACAGTGGCATTAGGTATAAAAACATTTTATGAGTCAACTGAGTTTATATTACCTGAAAATACGTCTGGTATGACTACTGTTTATGCTAATGATGGTAACGGTATTGTTGACGGCGGCGATTCAACTACTATTACTTCGTACAGCAGAACAGAAGAAGGTACAATAAATAGTGATACCCTGAAGATACAAATTCCAGTTGGCGCTGAATATAATATAACACCCGCTTTAACACTAAGAGCGGCAGCTAGACATATATGGTATAGAAACCTATATTCAGACACAACAAATACCAGCGGTTCAAGAACATTTATAGACAATAATGCGGATAATATAGCGGGTAATGAGCAAGATACAGACGTTTATCAAAATACATGGTTAAACGCGGGTAATGATGGATTACTTCGTACACAGGCCTATAATGAAACAAGAGAAACTATATACCAAAATAATACATACTTTCTTGGTTTAGGATATTCTCTTGGCGGCAACTTACAGCTTGATATGGCATTAAAAGCGGTTACAGAGGCAGGTACTTATATAGATTTTAATGCTGGTGATATTCAAGTAAACGGTACGCTCTTATTCTAAGAGATATATATTTTAAGGAGAATTAAAATGAATAAATTAACAAAATTATCAATGGCGGGTTTAACCGCCATAGTAATGTCCGCGGGATTTATAATATCCTGCGCGGAATATGAGCCGGTAGAAGGCGGCGCGGCACAGCCTACGCCCGCTTTTTCGGGACTACTTAAAAAAGCGGCTTTTTACCCTCATGTGGCAGCCACAACCGTGACCGGGCCAAGTAATCCTCTCCCTGCAACAGGAGGAAACGAGCCGACTAACCTTAGGCTAATTAAATCGCGTTATGACAGTACTTCGGTTGGCGGCGGCGATGATGATATAGCAAAAGCTATAGTAAGATATACGGTTACGTTTGATAAAAGAATGGACGCAAGCACGCTAACGCCAGAAAACATTTATTTTTTAGATGTTAAAGATGAGACAATATCAAGAAATAGTCCCATTACTAAATTAACTCCCTTAGAGATAATTTATAATGAAGACACATACGATGCCTATATTCATATGGAAGAAGACTGGCAGAACTTAAACGGCACCAGCCCAGATCAAACCAAAAACAATTATGATGTGTTTTTTATATCTAAAAATGTAAAAAGCGTAGAAGGTTATGGCTTAATGGGTAACAGAGACTGCGGCGGCACCGGCGGCGATGCTTTCAGAACATTTTGCGAGCCAAATGACTATGTAGAGATATTAACAGGCTGGACAACAGAAGCTGTGTTTTTGGGTAATACTACGACCGCAGTAACCGTTTCGGCAGGTGAAGATTGTATGACGCCAGCCACAGCGACGCCTGCTTTTGACCTTTTTGATGATTATGACGGCAAGTTAAACACTATAACTGTAACTAAAACCGGCGCCAATTGGGATCTTACAAAAGGCTCAGTGGGTATTGCCGATAAAACTGTATTAACGGTAACAGAAAGCGACACACTTGACGGTGCAGGCACAGAAGTTCCTCTTACAATTGTAACTATTCCTGTTGATACATTGGCAACTAGTATTTCTTATGAGTTTACATGGAAGCATGATAAGTTCTACAGAGGTACTTTTAATAATCCCGATGGAATTGAAGAGCAAAGATGTTTATATCCAAATGGAGAAAAAATCAATACTGTATTTGGTCCTATTGAAGAATCTCAAGACGCAGTATATGACGGCGATTTAGACTTCGTAACTGATCAAACCTGGATAGGAAGAGATCAAGGTTTTACTACAGGCGCCCAACTTGAGGGCACAGATATTGCGCTTAAATATCCTCCTTCTCCATCAAACAATGGCCTAAACGGCAATAGAGTATTGTTAACTTTTGCTCATGAAAAAGACCCTACGGCGGTACCAATGGTTTATAATAAGCCAAAAATAGCGACCATTAACACAAACAATATTTTTGCTTATGAAACGAATGCTAATGGTGATCCTGAACCAATTGAAATTGAAATTGTCACTTATGACGAAACCAACGAAGGTGATACATCTGTACCTACAAAGGTTTATGTTCAGGCGGTTGACCCGTATAGAACTATAGATGGTATGATAATTACCAATGGTATTCAAGATGAAGAAGGCGATCCAATGGATCCTAACAATGATGGTACCAGTGCAAAATTTGGTAAAATTGATATTTATAGAACCGGTTTCTATAATGATTATGTATATTGGGGTACAACACCAAACCCTGAACCGTAAATCTTTGATTTACCATTTAGGTTAACATTAAAAAAAGCCCGCTTAAGCGGGCTTTTTTTGTGTGTTTTTTTGTTAGGGATTGTAACAAAAAAAGTCATGGGCTTTAGCCTTTGACTTGTTTTTAGCAATATTTATCATATCGGCCTTATTTAACTGCGCTTACTAATTTCGATATATGCGTATTCGGAACATAGTCGACAGTACTTTTGGGAAAAAAATATTCGTCATTTTGAATATATTTCTTAAAAGTTATTTTATTGTGACGCTTTTTCTTCTGTACAGAAAGCATATTTTCACCAAATAGATTTTTTGATTCTTTAAGATGTGAGATAAAAATAATATGGAATTTATATTGAATTTGAAAAGAATTATCTTATTAGACACGTATCTTTCTTGCCCTGTTATGAAAGTTGGCGAAGCCATGTAAGCGGTTTCGCCGTATCGAAGGGAGTGCGTGGCTAACAAAAGGTGAGTCTTTTTACACTGTCTTTTCTTGAAAATGGATAGTTGTATAAACTATAGCGGGTACGGCATAAATTACAGCTGGAATCTATAATTAAATTAAATTTTTTAGTTCTTCTATTGTTATTTTTGATTTTTTAAGAATACTGTTCAAAGTACCTTTCTTTATTTCTTTATGATTAGGTACAATGACAGAAATATTAGCGTCTAAATTATGTAAAAATATATGACTGCCTCTTTGATGATCTATTATAAAACCTTTTCGTCTCAAGGCTTTTACAACCTGTTTACCAGAAAAAGTTTTACTCAAACCGCTATTTCTACTTCTTTAAAAATACTATTTGGTGATGATTTTATTTTATTTAACTTTTCTAGTCCCTGAAGATAGCATAAAATAGCTTCTTTAGCGTTTGCAACAGCTTCTTCTTCTGTATTACCCTGGGTAAAACAACCATCAAGCGCTGGTACACTTACATTGTAGCCGCCTTCTTCTGCTGGTTCTATTAGAATATTAAATTTCATAAGTTTAATAATTTTTTTTAATATTACTGAATAACATCTCTATTGTCAATTCTTTTTTAATTTATAGCTGCCTATCGGGGGCAAATTCAAATCTCAAATGCGAAAATAATAATATAGAAAGAACCCATAAAAAACCTCCGATATAGAGATTCACTACAATCTTTTAAGGAGGCCTTTATGGGGTCAAAGTTTAGTCATTTAAAATTATCGGATAGAAATGTAATCAACAATATGCTTAAAGATGGGCAAAAAGTTACTGACATTTCTAAAGCGTTGGGTGTTCATCAATGCACAATTTATAGAGAATTAAAAAGATGTAAAACCAAAGGAAGCTATTCAGCAACTTATGCTCAAAAAAATTATGAGGTTCATCGAAAATATTGTGTCTATCATAAAGAATGGCCATCTGAAATATTTAAGACAATCAAAGAACTACTCATTGCTGGTTTTTCTCCTGATGCAATCGTTGGCCGTTCAAAATTATTCATAGATTTAAATATCAATATTTCTCATCAAACAGTTTACAATTGGGTTATCAAGGGCTACCTTGGAAAAGGAGTTCAAAAATATTTGTTATTTGGTAAAAAAGGTTATACAAAATCTGAAAACTCTCTGAAAACGTTGAAAAACAAGGATAAAAAGCGTATTGATACAATGCCGGAAGGCGCATTAAAAGGTAATGTCGTTGGCCACTTTCAAAGCGATACTATGCACGGAGCTAAACAAAGTGGCGCTATCGCTACCTTGGCAGATGTAAACTCTCGTTATATTCTTGCAGATAAAATGGCAGATAAAACAGCAGACTCTTTTTCGAATAGCTTAAAGTTCGTTTTCTCTGATATTGATAATGAAAAATTAAAAAGCATTTTAGAGGATAATGGAAGTGAAATGGCAAACTTTAAATCAGATGAAGAGATGTTAAACTGCAAAATTTATTTCACCTATCCTGGTCGCCCTTGGGAAAAAGCTTTGGTCGAAAATTCAAACCGATTATTAAGAAGATTTTTTCCAAAAAAAATGAAATTTAACAATGTTACCAGAGAAATGGTTTTACAAGCGATAACATGGATAAACAATATGCCTAGAAAATCTCTTGGATATCGAACTGCATATGAGGTCTTTCACAATGTTAAAACTGTCGCATTTGAGATTTGAATTTGCCGGGTTTTATGTGTTTCGTAGAAAAAATTAACGCTGGAAGTTATTGGCATAGCCTTTTGAAACGTATTTTTGTTTGGGTTACTGTGTAATAAGTAAGATTTTTAAAGTAGCTCGGTTAACAGACTTTCAGCCTGCTTCGCAAACGGCACAGGTCTTTGCGCCTCTGCGTTAAAAAATAAAATATAATTGACCTTTTATTAAAATTCTAATTGTATATCCATAAACTAAACTATTTTTTAACATAATTATTAATTTAATATTTATGTTAAAATAATATATTAAAGAATTTTGTAATGAAAAAGATTAAAATTTATTTGGATACATCAGTTATTGGTGGTTGTTTTGACAAAGAATTTCAGCAATATTCAAATCAATTAATCGTTGAAATTCAAAATCATATTAAAATAGGTATTATTTCTGATATCACAGTAAGAGAGTTGACTTAAGCTCCCGATATGGTTCTGTCTCATTTTAAAGAATATAGTGACTTATTAGAAATTTTAGAAACTAGTGAAGAAGTCAAAGAACTGGCAAATGAATATGTTTAAGAAAACATTGTAACTGAAACATCATATGATGATGCCTTTCATATTGCAATTGCTACAGTAAATAATATTGATGTACTTTGCAGCTGGAATTTTAAACATATTGTAAATTATAATAGGATAGTTCAATATAATGCAATAAATTTAAGAATGGGTTATAAGCCATTAGCGATATATTCGCCTAGAGAGGTACTTGAAAATGAAAAGTAAAAAAGATTTTGATTGTGTAGATATGAAAAATAACATCCAGAAAATATTATATGAAAAACATAAAGGATTGAATTTTAAAAACTATATAAAAGTGATTTCTCAAGAAGCAAAGAATTCTGATTTATGCAAAGAGATTATGAAAAAAAAATCTATTCCTCATTCTGGTTAATTTATTTTTTATATTTTATGTATAATTAGTTGCTATTCATTTTTCGACATCCTGTCTCAAAATGAAATTCTTGGAGGTATGCCCGTTTTTAAGGGGCCAGGAATCAATTACATAAAGTCTGTACATAATATCATCAATTTCCGCATTTTCAGGCAGAGATACAGGTGTAGAAACTAATTTTGACAATGTATATATGCCGTCTGTAACACCGGCTCCGGCAATACCTTATAAGTATCCGCCAGCACTGATGTTGACGGGGATCCTATGGATGGCAATAACAATGGTTCTGTTGAATTGTCAGACGGCAAATTAAATTTAAGTCAAGATGGTTATTACGATGACTATATGTACTATGAAGCAGATGGTACTACTAGTTGTGCAAATAACTGCCGACCGTAGGGAGCGCAGCTTAAAACTGCTGTTATCGGATGTACCCTTTGAATTAGGCATTATTTTTATGGAAAGTATTTGCATATATATCTAATAATTTTTTAATCATCGTTTGATATGGAACACCCATCTTTTTAGCTTTACTCTTAAAAAAATCTACACTATCCTTATTCAAATTCAATGTGATTTTTACAGTTTTTTCTTTTAAAACTAATTTCTCTGGTGACGGTAAAAAATCTTTAATTTTTTTACTTTCAAAGATAGCTTGGCTAATCTCTTTTGGGGCATTTTCATATATATTATCTTTTATTGTTTTTCTCATATATTTCCTTACCTTCACGCCAATATCCGGCGCCAAAAATTCTTATTTTATTCTTTCTCTCATCCCACTCAAATTCATAAATATCCATATCTATATATGTATAAATATACATATATAGATGAAAATGTCAAGAAAAAAACTAGTTATCATAAAAATTATGGGGATTAAATAAATAATAAGCAACGGGCATTTTACGACTAACAATTCTAATGTGTCTGGGGGAGTTCAAAAATCAGGGAAAATAAATAACTTTTCAGACAGGCCTGAATCGAGTTTATCGCAAGCGAAGCTAACCGAAGGCGGCGGCAATTGAACTCTATTTCTCTGCGAGGCCATGCGATTAAGCAAAAAGCAATTGCAAATATGCTCAAGCGTCAAACCTATAACTATTATGAGAAATGATACTTAAACGTAAATGCTTTTCTTGAATTAAAATAAAGCGCCGAGGCCGCTGCGCAGTTGTCGAAGACATGCGACCGTAGGTAGCGCAGATTAAAACTGCTGTTATCGGCTCGTTTTGTCGATTTCACAAAATCTAACCAATAATAATAAAATATTTGACAAATCAAATGTGGTACTGTATATTAGTACTACATTGAATAATAAACATATTAAAATATTAAAAAAAGTTTATGAAAACCCAGTTAGATCAGATATAAACTGGAATGATATTGAAAAAATGCTAAAAGGTCTAGGAGCTGAAATATCAGAAGGATCAGGTTCTAGAGTAAGAATTTATTTAAATAAACGTATTGCTATTTTTCACAGGCCCCATCCAGAAAAAGAAACAAATAAAGGGGCTGTAAAATCTGTTAGAGAATTTATAGAAAATAGTGGTATTAATGTAGGAGATTATCTATGAACTACAAAGGGTATACAGCAATTGTTGAATTTGACGAAGATGCAGAAATATTTTTTGGAAAGGTTGTTGATATAAAAGATATTATTACGTTTGAAGCTTCAACAGTTAATGATTTAAAAAAAGAATTTAAAATATCAATTGATGAATATTTGAAATTCTGTGAAGAAAAAAAACAAAAACCAGAAAAACCATACTCAGGAAAATTCAATGTTCGAATAAACTCTGATTTACATAGAAGAATTGCGATTAAAGCAACAAAAGAGCATAAAAGTATTAATGATGTAGTGGTTGAAGCCTTGCAGAAAGTAGCAAATTAAAAACACTAGCAAAATAAAATATACAAAAATACAAAATCGACAAAATTTACGACTAACAATTCTGATGTGTCTGGGGGAGTTCAAAAGTCAGGGAAAATAAATAACTTTTCAGACAAGCCTGAATCGAGTTTATCGAAGCGAAGCTAACCACAGGTAGGCATGGCAAAGTCCATGCGCTAAATTTTATGTGGTCTACCTACTTTTCAAACGGTGACCCTATCAGCTGTAAACAAAAAAAATTGTTTGAAAGTGTGGCTGTGAAAAATAAAAAGGCAAGAGATAATCATCTGTGTGTTAGGCAAATAAAAAATATATATTTTTGTAAGTTGCATTATTAGATTTTAATAAAAATGGAAAACTTAGCAAAAAATAAAATATTTCAATTAATTCAAGAAGAAATACCATTGGCCTACGCCATTATAAACGTAAAGACGCTTGAAATTTTTGAATGTAATGACCAGTTTTCTAAAGAGTGCGGGCTTAAAAAAGAAGAATTGCTGGGTAAAAAGTGCGAAAAAATATTAATAGGTTTTGACAAAAGTTGCCTGCCAGACGGCAAAACATTAAAAAAAGAAACAGAAAAAATAGTTGAGAAAGCAAATAATGAACAGCATTTTGTTAAAATAAAATCAAAATCTTTGAGCGATGCAGGCATGCCAGATCATGCTATTTGTTTTTTTACCGATATTACCGAAATTTATAAAACAGAAAAAACTCTTATTAAGGCATGGCACATCTTAGAACAAAGTCCGGTTTCTATTGTGTTAACTAATAAAAACGCAGAAATTGAGTATGTAAATCCAAAATTTTGCGAAGTGGCCGGGTATACAAAAGACGAGGTTATAGGTAAACATACAAGAACATTAAAATCGGGCAAATACCCCTCTGATTATTACCAAAAAATGTGGAATGATATTCTAACAAAAGGCGAATGGCAGGGAGAGTTTCACAATAAGAAGAAAAACGGAGAACTTTTTTGGGAAAGAGCCTCAATATCTGCCATAAAAGACAAAAACGGTAATATTACCGATTTTGTGGCCCTAAAAGAAGATATCACAAAACAAAAAGAAATTGAAGAAGCTATAATAAAAGCTAAAAACATGGCCGAGAGGGCCAACAGGGCCAAAACTAATTTTTTGGCCGTAATGAGCCATGAAATAAGAACACCAATGAATGGTATGCTGGGTATGGCCGATTTGCTTTCAAAGACAAAGTTAGATAATACCCAAAAAGAATATTTAGAAACTATAAGATTCAGCGGCGAGACTCTTTTAACCGTAATCAATGATATACTTGATATTTCTAAAATTGAATCGGGAAAAATGAGGCTTGAAAAAAGGGCCGTGAACATAAATCAAATGATAAATGAAACAATGCAATTATTTAAACCGCTGGCCGATTCTAAAAAAATTAAAATAAAAAGTGAGATAAGTAAAAATATGCCGGCATATATTGAAGCCGATCCCGTGCGTTTAAGACAAATATTATTAAATTTAATGAATAATGCCGTAAAATTTACAAAAAAAGGATATATAAAAATAAAAGTAACATCAAAAAAAATTAATAATACTATTTCTCAAATTTCGTTTTCAGTGATAGATACAGGTATAGGAATTTCTAAAAATAAGTTAAAAACTATATTTTTTTCTTTTAAACAAAGTGACGAATCTACAGCTAGAAAATATGGCGGCACCGGCCTTGGTCTGGCGATATGTAAAAAACTAGTAGAAATGATGGATGGAAAAATAAACGTAAAAAGTGAATTAAACAGCGGATCTGAATTTTATTTTACAATTAAAACAAAAATAACTAATGAGATAAAAAAAGATTCAGCCAAAAAAATTATTTTAAAAGCAGAAGAATTAGCGCAAAAATTCCCTATGAGAATATTAATAGCAGAAGATAATGCCGTAAATCAAACATTGCTTGTTAAAATGTTAAAGCACTTTGGTTATGATGCTGTATGCGTGGCAGATGGTAAAGAGGCAATATTAAAAGCTAAAAAGAATAAATATGATATTATTTTAATGGATATACAAATGCCAAAAATAAACGGTATAGAAGCTTCTAAAAGAATAAAAAAAACTCAAAAAGATAAAACTTTGCCTATAATAATTGCTCTAACGGCGTTTGCCACGGAAGATCATAAAGACAAATGTTTGAAAGCGGGTATGCTTGATTTTATATCAAAACCGGTTTTGCTTGAAAAAGTATACGAGTTGTTATACAAATGGGGTAGTTTTTTGTTTTCAGGGAAAATTTAATAAATGACAAACCGGCTTTATAATAAAAATTGGTTAAAAAAAGGCAGTGCATGAGTGAGTTTTGTAAGAGAATTACCGGTTTTATTGAAAACCAGTTAAGATTTCAATATATTGTGAAAGCTTCACTTAAAAGAGCTGACCTTTCACAGGAGAAGATATGCCGTTAGTTAAAAGTTCACAGGAAGTAACAAATTCTGTAATAGGAGAAAACTCTTTTTTTACCGGCAGATTTTATATAAACGGAAGTTTGAAAATTGACGGTAAGTTTGAAGGTAAAAGCCTTCAGGCAGAACAATTGTATATAGGGGCTACCGGCAAAATAAAAACAAATATTACTGCGAATTCTGTTATAGTAGAAGGAGTAATTATTGGCAATATTACGGCTAAAAATAGGGTGATGCTTTTACCTACGGCACGTATTTTTGGGGATATTAAAACGCCTGAATTAATCATTCAAAATGGCGTTATTCTTGAAGGCCGGTGTATGATTGCCAATGATTTAAAAACATCGGCAAAAAATATTATTGAAAGTGAATACGCGAAAGATAATTTAAGAGAAGATATTATTTTTTCTGATTCTTCTTCTCATAGACATGCGAAAAAACAATCATCACAAGAGTGATAAAAATAATCAATTTTATACAATAGTTTCTTTAGGCGATCCGGCCGGTATAGGAAGAGAAATATTATTTAAAGTATTTTCAAATATAAATAAATATTTTAAACATAAAGAAAGAAATTTTATAAAAAACTGTGTTATTGTAGGGGATCTTTTTGAAGATGAAATAATTGAAAACAGTTTTGACATTATAAAATATGAAAGTATCAATCAAATAGTACAGTATTTAAACGAAAAAAAAAATACAAAGCCGGTTTATGTTTATTTAAAGAGAAACGTAAAAGTAACATATGGTATTGCCGGTAAAGACACCGGCAAAAGGTCCTATGAATACTTGAAAACTGCCCTTGAAGTCTGGAGAAGTGTTAAAATGTCGGCTTTAGTTACTTTACCTGTTTCAAAAGAAAATATAATAAAATCAGGCGAGAAATTTTCAGGTCATACCGAAACATTAGAAGAATTTTATAAAAGAAAAACTTATATGTGCATGTACGGTAAGAATTGTTCCGTAATTTCTTTAACTACGCATATACCGCTTGAGAAAGTTCCGGGTTATATTAAACTTGTAGATTATAAAAATTTGGCAAATGCTTTACTTTTCTATTCTCGTTTATTTGCCGATAAAAAACCTGTAGCCGTAATGGGTTTAAATCCGCACGCGGGTGAAAACGGCAAAATAGGAACCGAAGAAAAATTTATTAAAGAAAAAATGAAATTTTTAAAAACCAAAAATATTAATATAGAAGGCCCGTTTGCCGCAGACGGATTTTTCGCGTCAAACGATAAAAACAAATATTCTTTAGCCATAGCCCAATATCACGATCAGGGGTTAATACCATTTAAAATACTAAATGGTTTTGAAGGTTTAAATATTACACTAAATTTACCAAAATTGCGTGTATCACCGGCGCATGGTACGGCCTATTCTATAGCGGGTACAGATAAGGCAGACGTAAAAAGTATTGTAAACAGTCTTACATTCGCGTTTAAATGGGGGATAAAATGGATACAGCATTTTTCATACCAGCATTAATTTGGCTGATTTTTTTAATAATACTGATGGCACGGGGCGATTTGAAGCCGGTTATTCTTGTTTTAGCATTATTTATTTTTGCCGCGCATTTCTTTTTTTGGTATGAGGGCAATAAGTCTGTTATTATGGGAGTTATCTCGGGAGAAAGCGTTTTTAACTTAAAATTATTATATAACACATTTCATATGGCGTTTATAGCACTGCCATGGATATGGGCCACGGCCGGTTTTATTTTAACTAAAATTCCGCAATCAGATGAAATAAGACGAATAATTATAGTGCTTTCAATATTTTCATTAATAGTTTGGATTTGTTATTCGTTACTTAGTTTTGCTAATATTGCTTCGTGATAATATTTTATTTTTATAAAATACTGAATTTGAAAATTTTATAAAAATAAAGCGGCTTAAAAAGAAAATAGGCAGTGATATAAAAAACATTAAAAAAATCCATCCGATAATAATGTGTAAAACCGATTTGCCATAGGATGTTATTACAAGAGAAAAATTATCAAAGCTTTTTGTCATAAGAATCAGGTTGTCATTAAAAATGTTCCAGTTTAATTTATTTGAACTTGTGATAAACTCGCCAAGACGAAGCGAAGGCAGTAAAAGAGCAATATAAAGCGGTAAAGAGATCCATACTCCAAGATAAACCGCCGTTTGGTTAAGTTTAAAAATAAACGCGAGAATAATTCCTAAAACCGTATGCGTGCCCAGAAGAGGAAAAGTACCCGCCCAAAAACCCGCCGTTAAAGCTGCCGCAAAACGGCCGGGAGAAAGACCATAGGTTAAAATCTTTAAGAATAAATTTTTAGCGTCTTTGCGTTTTTTTGTTATCCATTTTAGAGATATGTTTTCTTCATTAGTTTTATTTTTCATATAAAAATATTTTAAGCGGTAACGGCAGCTTCTAATATTTGGGGTAAAATTTCACCCGCTTTGCCGGTAAGTGAAATATCTGCTCTTGAAGCATTTTCAATATTAATTTCAATTACGCTACCCCCGTTTGACTTTACTGAAGCAGCAAAACCCGCTGCCGGATAAACAATACCGGATGTACCAACAACAAAAATTAAATCACACTCATTTAGTTCTTTATAAATTCTTTCTATTACATCGGCTCTTAAAGATTCATTAAACCATACAACCCCGGGCCGCAAAAGACCTTCGGGGCATGATTTACACCGGGGAAGTTCTTCAGATGTGGTATCTATATTTGAGTATTCACCGCATGAAAAACAAAAAGTTTCAAAAATATTCCCGTGCATTTCTATTACATAATTGGCGCCTGCCTGTTTATGAAATCCGTCTACGTTTTGGGTTATAATGGGCATATCGGGCATTATTTCTTGCATTTTTGCCGCTGTTTTATGAGCTGAGTTTGGTTTTTTTTCTGATATTATTTTTTTTCGCCAGTTGTACCATTCCCAAACTAATTTAGGATATCTTTGAAAAGCCTGCGGCGTAGCCAGTTCTTCGGCTCGGTAATTCTTCCAAAGGCCATCACTACCCCTGAAAGTTGGTATGCCGCTTTCAGCAGAAATTCCTGCGCCGGTTAAAAACACAGGATGTCTCGAATAGCGCCATAACTTTGCCGCTTCTTTGATTTTTTCTTTCATTTGTATAAATTTTATTTTATTATATTATTTGTAAAGAGTTTTTATTAATTTAGAGAAAATATTTCTTTATAAATAGCGGTATATATATTAAAAAATAGGGTATTACCTATATATGAGATGTAAAAAAAGCCCGCCTTGGATAAAGGCAAAAATAAAAAACATATGGGAAGTACATATAGATTTATCTACATGGAAAAACATAAAATTAGCCGCGAATATGCATAATAAATCATATTCATGGATTGTCAGATATTGCGTTTTTAGGCTCACGAATAAAAAGAACTTAATTATGACGAATACAATAAAAAAGAAAAATGAATTGCTTAAGAGATTAAAAAATAATAAAAAACACAGACATCTTTTATGCTTATACGGAGATGATGAATTATTGTTAAGAAATAGCGCTCTATTATTAGGGATAAGTGTGTCACAATTGATACGGATTTCCATAACTATGTTCTTAGGAAAAATATTGAATAAAAAAGTAAGCAAAGAAGATCTGTTTTGGTATGGCATAAAGATATTTGCGAAAATAAAGATATTTAGGAGCGATAAAAGAAATAGTATAGTTATGGAATTTCATAACTATAAAAAGTTTTTGATAGAAAATTATTGGGGATTTCAATAAATTATAAATTTATAATTATTTCAAGTTGACATCTTGTGCGAAATAATAAGAAAACCTTATATGAAATATATAATGGTAATACCCGATGG
This sequence comes from Spirochaetia bacterium, assembly GCA_029880285.1. Classification (GTDB taxonomy): domain Bacteria; phylum Spirochaetota; class Leptospiria; order Turneriellales; family JAOUOS01; genus JAOUOS01. The sequence continues at coordinate 15,118 of JAOUOS010000015.1, forward strand.
ATTAACCGATCTTCGAATAAAAAAATATAACAATAAAACTCCTTTAGATTCGGCGAATATACCAGCTATTGATTATCTTCTTCAAAACGGTATGACGGGTACAGTTCAAACAATACCAGATGGCTGTCCTCCCGGCAGTGATATCGCGCAATTGAGTCTTTTAGGGGTTAACCCTAGAAAAGTTAAATTGGGGCGCGGTGCAATAGAGGCTTTAGCGAATAATATTAAAGTAAATGATGGTGAAACTGTTTTTAGAACAAATTTTGTAACAATTGAAAATCAAATAATGAAAGATTATTCAGGCGGGGGGATACATACAAAAGATTCAAAAGAGATGATAAAACAATTAAATCAAGAGTTTGATGAAAACGTGCGATTTTTTGCGGGAGTAGGTTATCGAAATATTGCTGTAATAAATAAGAAAAACATAAAAATTAAAACCACACCGCCGCATGATATTACCGATAAAAAAATAAATTCTTATGTTCCTAAAGGGCAAAGCGGCGATTTTATTAATTCAATAATGACAAAGGCGCATGAAGTTATTATAAATTCAAATTACTTTAAGAAAAATAAATTAAAAGCGAATAATATTTGGCTATGGGGTGAGGGAAAAGTTTCAAACGGTGTTTCATTTGAAAAATCATATAACCTAAAAGGAGCTGTTATATCAGCCGTTGATATTATTAAAGGAATTGCTAAATATTTAAGTTTAGATGTAATAAAAGTTCCGGGCATAACCGGAGAATTTAATACAAATTATGGTAACAAATTTAAATACGCCCTAAAAAATATAAATAAGTATGATTTTATTTATATTCATATAGAAGCGCCTGACGAAGCGGGGCATCAGGGAAATTTTAATGAAAAAAAATCTGCCATTGAAAAAATTGATAAAATGATTATAAAGCCTCTTCTTGAAAGCAAAGAAAAATTTAATATTATTGTGGTTCCTGATCATCCTACTCCATTAAAATATAGGACCCACACTAATGAAAAAGTACCATTTATTTTATATTCAAAATATAAAAATATAAAATCAAACCATAATTTTTCTCATTATTGTGAAGATATTGTTAAGAAATCGCCATTGCATTTAAATACGGGACATAATTTTTTAAAATGGTGTTTTTCAGAATTTAAGAAGTTAAATTAGATATTTATTCTACGACAACAGGTTTATTTTTTTCTTCCATTATTTTTATTTTTTCTCTTACTTCTTCTCTTCGTTCTTCTATAGATTGAGTTCGTAGTTTTTTTTGCAGCATTATTAACGAATCTAATATAGCTTCGGGTCTAGGCGGGCATCCCGGAATATATACATCTACGGGTATTATTCTATCTATTCCCTGCAGAACAGAGTAAGTATCAAACATACCGCCTGAAGAGGCACATGCTCCAACAGATATTACAAATTTGGGATCTGCCATTTGCTTGTATACATGTCTTAATACAGGCGCCATTTTATAAGTAACAGTCCCTAATACAATAACTACATCAGCCTGACGCGGCGAGAATGAAGGTCTTTCTGCTCCAAAACGTGAGATATCAAAGTCTGCGGCTGCTGTTGCCATAAATTCAATTCCGCAACAAGCAGTAGCGAAAGGATAAGGCCAAAGGCTATACGATTGACCCCATTTTAAAAAATCACTAACGAGTCCCGTTACAAAAAAAGGATTTGATTTGTTTTTCATTATATTTGCTGATTTTTTCATTTGTATTCTTATTCAGGGTCTTCCCAATCAAGCGCTCCTTTTTTAATAATATAAAAATATCCAATTAAAAGAATAATTAAGAAAACAAACATTTCTATAAGAATAAACCCTGCAGCGCCAATTTCTTTATATTTAAGAAAGGTTACCGCCCACGGGTATAAGAATACTGCCTCTATATCAAATAATATAAAAAGCATGGCAACAATATAAAATTGGATATTAAACATACCTCTTGCGTCACCACTGAACGGTATGCCACATTCGAATGTTTCAGGATGAGATTCAGAAGGTTTTTTAAGTTTAGGTTTTATAATGTGCGCCAGTATTAAAATTAACGCAGCGAATCCGGCGCCAAAAATAAACTGAATTAATACCGGCCAAATATCTGTTACCATATTTCTTTTATTTAAATAATAATCTATTTGTCAAGGGTTTAAAAAAACTATACCTTTGCGTTTATAGATAAAATTCCTTTATAATAATCACGATATACCCAAAGAAGAAAACCTTCCATACCTGTAATTATTAATCCCATTGGAATACCGCTGGGGTTTAAAAAAAGGTGTATCATAAGTATATTTAATACAACCGGAGCTAAAATTATAAGCGCTAAGGGTACAAATTTTCTTGTGAGTAAAAGCGCGCCGCATACCGTTTCGGTTATTTTTATAAAATCCATTAAATAACCGCTCATTGACATAGCAGTCAAAAGTGCTTTCGCCTGAATAGAGGCCGGCGGTGAGGGTAAAAGCTTTAAATAGTAGTTTATACCAAAAACAAACATCATGGCACCTAGTAATACTTGAACTATTGTAATCGCATTTTTCATAATATTACCAATGAATTAATTTTAATTAGATTTGCAATAAAAAATTGAAAGAAATTCTTAAAAAATAAACAAATCTTGACAGCGGGTGAGTAATTTTTGTTATAATCAAACAAGTTAATAAAACAAATCGGTATTGGTAACATAAATGGAACTAATCAAAAAAAAATTATTACAGATTTTAGATAATTTCTCTGGTACAAAAGTACTGGTAATAGGCGATTTAATGTGGGATGAATATATCTGGGGTTACTGTAACCGTATTTCGCCCGAAGCTCCCGTGCCCGTAGTATTATCATATAAAGAAGAAAGAATGCCCGGCGGCGCTTCTAATGTATTAAAAAATCTTATAGATTTAAAAATATCTTCTGGCATAATGGGCGTAGTAGGGGCCGACACAAATGGCAGAAGTATGATAAGAGAGCTCACTAAAAAGAGTCTAAATATGCTTGAAATATGGGAAAGCCCAGATAGACCAACTACTATAAAAACACGAATACTGGCTAAAAACCAGCAGTTGCTTCGTCTTGACAGAGAATATGCTAAACCAATACCCGCAAGTATACATGATAAAATGATAGATGTATTATCTCGCGAAATTAAAAAATACCAGGCGATTATATTATCTGATTATGATAAAGGAGTTTTCAATCCCTATTTTATATCTGAAATATTAAAAATAGCTAAAAACAATAATACTTATATTGCTGTTGATCCACAGGTTAGGCACTTTAGTTTATATAAGGGAGCGGATGTTATGACGCCTAATGAACTTGAAGCTTCAAAGGGGATCAATTTAGATATACCAGAAACGCCGGAAGATTTAGAAAATCTAGGTAAAAAAATAATGAATGATTTAGAATTAGAGCATTTGGTAATAACAAGGTCACATAAAGGAATGAGTTTATTTCAAAAAAACCTGCCTTTTATAAATGTACCAACAACGGCTAAAGAAGTATTTGACGTAACAGGAGCGGGAGATACCGTTATAGCTGTATATACCAGCGCGATAGCCGCGGGAGCTTCTCCTTTAGAAGCAACTTTTTTATCGAACATAGCGGGAGGTATCGTGGTTGGTAAAATAGGAACAGCTACGGTAAAAAGAAGAGAAATTATAGGGATTGTAGAAAACATATTTAAATCTACAGAAAAAATAGAAATCAAAGAGAGTTAGAATGAAAAGAGTACCTGTAATAGCAGCCAATTGGAAAATGAATTTAAGTATTAAAGAGGCTGAAAATTTGGCTAAAGAATTATGGGAAAACGCGAAAGACATAGATGACAGAGAAATTATAGTTTTTCCCTCTTTTCTACAAATTCCCGCGGCCGCAGGAATTCTAAAGAATACAAATATAGGTATAGGCGGTCAAAATTTATATTTTGAAGAAAATGGAGCCTTTACGGGAGAAATAAGCGCTTTTCAATTAAAAGATGCCGGATGTACCCATGTGCTTATAGGACATTCTGAAAGACGTCATTATTTTAAAGAAGATTATGAAACCGTAAACAAAAAAATTAAAAGGGCCCTATCATCAGATTTAAAGGTAATGCTATGCGTGGGTGAATCATTAGAAGAACATGAAAACGGTTTAACAGAAATGGTTGTGGTAGATGAACTAGAAAGCGCGTTTAAAAACGTTAATATGAACTATTTAGAAAACATGTATATAGCATATGAGCCAATTTGGGCAATTGGTACGGGCAAAACGGCTACGCCTAAAGACGCGAGCCATGTGCATAATATAATAAGAAAAACACTTAATAGAATATTTGGTCAAAAAGCTGCTTTAGAAATGAGAATTTTATATGGCGGCTCAGTTAAGCCAGATAATATTGTATCTCTAATGAAGCAGGATGATATAGATGGCGCCCTAGTAGGCGGAGCCAGTTTAGAGGCAAAATCTTTTATTTCTTTAATCCACTTTGATAAATAAGCAAAAACAATAAACAGTATGCTTATAAAATAACCATACTGTTTATCTGCATATAGGTATTCAAAAAGTTTTCTTTGGCACAAAGTTTGCATGTATAATTTATTGAGAAGTTTATAACTATAAATTTTTCACAAAAAATAAAATTTAAGGAGAGAAAAAAATGTCTGTAAAACCAGAAGGTTCAGGAAAAAAATCGCCGCAGGAGTTAATAAGCTGGGCGCAGTCAGAAAGGGTAGAATTTATTGATGTGAGGTTTACCGATATGCTCGGAACAATGCATCATTTTACAATGCCGCTTCACGCTATAGATGAAGAAGCATTTGATTATGGTATAGGAATAGATGGATCATCTATAAGAGGATGGAAAGCGATTAATGAATCTGATATGTTAGCTAAATTAGATGCCAGCACCGCTTTTGTAGATCCTTTTTTTCAACATAAAACATTGGCTATATTTGCCGATATCTATGACCCGATTTCTGAAAAACCCTATTCAAGAGATCCTAGATATATATTAAAAAAAGCCGTTCAATATATGAAAAAAACAGGTATTGCTGATACGGCCTATTTTGGTCCCGAGGCTGAGTTTTTTATTTTCAGTGACGTAAGATTCGATCAGCAGATAAATAATGGCTTTTATTTTTTAGACTCTATTGAGGCGCAATGGAGAATGGGAGCAGAAGAAAATCCGAATTTAGGATACAAAGTAAGACAAAAAGGAGGATACTTTCCGCTGCCGCCAACAGATGTTTTTCAAGATTTAAGAGGCGAAATGCTTCACGTTATGGAGCGGATGGGCATAGCCACAGAAAAGCATCATCATGAAGTAGCAACAGGGGGACAGGCCGAAATTAATCTGGTTGTCGATGAAGTAATGAAAATGGCAGATAAAATTCAACTTTATAAGTACGTTGTAAAAAATTGTGCCAAACAAGCCGGATACAGCGCCACATTTTTACCTAAGCCATTATTTGGCGACAACGGTAGCGGAATGCATACGCACCAGTCGCTTTGGAAAAATGGTAAGAATTTATTTGCGGGTAATCAATATGGTAATTTATCAGAAATGGCACTGCAATATACCGCTGGGATATTACAAAATGGTCCATCTTTATTAGCCTTTACGAACCCTACAACCAACAGCTATAAAAGGCTGGTGCCCGGTTTTGAAGCACCCGTAAATTTGGTATACTCGGCTAGAAACAGATCAGCTTCTATTCGTGTGCCTATAGCAGTAACGGGCGATAAGGCAAGAAGAATTGAATTTAGAACGCCTGACCCATCGGCGAATCCGTATCTCGCTTTTGCCGCTATGCTAATGGCAGGTCTTGACGGTGTTAAAAATAAAATGAACCCTGGCAAACCGGCAGATTTTAATTTATACGAAGCATCAGCAGAAGTTCAGGCTAAAATTCCAGCCGTGCCGCATAATTTAACAAAGGTAATAGACGCGCTTGAAGAAAATAATAAATGGCTTACAGAGGGCAATGTATTTGATCAAGATTTTATTAAAAACTATATTGACTATAAAAGAAATGAGATTGAACAGATTGTTAACCAGCGTCCGCATCCTTATGAGTTTGTTTTATATTACGATATATAAGACAAGTTTGTTTACTTTATTAAAAAAAGCAGTCATGTATGGTTGCTTTTTTAATAAAATAAAAAGTATCAAAATTCTTGACAATATAAATGCGGTATTTATAATATACTTACTCTTTAAATATAATATTAAATATTTATATTTTATAGGGTAAAGGTTAATTAAGGTCAATGCCTTATCAAATAACAAACATTCCTCTGCTTAGGCTAAAAGCTAAGAAATTAATAGATATTTCTAATAAAGCAAATAAAGATATATCAAAAGAGTATATGTTTTTTTATTTGATAGAAAAATTATAGATATTGGCCTTGGTAAAAAATGGTGATTGAAAAATTAGTTTTACAAAGTAGAACTTAGTTGGTAAAAACTATTTTTTTTGTAAAAAGGAGAATAAAATGAAAAAAACAATTGGTTTATTGGCTGTAACGGTGTTTTTATTAGGCACTACGTTATTTGCCCAGGAAGCGGCGCCAGAAGCGGCACCAGCTCCAGAAGCAGCGCCCGCGCCCGCCGCAAAAGCAGCTGACAGCGACGTTAAAGTATCGGGATCGGTAAGAGTGCGCCCCGAAGTAAAATCAAACTATGATTTTGATAATAAAACAACAAAAGATACAGCTGAATATGTAGGACAAAGAACATGGGTAACTGTAGAAAAAGGTTTAGGTGATAATTCTAAAGCAGTGGTAACCATTCAAGATTCACGTATATGGGGTGGTTCTGCATCGGGAATTGATGATGTTAAAGGAAGTGGTATGAATGGTTTAAATACTTCTAATACAGCTTCTATTCTTCAAGGCGGTCTAGATGCCAGAGAAGCTTATTTACAGGTTGGTAATATTTTAGGACAGCCTTTAACAGCTACATTGGGACGTCAAAAATTGGTTTATGGCGATCAAAGATTAGTAGGGCACCTTGACTGGACAAACGTGGGACGTTCATTTGACGGCTTGAAACTGAGCCATGATATGAAAGGTCTTAATAAGCTTGATGTTTTTGGTGTTATCATGAAAGAAGGTGACCCTGCGGATGTTGAAAACGGCACGGATACACCTTCTCTTACAGAAGGCTGTATTGACTGGGATAGTAATGGTGATTGTATCGACTATGGAAAAGTATATTCAAATCAAGATACGAACTTTATAGGTATCTATGATACCATAAAAGCAGCCGGTCTTGTTCATATTGATGTTTATTACTTAAGCAGAATGAAAGTAGACGGTACACAATCTTTAAATACAATGGGTGGCCGTATAACCAATAAAGACGGTAAAAAAGTATTAGACGCTTTCCCGGTAAAAGGTCTTGACTTTACTTTTGAATACGCGATGCAAAGCGGTAACACAGGCGAAAAAACAACTGATAAAAAAGAAATAACATATGCTGGTTCTGCTATGGCAGTAACGGCTGGTTTTAAATTTGGCATGTTTAGAGTAGGCGGTGAGTTTGCTATGGCCAGCGGTGAAGATTATGATGAATCTACTGCGAAAGCAACAGATACTACTGTTGAAACATTTCAAAATCTAGTTCATACGAACCATCTGCATTATGGTAATGCCGATCAAATTTCATGGCAGAACATGAATGCTTTCGCGGTAGACTTTACAGCTTTCTTAAGCGATGCTCTTAATGTAAAAGTCGCTTACTGGATGGCTTCAAAAGCTTCAGAATTTGATTCATGGTATAATGTTGCTGGTGCAGCGAAAAAAAATACAGTGTGGAAAGATAAAGATGGTAAGGTTTCTAGTAACAAAGGTTTATTTAGTGAAATTGACGTAATTGTGAACTATAACCCAAGACCATATCTTGCTTTACAGCTTGGCTATTCAATGGTTATGCCTGGTGATGGCGTAACTGAGCAGCATGATATTGCCAATAAAGCTAAAGCAGGTAGTGCCGAAACTTCAAATGCTCAGTTTGGTTACTTAATGACAGCATTTAAATTCTAACATTTATTTAAAATTTAAGAATTTAAATCGTTTGAAAAAAGCGCGTGTTTACCACGCGCTTTTTTTTTTGTAATTGCAAACCTACGGCCATAGCTGTAGGTTTTTAGAATTTAATATTATATAAATATTATTTCTTTATTTACAAACTATCTTTGATTGGGAATATTAAATATAATTCGAAGGGAAGGTACAATTTTGGGGCATAAAAAAACATCTGTTTATATAGGCGAAGAAATCGCGAAATACGGCTTTCCTGAAGGGCATCCCTTTGGCCTAGACAGGCATGGGGTGTTTTTAAATGAATTTAATAAAAGAAATTTATCTGAGAAAGTAAATGTTGAAAAACCCGTTTGGGCCGATGAAAATATACTATCACTTTTTCACACACAGGATTACATCCAGAAAGTAAAAAGTTTATCAAAATCGGGTATTGGTTATCTTGATATGGGTGATACGCCGGCTTTTAAAGGCGTCTTTGAGGCCGCGTCTTATGTTGTTGGCTCTGTTGTAGACGCCGCTGATAAAATAATGAAAGGTGATGTTATAAAAAGAGCCTTTATACCAATAGCGGGCCTACATCACGCACACAAACATACGGCGTCTGGGTTTTGTGTTTTTAATGACTGCGCGGTTGTTATTTCTTATTTATTCCAAAAATATCAATTACAAAGAGTTGCTTATGTTGATATTGATGCTCATCATGGCGATGGGGTTTTTTACGGTTTTGAAGATGATAAAAGAGTAATTTTTGCCGATTTACACCAGCATGGTATTTTCCCGGGAACGGGTGATGCCCATGAAACAGGCATTGGTGAAGCTGAAGGTTTTAAATTAAATATTCCTATGCCTTTTGGGGCAGATGATGACGAATTCGCGAAAGAATGGACGAATGTTGAAGATTTTTTAATGGAAAATAAACCTGAATTTATTATATTTCAATGCGGGGCAGACAGCTTAAAAGGTGATCCTATTACATCCATGGGATATACAGAAAAATCACACGCTTTAGCCGCCCAAAGACTTTGTAAAATTGCCGATAATATGTGTGAAGGCAGAATAATAGGAACAGGCGGGGGCGGTTATAACAGAATAAATTTGGCAAACGCATGGAATTCTGTGGTAGAAAAATTTATTCAATGAGAAAACAAAAAAATGGAACTATTAAGTAAAAAAGAAAAAATATTATTAAAAGAGCAGGCCATTAAACTTGAGAAAATTAATGACCCAGAAGTTCATATAAAAGATTTAAAAGTAGAATATTTTCGCGATATGATAAGCGTAAATATTGAGTATATCGTATGGTTAATGACAGAAGAATTTTTATTGAATAATGAAAATAAAGTAAAAGAATTTGTAAAAGAAAGAATTTCAAGTAATTATAAGTTTATTATATTAAGCAATAATATACATAATGTAAAAATACGTAATCTGCTGCCAGATGAGCTTATTTTTCAGATTTTTCCCGCAAATATTGATTTTCTAATTTTAGAAAAAACTATTGAAAACGCCTTTCAAGTGCTATCTTTATTTAATGAAAACATAAAATTACAGGCCGATTTAACATTAAGCACTCAAGATATACAAAATTTAACAAAAGTAGGGCAGGCCCTTGGCTCAGAACATGATTTTGATAAACTGATACAACTAATATTGCAAAAATCCCGTGAACTAGTTTCAGCTGACGGCGGTTCTATTTATCTGGTAGAGAGAAAAAAAAACAATCAAAAACCAACTCATCTAAGATTTAAAAAGTCTGCCCTCGATTTAAGTTCCGATGAATTTTTACTTCCCATAGATACAAAGTCAATAGCCGGCTATGTGGCTCAAAAAGGAGTTCATTTAAATATAGATGACGTGTATAATTTGCCTAAAGACGTAGAATATTCTTTTAATCCTGTATTTGATCGTCAGTATAATTATCATACAAAATCAATCATGACGGTGCCCATAAAAAATCATCGCAACGAAGTTATTGGTGTGTTACAGCTGGTGAATAGAAAAACAGATTTTCATGAAAAATTAACGGCAGAACAAATGAAAACACATAAAGTAATACCCTTCTCTCTAAAATGTTATGAGCTGGTTACTTCTTTGGCGGGCCAGGCCGCGGTAGCTATCGAAAATAATATTTTAATGCAAGACATACAAAATCTTTTTGAAGGCTTTGTAAAAGCCTCTATTACCGCTATTGAACAAAGAGATCCCACAACATCTGGACATTCGTTTAGAGTGGCTGAATATAGCATTGCTTTAGCGAAAGCTCTTAATACAGGCAGATACATAAAATATAAAGGTATATCTTTTAGTAAAGTACAGCTAAAAGAACTTCGTTACGCGGCTCTTTTACATGATTTTGGCAAAGTTGGGGTTAGAGAGCAGGTTTTGGTAAAACCCAAAAAATTATATCATTATGATTTAGAGCTTGTTAAGTGGAGGTTTAGGTATATTCGCCAGATGATAGAAAAAAATTCTTTAGAAAAAAAAGTAGAATACTTTAAAAAGAAAGGAATACAAGGTTATTTAGAATACGAAGAAAGTACCGATAAAGAAACCCGTCACAAATTAAAAGAATGTGAAGAAATGCTTGAAGCAATATTCTTAGCCAATGAACCTATGCCCATGAATGAAGACGCCGTAAAATTACTTCAGGATATTGCCAGAAAAAAAATAAAAATGCCCAACGGTATTGAAATTCCTTTTTTAAGAGAAAATGAGCTGATGAATTTGCTGGTTAGAAAAGGTAATTTGAATACAAAAGAACGAACAGAGATAGAATCTCATGTAACTCATACTTATGAATTCTTAATTAAAATTCCATGGACAAGTGATTTAGCCAGCGTTCCTGATATTGCCTATAAACATCATGAAAAACTTGATGGAACAGGATATCCGCAAAACGTAAAATCTGATGAAATATCAGTTCAAGTAAGAATGTTGACTATAGCCGATATATTTGACGCGCTTACGGCCTTAGATAGACCTTATAGAAAAGCAATTTATCCTGAAAAAGCTCTTGATATTTTAAAAAAAGAAGCTGAAGCTGGTTATATAGATAAAGATTTATTAAAAGTCTTTATAGATTCGGGTATATATCAAAAAGCATATAAAACATAACATTTAATTTGTATTTTTGTTAAATATTTCTTTTTTAAAATTTCCCCATGTGTCAAATGATTTTTGTTTTGAAAAGAAAATAGATAAATGAACAGTTATAATATTGCCAGCTAAAATAGCAGCCATAATCATTATTTGATACTTTATGGCTAAAAGAGGTGAGCTGCCTCCTAAAATTTGACCAGTCATCATTCCCGGTAATGAAATTAATCCGATAGTTGCCATTTGGGCTATCGCGGGGCTAAATGAATCACGCATAGCGTTTTTAATAAATAAAAATAAAGCTTCAGAGGTATTCGCGCCACATGATAAATAATACTTATATTTTTCTTCATCTTTCAATAAATTAGAATAAAAAGATCGAATTCCTATTATAGCAGCGCTTAAACAGTTACCGGCAATCATTCCGGTTATGGGTATAATGTATCGGGCGTCATAAGGATTCTTCAGTTTTAAAACAAAAAATAAAAGAAAAAATGATGTAAGCATAATTCCCGCGAAAGTACCTAAAAAAACCGGTATAATAAAAAATTTTTGTTTTAATTCGCTTCGGCTTATTATAGTTACCGAGGTAATTATAACCATTATAAGAGCCCATGAAATATTAATAATTGGATGATTTATTTCAAATATATATTTTAAATAAATACCAATAAAAAGAAGCTGGCCGGTCATTCGAAAAATACTTATAACAGCCTGCTTTAATAAGCCGGTTTGGTAATAGAACAATATAAAAAGTGGTATAATTAATACGCAGAAAACAATTAGTAATGAAGTATAGCTTATATCAATTGTATTCATATTTTAATTGTTTTATCGCAAAAAGAAATCCATTCTTTATCATGAGAACTCGATATTATTGTAATATTCTTATGAGATTTTATAAAATTAAAAACTGTTTTTTTTGATATTTTATCTAAAGCAGAGGTGGGTTCATCTAATATAATAAGAGGTTTTTTTAATAAGAAGCATAATAGAAGAGCGATACGCTGCTTTTCTCCGCCTGATAATGTATTATAGTTTTGTTTCAATACTTCTTGGTTAAGTTTAAGTTTCGTTAAATTCTCTTTTATTTTTTGAATAGAGGGTGTATTTTTTTTATTAATATGAAAGCTAAAGGGAAACATTAAAGTATCATAAACTGTACCATGGCCCATATCAATAGACTGTGGCAGCCATGACAGCTGTTCTCTTATTTTATAAATATTTTGATCGCAAAGTGTAAGATTATTTATTTCAATTATACCTTCGTTAGGCTTTAAAAAACCCATCAATGACATAAGAATAGAGGTTTTACCTCCTCCGGAACGTCCCGATAAACAGGTTGTTTCTCCTTTTTTAATAAAAAAACTTATATTTTTAACTATCTTCTTTTTATTTTTTTCAATTGTAAGATTGTTTACAGAAATCATGTATTTTCTTAAGATAAAAATTATTTTCTTTTAACAGAGGTTTATCAAAGAGATCAATTGTCAATATCAAAAAAAGATAATAAAAAGCTTTTTATAAATAATATTTTGCTTGAAACGATTTAATTTGATACCGATACAAACCATATGAACGAAAATGTATTTAAAGAGGGAACTTTAAGTCCTGTATATTCTCAACCACAAGAAAAAAAATCTAATATTTTTTCATTGTCTTTTAGTTTTATATTTATGGTTATTTTGTTTATCGAATTGGTTGTAATAATGTTTGTTTTTAGTGCCAAGTACAATTCTATAAAAGATTATTTAATAAAATCTGAAGATAATTTTATGCAAAGAGGTAAAGAATTAACTCTTTTAACTTCAAATTCTGCTGGCGTATATTTTAAAGAAAATAAAATAAACGAATTATCTTCAATTTTTTCTGACTTAAGCGGAAAAGCTTTCACGGGTTCAGTTGAAAAATCAATTAACGAAATTTTTATTCTTGATAAACAGGGCAGGGTTTTGGCCCATTCTGATGTTACAATGGTTACGTCAAAAGCAAAAAAAAGAGTTAATGAAATTGCTATGAAATATAATAATGAATTTTTTCATTCTGCCTTATTATTAAAAGAAGGTCAAATTTATATTCAAGATTATCCGTACCCTACAACAAGCATAATGGATAATTATTCATACATGTTAAAGTTTTTTTTATCGAAAAATTTAAACTATACAGTTGATTTCGCCGCGCCTGTTGTTATCAAAGGTAAAAATGTGGCGACAGCTCACGTTCAAATGAATAGAGTCTTTATGTATGAATTTTTTAAGGATGAATTTACTAAATTAGTTAGTGATTTAATAATTGTTTTTATTGCTGCTTTATTATTAAGTATGTTATTAATATTTGGTTTTTATTTATACATTAGAAAATTAAGAAATATTTGGATTGAATTTTTATCTGTATTAAGAGAAAAGAAAAAAATAAAAGGCGATCCGGCTGAAATTGAGAAAACAATATATAATCAAATGAATTATAAAAAACCTAAAGAAGCGGATAAGTTTTCAAACAAAGAGATATTAGATGCCATCTTGCTTGAATAGCGGAGAATAAAATGCTTGAATTAAATACTTTCATAAAAAATAAAATAATTATAATTGAACTAGAGGGTGTATTAGACTCTAGAACAGCCTCAGATTTTAAAATATGGATTGAAGAAAGAAGGCTTGATGGATATTCAGATTTTATTTTAGATTTATTAAAATTAGAATACCTTTCTTCAAGAGGTATAGCGGCTTTAACTGAAACAAATAGCCTATTAAGATCACGGGGCGGGCGAATGGTTATATGCAGCCCCACGGATGAGGTCATGCGTCTTCTACATTTTTTGAAAATAGATAAGATTATTCCTGTTTGTTTAGATATAGAACAGGCAGCTTTGAAAATATCTGAAATGCCAATAGAAGATAATGTAACCTCAGCAGGCAGTGATAATATAAATATTTCTGAATATATTACCGAGAGAAACTTAAAAAAAGAAATCTCAGATAATATTGAAAAAAAAGAAAATGTAGATACCCAATCAGCTTCTTTAGAGAGCAAAACTTCTGAAAAGGCGACAACTTCAGTTTTAGGTGATATAAAGGCTAAAATAATTTACTGTCAAAACTGCGGATGCAAATTGCGCGTAAATAAAACCGGTAAATATTTATGCCCCTCATGCAGAATAAGTTTTTATTATAATTCTGAAAGCTAACGTTTAATATTATTTTTTCTTTTTGAAATTTTCTTCAGAAATAACTTCAATATTTGTTTTTAAATTCCATTTTCGATAAGGAGCCAATGCCTCTATACGCGCTTCGGGTACAAAATATAAACTTTCTGCGTATCGAACAAGCGCGCCATTATAGTTTGCATGTTTGCCTTTAAAAGAAACTTTACCAATTTCTTTTACTAGACTCCAGTTGTCACATGTTTTTAACACAGGTATTTTATATAAGTATAATTCTCTTATTTTACCGTCTTCTATAGCTTTTGATAATACTGTCTGCCAATCCATTTGTTTCTCTATATCTTATTATTAATGTAATTTATTTTCTATTATTTTCAAAAATAAATGGTTATTTTTGATTTTCGACTTTAATATATTACAAACTTTAATAAGAAATAAAATAATTGGTTATAATTCAGATTTAATTAAAGCCTCAAACGCTTCTAAGGGTCTAAAACCCACATGCAGTTTGCCATTTATAACAAATCCCGGTGTTCCCGTGATGCCAAATTTTCTGCCTTCATTTGTATCTTCAATGGTTTTATTTTTATATTTTCCTGAAGATAGGCATGAGTTAAATTTTGCGGGGTCTATGCCAATAGTTTTAGCGTATGATGGCAAATTACCATTCGCGCCTTTGTTAAATATTTCTTCATACATGGGCCAAAATTTACCTTGCTCTCCAGCGCATTCTATAGCTTCACCGGTTTTTATATCAATTTCATTTCTATTAAAATGCTTATAAACAACTTTTACATCATTGGGATATTTTTTAATGAGTTCATTAAGTACAGATTTTACTTTATTGCAAAATCCGCATGTAAAACTATTATATTTTACTATAGTAACTTTTCCGTTTGATGCTCCTTTTGCTTGTGCCCCTTTTATTAATTCATTCATATCTTCAGTAACAACGGCACCGGGAGCCGGTCTTTGCGCCTGTGGCGGCCCTGGTGGTCTGTTATTAGGAACGTTTGGTGAATTTGGTCTGCCAGGAGTTAAATTGTTTACTTGAACAATTAATACGGTTAACAGTATAATTTGAATTATACCGAGCGATGTAGGTAAAAAATCCATTATTTTTTTCATAGTGATCCTCTTCTTAAATTAAATTTTGTATAAAAGACATTTGGTAAATTGCAGACAATGCGGCTACTTCTTTTTTAATTCAATTTGGTAATACGAAGTTCGTATTTACCGGTAACATTTACTGCCCGTTCTACCCGAAGTATCACAGCTTTAGGATCTACAGCCGCAGGATCAGGTGTTAAGCTGGCAGCCGTAATTGTATAACCATCAGGAGTGTCACTGCTAAAAAGCATGTTGCCATTATATTTATCATAGCCAAAAATACGTATATCAGTGTAATTATTGTAGTTTGGATCATTTCCGCTTAAGTCATTTTGATCATATACGTCTATTTTAATATTACTATTCAATTGAATTTCATACCAGTATATATTATTTGTTGAAAAATCAGGTGAAAGTTTTTCTTTTATGATAATCGCGTTTACGGGGAAGTCTGTGGTATTGGTTGTATTATAAACAGCTTCTAATGTAGTAGGCGGCCAGTAATAAGAAATTACATCAAAACTTCCGTCTGGAGACGAAAGCATCTCAGAACCGTCTATAAAGTAGGGTTCTGCCTTTAGAATTATATCTGAAGCACTTGTCGCTTCAATAATTTGTCCTTGTGTGTATCCATTATTAATTCTTTCAAAAGGCATTGATGTATAAGTATCTGCATAGGGCGTACCAGATAAATTATACGCGCTTAATAAAACATTAGCTGATTTTGTGTAATTGCCTTCACTTACATCGTTCCATAAAATAAGATATTTAGCAGATACAGGAGGTGTAGTAGTTTCATTAAGTCGAATCCATGTATTACTATAAGAAAAATTAGTAAGCATATTTGTGTATGTCGTGTTATTAACGTCAATTAGGGTTGGGCAAATACCTGTACAGTCAACGTTTGTTAAATTATCCCAATAAACATTAGTCTCTGCGGCTTTTATAGAATAACTTCCCGTAGATACACCATAGTAACCTTGTACTCTTATATATATTTTTCCATCTGCCGCAGGAAAAAACCGGCGCGTATAATTGTAGCCATGGTCAGCTAAATAAAAATAAGGTTCCATTGTCGTATCTTTATAAGCTGAAACATTTATATCGGCTGTTGGCGCGCTACCGTCATGATCGTAACTGTCTTGCCAGGCAATAAAATATTCACTGTTTTGCAAAGCATCTTTCGCGTACCATTTTACCTCACCTACAGTGGTTAATGTATCTGGTATAAAACTTGCACTGGTTATTAAAGCAGGGTCATATGATTTTAAAGATATTTGATAATCATATAATTTTTTAAAATCAGAATCTCTTTCAGTATTAGGGTCTCCATCGGCAAGTATAGGGTCAGTAACTTGTATCATATAAGTTCCCGGCGTTGAAAACTTATAAGGTTTTATTATTTTTTTACCCGTAGTTGGTGAGCCAAAAGGGATAAAAGAGGTTGAGGGTACATCCCATTGATAAAGCTGCATAGCAATATTAATGGCGGTACTTTCTTCATACATTGGTATCTCTACCACTGCTCCACCTTCATCTTTATAAGTATAAATATAGATACCATTATTGATTTTAATTTCATAAACCAAAGTTGTATCTGTGATTTCAAATTGAATATAATCATATGCGTCTTCTATAACATTACCCTGATTGTCAAATGACTCACCAAGAGATCGAATTTGTGGTGTATCGTTAATGGTAATAGATTTAGCTGTGGCTTCTGTGTCATCATCTTCATATTCATCACCCCACTTGCAGTTTGTAGAACATTCGTCATTGGCGGTGTCATTGCCGTCATCGCATTCTTCATTAAGATGCACCTGTACAACACCATTACCGCATATTTCTGTGTAGCAATTTATATCGCATCCATCATTATTTCTTAATAAACATGTTCCATCGCCTATTCCTGTACATTGATCATTTGAATAGCATGCTGTTCCATCTGTACAATGTTTACCGTCTTCACATTGTTCACCCGCGGCGTTATTTTCATACATATCACCGCAAAATACAGCTGTACAGTCTTTATTGCAAGATGCTGTATCAATATTTGGAGTTTCGCATGCTTCTCCCCTATTTACGTTTATATATCCATCACCGCATGAAGCGACAGTACAATTGGCATTACAGTTAAAAGTTTGTCCGCTTCCGTCACATGCTTCTCCCGCATCTACTACACCATCACCGCATGAAGCAGGTTTTGTTATAGTACAGTCATTTTCACAGCCGTCGCCATCAGTATTGCTGCCGTCATCACACTGCTCTGCGTTTTGAACTTGATGTACCCCATTACCGCACTCTTCAGCGACACAGTCAGCATCGCATCCATCGCCCAATATATCGTTGCTGTCATCGCATGTTTCGCCTGAAGCATGGTTAATAATACTATCTTTACACATTGCCGGTGTGCAGTTATAATTGCAGTCTTCGCTGTCATCCACGCCTTCAGCTTTGTAATTAATTGTTACTTGACCAGTGTATATATCAACTTTAATATCATATACATCAGGATCACATTGTTCACCGTCAAGATGTGTTTCAAGTCCATTGGTTGAAAGCACATTGCGAATTGTTTCATTAAGATGCCCATCACCGCACCACGGCATTGTACAGTCGGCATCACAATAAGGCGTGTCTATTTTGCCTTTATCGCATTCTTCATCATTAAATGTTTGAACATTAAAATCACCGCATGTAGGCGGATATCTCGCGTCAACAACCTCAGGAACCACTAAATCTAAAAAAGTATCCTTGCCCGCGCAGGTAATTATAAATAATGTAAAAATAATTAATTGAAGTATTTTTTTTGTATATTTTATTTTCATTATAAATTCCGTATTTTTTATAGTAGATTCAAACGGGTATATATTTAACGCTTGATTTCATTTTTATGGGCCATAGTAATTGTTTATAACAATTTAATATTAGATAAAATAAAATATAAATACGCAATGTCAAGATGTATTTTATTTAAATAAGTATTTTATATCGGCGTAAAGCCGCATACTGCCAAATATAATATGCAAAGATTTGTTATATTTATGAATAATATTTTTTATATCATGTATATCTTCTATTGAAGATAGCTTTATTTTATGATTATTATTTAGGGTATTTATGTCGTACAAGGTATAAAATTGTGACTCATTTTCAATATGTATTAGAAAAATATCTTGTATATATTTTGAGTTCACAGCTTTTTGAAAACTTTTTATTATAGAAAAAATGTTGCGCTCTTTAAGACAATTTATATATACATGTATTTTTAAATTCGTATAATTCTTTTTAATATACCTGCCTAATTCATTTGCCGCAATATCATTATGGGCGCAGTCAAAAATAACAATAGGATCTTCATTTAATATTTCAAGACGGCCGGGTATTTTTATGTCAACTAAAGGCGGTTTTTGGTTGAAAAAATGGAAAAATATTTTTTCACATATTTTATAATTTGTTTCTAAATAACTTTTACAATTTCTTATATTAAAATATTTTAATGAAGTTTTTTCACGATTAACTTTTTCTTCAATTATTTTTTTAACCGGAGGTTTTTGAAAAAAACTGTATACTATTGAATTTGGTTTTATAACCGCGGCTTTTTCCTGAGCAATTTTATTTAATGTTTTTCCCAGAATATTCATATGGTCTAAACCTATAGGTGTTATTACAATCAACCGTGCATTTATATTGTTTGTTGAATCTAACCGCCCGCCTAGCCCTGCTTCAATAACGGCCCAGTTGACTTTTTCATTTTTAAAATGTAAAAATGCCATTGCTGTTAATGTGTCAAAAAAACTAAGATTATATTTTTTAATAAACGGTTTTATTTTTGTAAAAAGTGAGATTAGTTTTTTATCTGAAATGAGAAGATCATTTACTAAAATTCGTTCATTAATTTTAATAAGATGAGGCGAAAGAAAAGCGGCGGTTTTAAAGCCTTTTTTATAAAGCATGCGCGAAAGATAATGCGTTACGCTACCTTTACCCGAAGTTCCCACAACATGAATAGAGTTAAAACTATTTTGAGGGTTCCCCATCTCTTTCAAAAATAAAGATAAGTTTTCAGGAGAATAAGAATTAGGTATAAATCTTCTGGATTTTTCATAATTATTGTCTTTGAAAAAATTTATAATAGTGTTTTCAATATTTTTCATTTAAAATAAATGTTTAATGAGGCTTTAATTATTTGTTTTTCGACAGTTTACTTTCTATTTCTTTCAGCATTTTTCGATATTTTTTTAATTCATCCGCGTTATTTTTATGTTCCCTAATTTTTTGTCTAATGAATTGAATTTGCATTAATAATTCGGTATTTTCTCTTAAGCTTGGCTCATTAGCGGGATTAAACGGGTCAATAAAAAATAAATAATGCAGAGTTGAACTGTATTGTAGGCTTCGTTTATCCTGCGCTTTAAGATGAAGATAATATTTACCCGGTTTTAGGTTTTTGTTTATTTCAGCTATTCCGTTTAATACTTTTAAGGGTTCATTGGGTTCATCTCTGGGTTTAGAGCTGATTTCTGCATAATAGTTAACCGGTTCGGGATTAGTAAAAACAAATTTTAACTTACCCTGCGGGACAACATCCTGCGCCACCTGGTTTAATAAAAGAATTCTGGGTTCTTCGGGCTGGTATTTCCAATAAATAGGTAAATGGTAGAGCGGAGATAAATAGCCTGTTTCTGGCACTGTTAATTGAATATGAAACCCGTAAAAGCCGTCTTTTAAATTATCAAATGTTAGTTCATTTTTTGTTAATATACGATCTTCGGCTACGGGTTCTGAATCTTCCTTTTGATCTAATAAATATCTATAAGCAAACTTTTTGTTTTCAGGATTTGTCTGCCACCAAATTCTAAGCGAAGCAGGGTTTTTTTGAGTGTTTATTTCCCACGATATATTATAAATAAAAGCTGTAGTTTCATCCCAATTAGTTTTATACAGATGATGAAACTCTGTTTCAGTAAGTATGCTAATTTTCTTATTTAGCCATAGCGGATGGATAGTTTTATTCCAAAATAATTTTTTTTCTTGAAGTTTGCCTTTAATTTTTCTATTTGCGTAATCAATATATTCAAGTTTATATATATTGTTGGTTTTTGATGAAGGGAACAATAAGAAAAAACTATTTTCATGCACAATAGGAACAAATTCATCGGCAAACCTTAGATTATTATTTTGGTATTCATCTATGTATTTTAAATTTTTATCATACCAGAAGCGCCATAGTCTGCCGCTACCGTCTATTCCTGATAAATACAGAATATTGTTCCATGAAAAATACTGGGGTTTCATTATATGTGAGGGTAGCTGGTGTAACGTCATATTTCCATCTTGCCAGATTGCCCAGGTAAATCGGCTTGATGTTCTTAAAATAGCGTGAATTTTTTTAACATTCCATTCAAGAAACAATGCTTCAATAGGATGTTCAGTAATATATATTTCGGTATTTTTCTCATCTTTAAATAAAGATATAACATGATTATTTTTGTTTTTATAGTAAAAGGCACAAACAGGATTACCTTTTAGGTCAATTCGAACGTCAGCTTTTAATATTTCATAGTCTATAGAATATTCTGCCTGATAAATTATTTTATTAGATTTGTCAAAGGCTAAAAAAATTATTTGTTTTGCCGTATTAGACACTGCAAAAATTAAATCTCCTTTTACAATAGGAAAATGTTTGATAATATCAGGTTTGTAGGTAAAATAGAAAAGTTTTTTGTTGATGATGTTTTTCTCATCTGATAAATCATAAAGTACAAGCGCTTCATTTTCTATCGCGTAAAAATTATTTTTCCATGATCCCCAGTGAGTTTCTATGGGTATTGTATTTATAAGAGGCCATGAATTTGCTAAACTTAATGAATTTGTAAAAAAATAAAGAAAAATAAAAAAAAATTGAATAAATATTTTTTTGTGATATGTATATTTGTTTTTTTTCATAAAAGCATAATTATATTTACTGAGTTTACATTAACCGACAAATTGTCAAAAATTTTAAGAAAATAATTTAAATTTAACTCTTTTCATGAAGAAACTTACTTAGACGGTAACGTAGTAAATCAGTATTTTTGTAAGCGATTGTTAAAAAAAATATAGTGAAAACTCCTAATATTCCTGTAATAATAATCATTTTTTTAGAAATATAAGGTTCTATTTCTATTCTTACATAACTATAGTTATCCATTGTATTCCATTTTTTTATAGAATATAAAGGTTTTACCGTTAAATAATATACTCCCGGTTTTAAATTATAAAGATATTCAGGACCTCCCAGAGAATTGATTTTTCCTTTGGGTATTTCGGGCCTTCTGGTTAATTGCCATGTATAGCCTTTTAAAATAGTTGAAAAATTTTTATCAACAGAAAAAGTTATCTCGTATAAATTTTCTGATATTTTTATATCAATATTAGGAATTGATTTTTCTCCAATAAAACGTTTTTTGATTTTTTTCTCTTCTTTTTTTAGAACAAGTCTTTTAATAGGCTCTTTTTTTTCTATTCTTTCAAAATAAGAATTTTCAATATCGCTTTGTTTACCGTCTGAAAATAGAATTCCTATTGAGACCGTATAGAGTCCTTCTTTAAGTGATGAAACTGGAAAAGAAGCGGCAAAACCTTCTTTTGTTTTTTCTAAATCTATTTCTTTACCTGTGGTAAACGGGTCTTGGGTTTCAGAAGAGATATTTATATATATTTTTTGTGGAATTATTTTCTTTTGTGGAATTACCGTTATTTTATAGTCTTTGTCAGTTAATTGTCCCGAGACGATATTATCTAATAAAAAATAATCCTTTAGAGCGCCGGTGGTTACAATAACCTCATAAGCGGCCGTATTTGATAAATTACCTGCCATGTCTTCAGCTTGAACAAGAAAGAAGTAATTTCCGGGTTTAATATTTTCTAGCAAAACTTCTGTTTTTGTAGTAGATTTAGTTAGTTTTGCTCCTCTGTTTTTTGAAAATTCGTAAAAATAACGTTTTATGCCCGCATCATCAATAGAGTCAAAACGCATCAAGGCCGCATTTTTTTCACTACCCGTATTTTCAGGATGACTGGATGACGAAATAAGAGGAGCAGAGGGCGGGGTTGCGTCAATAATAAAGGGATAATGCGCCGTTAGAGATTCATTGCCCGCCTTATCTTTATATTTTAAATGAAGATAATGAACACCGCCGCTTAATTTATCAAGCATTATTTGTTTTGTTTTAGTTTCTAAGTTATATATTTGCGGTATTGTATCAGGAATATTATCTAATATATACGCATAACTTTCTATTTCTGAAGGTTCATAGGGTATGTCCCACTTAAAAATTGCTTTTGACTGGTTTACGGCTAAATTTTCAGGATGAGTCGTTGAATAAATTTTAGGTGTGACTGCCTCTGTATCAGCTTTTTTTACTATTAAACTATCTTTTGATAAATAAAAAAGGTATATATTATCCTGCCATGCTACGATATAGGGTTTTTGCGCTCCGTTTTTTTCTTTTGAAATATTATGTTCTTCGCCTATAAATTTTGTATTTTTTTTATTAAAATAAATTCCATAAATTTGTGAAGGCGATTCTCTAAAATCATGCCATGCCATAATTCTGCCCGTTTTTGGCAGGTGTGCCATTACAGGTAGGTAGCAGTTAGCATTTGTGTTTGATACTTGCTCTACCGGCATATCTTGGCGGCCGTAATAGATGGACCATTTTTGTTTTTCATGAGATTGCCAAACCCATTCAATATTGTTATCTATTTTTACGGCAAAAGGAGAAAAATCATTGTAGTCATTGTTTGTTAGGCGTATAGGATTTTCGTAAGATTCTCCTAAATCGGTGGAATAAACATGAAAAATTTCATCTTTAAAAGTTTTTTGCAGTCTGTTTTGATAAAGCAGATGAATTTCATCTTCTTCCATAACTACTGAAGGGAAAAAAATGCCCCGGCCAATCTGTTTGACATCACTTATAATGGGTTTAAGCTCTATAAATTTTCCATTTGATTCTACAGCATGCATTAACGTAAAATGATTTGTGACTGTTTCTTCCTGATAAAAAAGGTGAAAATTTCCATTTTCATCGGCTGTCAAATAAGGCAGGATCGTTGTTTTGTTATTCGTTGAGTTTAAAATTTCTACTTTCTTAAAGTTTACTTCTTCACTATCGCTAAATATATATTTAATAACAGTTCCGCCTTTTTCAAAATCAGTTTCCTGCCAGGCCACGGCGATTTTGTTTTTAAAAACGGCAGTAGTAGGATGTAAAGGAAATAAAACTGAGGCCGGTTCTAATTTTACTTTTTGAACAGAAAAACTTTTTGACTTAGTGCCGTTAAATACATGAAGTTTAATTTCAAGATTTGTAATTTGATTTTCTTTAAAGGCAGATAATAAATGTTCAGTGACAATATATATTCCGCTTTGATTTTTAAAGCTTCCGTTTTTGTAGACAGAATAATCCTGTGTTTTATTCGAAATATCAATGGAATCATACCATCCTACCGGCTTAGCATAAATATGTAAATTGCATATAATGAGTAAAATTATTATTCTAACAATATGAAGCATGGTTATTGTGTTCTTAATTAAACGGCCTAAATCGTTTAATATCAACTTAAATTTGAATTTCGAGACCTTCATAGGCTGTCTCTATAATTAGTGAATGCGAACCGGCAATCATCTCTTTATATTTTAGCGCCTGCATGGTCACCTGATCCATCTTGCTGTCATCATAGAAAGGTTCATGGTGAAATAGTATTAATTTTTTTATATTGCTTTTAATGGCAATATCCGTGGCAATAGCGGCAGAACTATGTCCCCAGTCTATTTTTTGCAGAGATTCTTCAAAAGTATATTGAGTATCAAAAACTAATACATCGGTGTCTCTAAAATATTCAATATATGATCCTATTTCATCCATAGTATCAATATTAAACTCAGCGTCAGAACAAAAAATAAAACTTTTGCCGTCAATTTGCTCGAATTTATAAGAAAAACATCCGCCGGGATGTCTAACCGCTTTACTCGTATATTTTATATCATGTAGTTTTTCCCATACCCCTTCAGGAAAAAAATTAAAACTTTTTGAAGCTGCCATTTCATCCATAGTTAGCGGAAAATGAGTTTTTGTCTGCTGAAAGCGCAAACGTTCTTCAAGATTTTCAACAGAAGAATAAAAATTTATTTTGTTCCCCGGTATATAAATTGGCAAAAAAAACATAATACCTTGTATATGATCCCAATGAGTATGCGATAGAAAAATGGATATTTCTCCTGTTCCTGTCATTTTATCAGTATCAATAAGCGATTTTCCCAGACTTCTCATGCCGGTGCCGCAGTCTATAATAATTACTTTATTATCATCTGTTCTAAGTTCAATACACGTAGTATTACCGCCGTATGTACCTTTTAATGAAAAAGGAAGGGTCTCTAAAAAATGATCAATAGCCTGAGGTGATAAAATATCTGCGGGAGTTGCTAATTCTAAAATTTTTTTTATTTTTTGTTCTACGCTATATTTTGTTATAGGCGAAGCAATAGATCCACGAACACCCCAGAATTTTATTTTCATTATTTTAGAATCCTAATTTTTGTCTTTTATTATAATAACGAAAGATTTAGGGTTTTTTTTCAGCTATTTTTTTAAAAAGTTCAGATAAAGTATTCCATGCTAAAAGCGCGCATTTTATTCTCACCGGGTAATTTTTAACGCCTTCAAGAGCTCCTAGATCTTCAAGGTCAAAATTATCTTTAAAAGGGTTTATTTTATCTTCGAGCATCATTTCTTTAAATAATTCTATAATTGCTTTAATCTCTTTAATTGGTTTGCCTTTTATGGCTTCAGTCATCATTGAAACCGAGGCCTGACTAATGGAACATCCATTGCCCTCAAATTTTATATCTTTAATAATATCATTATCAAATATAAAATATAGATCAATAGAATCTCCACAAAGAGGGTTTTCACCTTTCTCATGAAAATCACAAGTTTTCAAATGGCCTTTGTTACGGGGATTTTGAAAATGGTCCAATATAACTTCACGGTACAGCTCATCTACAGACATTCGATAAATATTTTCCTTATTATGAATTAATAAAAACCTTTTCACTGCGTCAATATTTTTATATTGAATTGTTCTTGTCGTCTAAGTTAAAATAGCCATGGTGGATTTATAAACTTCATCAATATTAAAATGAAAAAAATAGTTTTTTATATAATTTATATTTTCGTTTTCAGTTATTATTTGACAGCAGAAGAACCTGTTATTCGGGAAAATACGTTTAATGATATTATAAGAAAAAAAGAGATAAAAATAGGTATATCTATGAACTATCCGCCGTTAAATTTTGAAAAAGATAATAAAAAAATTGGTATTGAAATTGAAATGGCTAATTCTTTGGCAGAATTTTTAAATGTAAAACCCGTTTTTATTCCATTATCAGTAGATTCTTATGTGAATGCTCTAGAAAAAAAAGAGGTTGATGTAATCTTGGCGGGTCTTTCAAGAGATTTGATAAGGGCGAAAAGAATATGGTTTTCAGAGCCTTATTTTCAGGTGACACCCGCGGTATTTACAGATAAAAAAAAAATACCCCAGACTAAATTTGGTGAATTTTTTGAAGAAACGCCTTATAAAAATATTTGGGATTTAAAACGAAAGCAAAATTTTATCTTCGCGGTTAAAAAAGCCAGTGTTTATGAAGACTTAATAAAAACAGAATTTTCTGAACATAGGCTGGTTATTGTTGAAAACAACCAACAGGGAATTGATTCAGTATTAACGGGAAAAGCATTTGGTTTTGTGCACGATTCTCTATTTTTAGAGTATTACATGCAAGAAAACTCAAAACTAAAAAGCGGTTATGTAATTCTTAAGGGAGGTAAAAGAGCAGAAAAAATATGCGTGGGTCTTCCTTTTGGAGATATTATTTTAAAAAATCAAATTAATTTATGGGTAGGTGAATTAATACGGCAGGGCCTTATTGAAAAATGGCTACAGGAACATATGAATCAATAAACAAAAATGCGAAAGTTAGTAAAAGGTAAATTGAAGTTTAGTTATATATTATTTTTATTCATAGCTATTATTTTCTCACCTAATTTATACGCAGAGGAAGAAAATGTTGAACTAGATAAGAATATAAAAAACTTAAGTTTCTCAGGTTTTTTTAGGACCAGACTTTGGCATTTTCAGAGTAAGAATGTTTTTCCCGGTAGTTTTGAAGATGATATAACTGAAAAATATGTAACATATCAAGATTTGTTTTTAAGAAACAGATTTTTACTTAAAGTCTCTTCGAATATAGAGATTAAAACAGTTTTCGATATTTTTACGGTTTTTGGCGAAAGTGTAATAAATAATATTGATACTAAAGGTGGAGCTCTGGGCAGCGCGGGAATTAATCTTAAAACAAGAAATTTATATTTAACGTACGCGCTGTTATCACAAAAAATGCAGTTCGCGCTGGGTTTGCAGCCTTTTAGTCTTCCCGGCGGATATATTTTAGCCAGTGATGGTACAGGTATAAAGATGAGCTATGATATATTTAAGGGGTTTTGGAATTCATATATTTATTATATAAAAGCCTATGATAATTCAAAAGAAAATTTCGGTGAAGGCTTTGGCAATTATAATTTTAATGATAATGATATTTATGTATGGGGCAGTAAAACATCATTTAATGAAAATTATTCGTTAGAATTTTACTATGTTTACCAAAAAGATTTAGATTTGAATTATGACGCAGACTGGGCAAAACTGAATTGGGTGGGTTGTCATAATAAATTTTTTATAAATAAATATTTTATTGAATTGGCACTTATTTATAATTCGGGAAAAATAAGAGAAAAAACCGATGATAGTGCCAATAATGAAACAACCAATGTTAAAGCTGGATTGTTTGATCTATGGCTGGGTTTTCGGTATGAAGCTTTAGAATTCGCGTTAAAAGTGAAAGGTGCGACGGGAAATATAACGCACAGAATACATTCTAATTCTTTTCAGGACATCAGAGCTTCAAACTCATTTACATCTTTAATAATAGATAACACAGGCGGTCTGTCTTACAGAGGCTCGCTTTATGGTATATTAGGGCAGGGGATAGAAATAAAATACGCGTTTTCAAATTTTGAGCTGTTGACGCGTTATGTTCATTTTCGAACCGCGAATAAAATAAATATTCAAGAAAATAAAAAGAGTAATTATTTTGGTGATGAATATGAAATACAAGGTAAATATAATATAGAAGAATATTTCTCTATATTTATAAATGGGGCCGTGTTTAATCCTAATGAAGCTTATACTTCTATTATGCAAACAGACAATAAAAATCATATTTATGAATTTATGATAGGCGGAAGAGTTGATTATTAAAAGAAATATTTTTATCTTTATTTATTTACTTTCAGGTTTATCAAATTATTTATTTTCTGAAGAATTTTATCCATTTAAGGATGATGTAAATGGGGTATCGTACCGCTTTGATGAAACGAGCCAAGTTGATATAAATATAAATGATATTAAAGATAGTTTCTTTGTTTCTTATGAAAATATATCTTTAGCGGTGAATTTGTTTTATAAATATATTAGAGAGCATGAATTAAAAAAAGCGGCTATTTTATTTTACAGCATTTTAGATATTTCTTGTCAAGATACTAAGCCCGAATATAAAGAAAAATGTGAAAGATATAAGAATAAAACAATTTTCTTAGAAAAAGAGTTATATAAAAAAAAAACTACGGAATGGTCAAAAGAAAAAGAAAATAATCAGTATTCGCTTACTTTTTCAAGCAATAAGTATATTTTTAAAGACGATGTCTTTAAATTGATGATTTTATTTGACTCGCGTGTGAATTTAATTCTTAAGAAAAAAACAAAAAGTAAAACTTCACAAATTCGCCAATTTGAATATAAATCAATTCAAAGTGTGGGTAAAATATTTTTAGAGGGATATCAAAAACCTGTTCATTTTGATCTAAAGTCATATAAAAATCTTTGGGAAAATAGGGCCAGCTTAAGTAATAAACTAAAATGGAATGACTTTGAAATGGAGTATTTAGATGGCAAAAAATTTAAAGGTCTTTCTAGTGTTGAGCCAAAAATAAAAACTGTTTATTATATTGCTTTATTTAATGATAAAGGGATTATTATGTCATTTCAGGGCAAGGTTCCAAAATTAGTTTTTTATTAGGCTTAAATCTTTGGTCATTGTTACACTATTGCCTATTTTATTATATTCTATACTATCCATTTGTATTTTTGACAGAAAAATACCCCGGCCGCTTAGCCCCTCTAAAAATTCTTCTTTATTTTGTGAAATCTTAGATGTATCAAAACCGCTACCTTCATCTTTAATTGTAAAAGAGATTTTTTTATTTTTATAATGGTAAGTAAACCATACTTTTTTTTTGTTATAGGGAACGCTGAAGGCTTTTTTATTTAAAAATTCCAGATAGTTAGGCGTAGAATTAATAAGTTCTTTTTTTTCTTTTGATGTAATGCCTAAATTACCATGTTCCATTGCGTTTATCAGCATTTCATATAAAGCCAGCCTTATGCCCATTGTAATTTTTTTTTCAGATCCAATAAATCTTTTTATTATTTCTATTATTTCATTAATGAATGAATTAATAAGGTTAAAATTTGTATTGAGAATAAATGTTCTTTTTTCTTCGCTTAAATTTTCTAAAAGGTCATAATCACCTTTCATATTCGCTGTTATCGCAAAAAATCTATCGATCATTAAGGCTAAATCTTCAATGGAAAAGGGTTTTTGCATGAAATCTGTCGTACCCAGTCGAAGCGCAGAAACAGCTTTTTCGACAGTTGCTTTTCCTGTTATGATAACCACCATGATATTAGGTAGTCTTTGTTTGACTTTTTTTATAAAGTCAAGAGCATTCTCGCCCGGAAAGTCTATTTCAGATATTAACAAATTATATTCTTTTTCTTCACATAATTCTTCAGCTTTATAAATAGTTGGCGCGTAATCGATATTCATCTTTGTAGATAATAAATCTATCATTATCTCTTTAAGAGATTTATCGGGATCGGCCAATAAAGTTTTTGGTTTTTGCATCATTTAATTTATATTATGTACATATTGATAAAAAGAGTTAGAGTCTCAAGCAAAATCTTTAATTTGAAGTTTTAGAAGGGCCTGAAAATATTTCAAGTGATGGTTCCATATTTAGTATTGTAATATGAAAATTTAAAGAAGTAAAATCAAGTCCTTTTTTAATTGCGGTTCCTACTATAGGTATCGGATCTAGAATTTGTTCTATATGAAATGGTAAAAAGCGCAAGTTTAATTTTCCTTTGCCTTCAAAGGGATTAAAAGTTCCTGACAGCCTAAATTCGCCTATCCCAGAACTTTTAATTAATCCCTCTTCTATAAAAAATTTACTATCTTTAAGATACCCTCGAAAAAGAGCAGTTTCTATTGTAATATGTTTTCCTGATTCAAAGGGGCGTTTTAGATGAGCCAGAATATTGATATTTAAGAACCTATAAAACTTAATAGCCGTATTTGCCGGTATTTTAAGATTTGCTCCCTCTAAACGGAATGTTTCTTTTTTGCATTGAATACCTTTAATAACACAGTCTAGCCTTGTTTGCAGCTGTAATGTTCCCAGTGAACCATCAATCATATTATTTAAAAATAACTGGGATTCCATATCGCCTGTAATTGTTAAATTCTCTTTAAAAGATGTTTTCATGTCGTGAACAATAAGGCGCATAAAATTAGACTCTAAATAAACATCTGAAGACTTAACACCTGTTTCTGATCCCCAGTAGTAACCTTGAAGATTAAACTTCTTTTCTTTATTCATTTTTGCGGATTCTGAAATTATGGGTATATTAACAGAAGAATAAAATTCATAAAAAAGTTTTTGTTCCCATGGGTTATAAGTAAGTTTTACAGGAACTATAAATCCGTTCATAATTTTAAAATGTTCTGTAGTTTTAAGAGGCACAAATGTGCCTAAGTATTTTGAAGCCGTATTCCATGGAATTTGAGAATTAGGAATAAACTGCAAGCCAAAAAGAAAATCTTTATACTTCCAGTCGGCTTCAGCTGAAATTATCGTTTCATCTAAATAAATATTAAACTGCTGTAATTTTAAAGTATCAATATCAGCATATCCGCCGGCTCTTATTTCTAAAGGTTTTATCGGCTTTATATCAATATAGGAATATTCAGGATTTTTTGCGTCAGCAACAGAAAACTTATTTACTTTAATATAATGTGAATGCAGCAGTCTTTTTAAAGGAAATTGCATAGAAATAAAGTGATTTGAAGAAGCTTTGCCTTTTAACAGCAATGACATTTGTGGAAAAGTTTTAATTAATTTGTTTAAGTCGCAATTTGAATTTACATAAATTTCTACTAATTTTAACCAATTATTATTTTCTTCTCCATTTTTCCAAACATCAATATTAACATCTCCATGAATCCATTCACCTAAGTTATAATCAGAGTGAATTACAATATAAGGTTTTAAATATTCCTGCTTTTTTAAGAAGAAATCATTTACGGTAAGAAGAGGTTTTTCTTTTGAAATTGAATCAATAAAAAGATTAAATTTATTTACTTCAAGCCATTTCGTAAGGTTAAATTGTTGAGGTATTAGTGATGTTAATCGGCTTACTTCTTCCATTATCATTTCTACTGTTGTATATGGCTGAGAAATGTAATCTATAGATTCGGGTGTATCTAAAACTCTAAGTGTAAATTCTTTAACTTCTATGCTTGATATTTTTTGTTGTTTATTTATAATTAAATCAATTATATCAAGATTTAAAGTAATATTATCAAATACAAATTCATGATTGTTTTTATATTTAAATTCTAACTTGTCAATTTTAAATTGCGGCAGTGGGAAAAAGTTGGTTTTTACATCGGCTTCTTTTACAAAAATATTATAAGTTTCAGCTGTTTTTAATAATTCTTCAGGAAATTTTACAGAATAATCGCGTGTAATTAGTATAATGATTATAAGGATGAAAAAAAAGATTAAAACAGAAAGATTTTTTTTTTTCTTTTTCAATGCCCCTCATTATATCATTAATCACATTGTTATGAAATTAGTTATACATTAATATTCAATCATTATTTATTGATCAGAAATAACTTCAAAAGTAACACGTCTATTTACTGAGGAATTAGGATTATTTGAATCTTTTAGTTCAGCTGAGCCCAAACCTCTATATTTTATAGCGGGGTCATCAATACCGTATTTTTTTAAGGCATTATAAACAAATACAGCTCTTTTTTCTGAAAGAGCGATGTTTCCTTCTTTATTGCCTGTAGGCTCTTCTGGTCCTTTTGCGTCGGTATGGCCGGATATTTGTAAAATATATCCCGGCGGCAGCTTTTGTAGTAATTCTTTTAATACCGGTACCGAATTTTTTACCCACGATCCATAGATTTCATTTTTTATTTGAGTACCCTTGTATGCAAATCCCTCTAAAGTTAATTTAGCCAGTTTTATGTTTACATCGTTTACATTAAATTCTGTTGTGCTTTTAGTACTGGTTTCAGGTTCAGGTTTTGGTTCTTCTTTTACCTGAGGCTGCGTTGAACCGCAATTAATAATGACAAATATGGCCAATAATATTGTTAATCGTAAAATATTTTTTATTTTCATAGTACTCTCCTATATATCAATTGTATTAATATTGTTTATTTATTATATATTTTAATATGCTAAAATATAATTTAATTTTTTAAACAGGGTGTCAAATAGTTTAATAAATAATA
Organism: Spirochaetia bacterium; assembly: GCA_029880285.1. Classification (GTDB taxonomy): domain Bacteria; phylum Spirochaetota; class Leptospiria; order Turneriellales; family JAOUOS01; genus JAOUOS01. The sequence continues at coordinate 47,264 of JAOUOS010000015.1, forward strand.
ATGGTTTTTGAAAACGGTCACAAGCACCCGTTTTCACGGGTACAAGCATTGATGTGGGATCTATGAACTTCTTGACGTGTATAAATAAATAAAAAAAATGATAAATGCTTAAAAAAATTTCCTTCAAGTTGTTAAAGTATTTTGCTTATCTATGCATTTTGTTTTTGTTTGTAATTGGTTTAATTATTGGTTATTTGTATATAAAATATCCTCCTGAGAAATGGAAAGATACTGTTGTTTATCAAATAGAAAAACTGTTGTTTGCTAGAATCGAAATTAAGTCAATTTCATATTCTTTTGACGGCAGTATTGTATTTAACGATGTTATTATTTATGATATAGACCCCTCGAAAAATAGTAATAAAGATTCTTTATTACTCGAATCTAGTTTGAAACTTTTAGAAGCAAAAGCCATTGAATTATATATCAATCCGGCTGTTTTATGGGAAAAAAAACTGCGGATAAGTTCAGTTAAGTTAAAAGATACCACTATAAATGTACTGCAGGATAGAACGTCAAAAAAATATAAAATAAACTGGCAAAGAGTTCCTTATGTACGACAGTATCTTTTTAATGAAAAAGAATCATTGAAAGACATGAAAGAACCGGATGTCTTAAAAGAAAAAAGTGAACTAAAACTGGAAGAATTTTCTCTTGAAAATATAACTATTGATAATCTTACGTTAAATTGGCAGGCAGCTAATTACTATCCTATAACAGGATTATATACATTTGATATTGAAACTGATATTGAAGAAAATAATTTAAAGTTACTTATTGACTTAAAATTACCAAAAGAAGAAAAAGTTAAGGCAGATGTGTTTTGGCAAATTGAAAAAGAAAAGAATATTTTAGATTTATTTGAAAAACTTGCTCTTGAGATTGAAAAATTAAACTTTCCTTACGGAAAAATTAATCTGGATTTTGATAATTTTACATTTAGCTATTTAAAGCCGTTTGAAATTAAAATTCCGCTTTTATATATTGATGGGAACGTAAATGTTGAAATACCGTCTAATAAGCCAGATAGTGAAAATTATTTGAAAATTCAAACCAATAATCTTGAAACTCTATATCAAAAAGATTCTACATTTAAAATGCCTGTTAAAATTTCGGGAACATATAATTATAATATGAAAACAGATTTTCTAACAACCTCTGAATATAATCTTGTTCTTGATGGAAAAAATAGTTTCTCAGGTAAAGAGCTTAATATCGTAAAAGGAGATTTTCAAAAAATTTTAGGAGACTTTGTTGTAGATTTAAAATCAATTCAGGAAAAATTTAATCTACCTTTTGATGTTAACGGTATAATGAAAGGCGAGATTTCATACCAAAAAGAGAATAAACATCCGTATATAAATGCTACTTTTGAAAATGTTAATTTAACTTATCAAAATTTAGCATTGCTTTTAAAATCAAATTTTAGTTTAGAATTTAAGAATAATGAAGCTGTAATAAAAGAATCTTTGGTAAACATTTTAAATCATGATGTAAATTTTAGCGCGAAACTAAGAGATGTTGAAAAAGAAAAAATTAACCTTGAGTTTAATATAGAGGGTGATGAATTCAACATTAACAAACTACTCAGTCAAGAAAAAACAGTCTTTGTATGGCCGAGGTTTAACCTTTACGCTGAAGATAAAAAAGAAATTTCACCTAATATTGATATTAAAGGTTTTATAAAGTTTGAAAAACTCAAGTATAATAATATACAAGCGAAAAATTTAAAGTCTAAAGTATTTTATGAAAACAAAAAAATCAGTTTAGATCCTATTCAATTTAATCTTGCCTCAGGTGATTTTTTAGGAAATTATGAGTTAAGGTTAGATGATCTTAAAAAACATAATTTTAAGTTAAATTTAGAAAAATTTAAAATGCATGAATTTTATAAAATGTTTGAAGCATCAGGAAATTTTTACTCTACAATATCAGGTGTTTTTGAAGGTCAAATGAGCGGAATGAGTCCTGAAGAATTTCAAAAATCAATTAATGCGACTGTTTTTTTAAAAGGCTCAAGGGGTAAAATGGAAGAACTATTCTTTCAAAAAGCTTTTTTAGGCAGTGTACTAGCTCCTCTTGAAGATAAGCTAAGAATGATTGAATTTGATTCATTTCAAATGGAGTTGGCAGCCAAAGATTCTATGGTGTATGTAAGAAACTCTGAGTTTGAATCTTATCAGTTAAAGATAAAAGGAATGGGTAAAACAGACTGGAATTGGCAGGGAGAGGTAAGTATTATTCTTAGGTTTACAGATAATTTTATTCAAGATATAGCAAATTTGGGAAGACTGGCCATACAAGATTCAAGAATGGGCAGCTGGTATAATCTTCCTTTTTCATGCCAGGGGAATATCACTGAAGTTTCATGTTACCGCCAGAATTGGTAATTATAGTATTTAAATTATTAATATTAAATAACGATAAAATTTAATCATAAAATCATTTTTAATTAGACCGATATTAAATTATGGCAAAAAAAGCATTTTTCGTTTTTAGATTTATATATTTAGTATTTATAGTTTTATTAATAAACCAGTGTACATCTCCCTCAGGATGGAAAGGCAGTCCCTATTTATACGGTTCAGGAAAATATGGTAGTTTATCAACAAAGGCTCGCATAGTAAGGGTTAAAATATATGAAGGAGCGGCGAAAGAAATTGATTTTATGGGGCCCTATATTTTTATAAAAGATAATAATAGCAAAGGGCAGGGTGAAGGTATCATTAAGCCTGATTTCTCAGGTGAATTTAGGGGTCATGAAGAAAAATTTAAAATAGCAAATAATATCTATATTGGTAGATTAAAAGTAAGTATTGATAATGGCAAGTATATATTTATTAATTTAATTTCAGAAGAAGAATACTTAATATCTGTGGTAGGGCATGAAATGAATGCTTCATGGCCATTAGAAACGTTAAAAGCGCAGACGGTTGTGGCCAGAACATACCTTTACCAAAGAATGAGAGAAAATAAAGACAAAATATTTGATATAGACGGAACCACAAAACATCAGGTATATGGCGGAAAAATAGAAAATGATGAAAATTTAAGAGAAGCAATTTTGAAAACTTCAAGAGAAGTGGTAATGTTTAGCGGAGATCTTGCTGAGGTTTTTTTTCATTCTGCCTGCGGGGGGCATACAGAAGACGCGAAAGAAGTATGGGAGAAATCTTTTGCGTATTTAACAGGTAAAAAAACAGGATTTTGTAAAGATTCACCGGAATATTCCTGGAAGAAATCTATTCCCATAAATAGATTAGAAAAGATGTTCGGAGTAAAACAGATAACATCAGTTAAAATACAAAAGAAAACTACTTCAGGCAGGGCTGAGTCAATAGCTTTGTTCTCAGGCAGCGCTTCAAAAATTGTTAAAGCTGATATTTTTAGAGAAAAGTTGGATGTAAAATCAACTTTTTTTGATCTAAAAATAATAAGCAGTAATTTAGAATTTACAGGTAAAGGATATGGGCATGGTGTAGGCTTATGTCAATGGGGAAGTAGAAAAATGGTTGAAAACAAAAAAGCAAGTTATAAACAAATAATATACTTTTATTTTCCAGGAACTGTTGTCAGCAGGGCTAGAATGCCGGTAATCACTTAGAAAAATTTGGTTCTATGATTAATCCCTTAGTATCTATTTTCGGATAAATAGCTGAGGCGTCTAATTTCAAATCTTTCATAGCTTTTGTCAGGTTTAACTTCTTTAAATTTGTCTTTTTATCCCAAAAACCTAAAAGAGTAGTTCCAGAGCCCGATAGAAAGTATCCTTTACAGTTTAGTTTTTCCCATGCTTCAAAAGTTTCTTTCATGCCCGAAATTAATGTGGATCTTTGGTTTTGGTGTACTTTATCTTGTACTGCGTATCTCAAAAGAGAGTATTCTTCATCTTCCCATTTTCTAAGGGATAATAAATGGGTTAAAAGTGCCGTTCTTGATGATTGATAGGCAAGAATATCAAGAGATATATTTTTCAATATTAAATTTCGAGCTTTTTTTGTTTTTAACGAAAAATGAGGAACAATTCCTGCCATTTGAAGCGGAGCGTGAAATCGTAATTTAACAGGCATTTGCCACTGGTTTTTATAATCTTTTATGGATAAGACAAATCCTCCCCAAAGTGATGCTGCTATATTGTCAGGATGTTTTTCGAAAGAGACTGCAAAAGAAAAAATTTTGAATAAATTAAAAGCTTTATTGTATTTGTGTCTTAAAATTTCATTGGCCGATATCATTCCCGCTAAAATAATAGTAGATGATGAGCCTAAGCCTCTGGCAGGAGGTATATTTACTTTAACTTCAAGACTTATATATGGTATGGGTAAAGAAGCTTTATTAAAAATATAGAAAAAAGTTTGAAAAAAAAGACTATCAAAGTCGTTATCTTTATAATAGGTTAAATAATCAGGTGAGGTTTTTTTTACAAAATCAGAGATTGTATATTTTAAATAGTGTTTATTTATAGATGTGTTATTCATGTTAATAATAAATTTATTTCTAATATTCAATGCCAAACCCAAAATATCAAAACCCGCGCCTATGTTAGAGGTAGAGGCTGGCAGACTTAAACAAATGCGCATATACCATATTAAAAATAAAAAACTCGTTTTCAAACAAAATTAGATTTTAATAATGGCAGAGTTAAAAACAAATAAAATGTTTAAAGTCTATTGGAGAATTTTAAAATACATAGGGCCATATAAAAAAAATTTTTTTATTGGAGTTCTTTTATCATTATTTGTTTCTATATTTAACGCGGCTTCATTAACTTCTTTAAAACCTATTTTTGATATAATAAGTTCTGGAAAAGATAAGCCATTTCAATTACAATTTTCAGATAAAGATCTTGAACTATTAGTAAAAAGCGAGTATTCAAACAGGATCTCTGTTTTATTTGAAAAAAATAATTTTTATGAAGTAGAAATAATTCGTTTAAATAATATAAAAAAAAATAGTGTCATTCAAAAGCTAAACTATTTTGAAAAAGCCAGCCTTTTAATCGCGTCACTTAAATTATACGCGAATGAAATTTTTGTAAACATTAAACCATTTAAATTTTTGGTATATGTTTGTTTAGCGGTAATGCCAATGTATTTATTTAAGCTTTTTTCTTTAGGGGGTGCGGTACATTTTATTGTTTCAACTGGATTAAAAGCGGTTAGAGATATCAGGGGAAAATTATACTTAAAACTTTTAGAATTACCGGTCTCTTTATTCGTGAGAGAAAAAACAGGAATTTTAATGAGCCGGATAATAAATGATGTTACAGTGGTTTCTGATTCTATATCACATGATTTAAGAATTTCGTTAATTAATTTTTTTATTATAATTACCCACTTTGCTATTTTAACTATAATCAGCTACAAAATGGTTTTAGTCGTTCTTTTTATAGTACCTATTGTTCTTTTACCGGTAAATCATATAGCTAAAAAAGTAAAAGGCGCCACAACAAATGAGCAAAGCAGGTTAGCTGAGCTAAACGGCCATTTACAGGAAGTCATTTCGGGTATAAGGGTGATTAGAGCTTTTGGGATGGAAGGATATGAAACCGAAACATTTAGTAAGATAAATAATGATCTTTATTTACAGACCTATAGGTACCGGTTGTTTCATACATTGGGTCCGTCTTTTGTTGAGTTCGCGACTTCGTTTATAGTTGTAGGTTTGCTTTTATACGGTGGATTTCAAATTTTAGAGGGTGAACATACTTTGGGAGATTTTACGGCTTTTTTATTTACTCTTTTGGTTTTATTAAGCCCTATAAAACAAATGGCTGCGTGGTATAACCTGATACACAGAGCCGTTGCTGCAGGTGAGAGAATCTTTGAAATTATGGAAATGCCACCTGAAACAAAAGATATTGAAAATCCCGTTAAGCTTGATAAATTAACCCGCTCTATAAGTTTTAAAAAAGTAAATTTTAAATACAGTGAAGAAAATGATATTGTACTTAAAAATATTGATTTTTCTATTCCTATAGGTAAAACAGTCGCTCTTGTGGGGCACTCCGGTGCCGGTAAATCTACTTTAGTTGATTTAATTCCCAGATTCTATGATCCAATAAGCGGAATGATTACTTTTGATGATATTAATATTAAAAATACCAGCCTAAAAGAACTTAGAAAAAAAATAGGCGTAGTTACTCAAGAAATATTTCTCTTTAACGGTACAATTAAAGAAAACATTGCATATGGAAGAAAAGATATTGATATAAGTCAAATTATTAAAGCCTCAAAAATGGCTTACGCTCATGAGTTTATTGAAAAAATGCCCGAAAAGTATGATACACAAATTGGAGAAAGAGGACTTATGGTTTCTGGAGGGCAAAGACAGAGACTTTCAATAGCGAGAGCATTGTTAAAAGATCCTGAAATATTAATATTAGATGAAGCTACCAGCGCTCTTGATACACAGTCTGAAAGATTAGTTCAAAAGGCGCTTGAAAAATTAATGAAAAATAGAACGACTTTTGTAATCGCTCATAGGCTTTCAACAATATATAACGCAGATTTAATTCTTGTGTTAGAAAACGGAAAAATTGTGCAAAAAGGCAGGCACAAAGAACTTTTAAAACAAAAGGGTACGTATAAAAAACTATATGATATGCAATTTCAAGACACAAATGTAAAATATGAAAATCCGTAATAAAATTATTATACTATTATTGTTATCTTTTACGACGCCGGTATTAGCAGTAAATTATGAAGCCGATTTATCCGCTGGTTTATCAAAACGATTTTTAGATACTTTTGACAAAAGATGGGAAAAGATGATCAGTTCTGCTGAGCATGAAGGTATAGAATATGATTTAAAGGGAAAGTCATACTTAAGGAGTATGGGATTTTCAAATATAAGTTTATATTTTAGTCCTTTTTTTCGTCATTATTTTGGTTTCTCTTTTGCCGCGTTACTTCCTTATGAAAAACCAATAATAATAAAAGAAATTAACAATGTAGAATACTCTTGGCTGTTTGATATAAGTTTAATGTCACCGGTATTTTCTTATAAATTCTTCCCATTTGCTGATAATTTAGACGATGAAACTTTTTATTTATCTGCTGAAGCAGGTGTCGCATTGTGTGAAATCAATTTAAAACAAAATTCAAGCGGTCAAGAACAGTTGTATACATTTAAAAATATTATCGCGCCTCGTTTTGTTTTAAAAAGCGGCACAAAATTTGACATAACAAACTATATTAAGATATTTGTTGAAGCGGGCTTTGATGTAACACGAATGGATGATATTGAGGGTCAAACAACAATAAATGGAAAAGAATCTTTAGTTACGTTAAAATATTCTAATGATGCTCTTATTCCGGCGGATGAAACACAAAGCTATGATTACAGCTCATATGATAACGCTGTTATATGGCTTTCTCAGTTTTTTATTGGCTTTGGTATTTCTTTTGTCTATTAAATATAAAAAAAGGGGCTAACGCCCCTTTTTTATTAAAATTTAGTCTCAATTTATCTAATGCGCATTTTTCTTTTTGCGCCCAACCACGTACCAAATCTTCTTTCAATTAACTTTGAAGAAATATATACATCTTCTACAAAATTATGTTTTTCATACATTTCTTTTGAAAATATTTTTTCTGGAGATTCTTTTTTATTAAAAAGATCGTAAACTTTTTTTACGTGTTCTACAATTTGGTCATGTTCTAATCCGCGGCTTCTGCCGATTGGAATATTTAAGTCTCTTAATAAATTACTCCATGAACCAAATCTCTTTAATATTACGGCAAGAGAAAATCGGCCTCCAAGAGCTTCATTAAAGTCTTGAAAGTCTTTCATTCTAAATGTTTTTTCTTGTCCTTTATATTTCACGTCTTTTTTACCAGCAGTTTGAAATTGTTTGTAAACTTTTTTTACGTACGCAGCAATTTCTTCTTTGCTGAATTCTTTGTATTGTCTAAAGCCTAGTGGAATAGCAGCATCAGTTAGACACTTGTTCCATCCGCCTAATTTTTTCACAAATACATCAATATACATATGTGAATTGTCATTTAATATATTGTAGTGTCGGATGGTAAATCTTTTAGGATCTCCTCCTCGTTTTAAAAAAAGCTGATAGATACTTTTCAAATGGTCTAAGGCTTCTTTTTTTTCAATTTTTCTTCTGGCAGGCATTTTATTCTCCTTTACATTTATCTACTTTTCAATTATTTTTTGTTTATTTGTTATTTTTCTTTACAATAAAAAGCATAAAGATTTTCTTATTCTAAAAGAATAAATAACTTAATTTAGGTGAAATTATAAACCACAAATGCACTGTCAAGAGAAAAAAGAATTTGCAAAATAAATTTATTATGTTTTAAGTAAAATGATATATACAGGTAAGTTAAAATTTTTAAAGGGCCAACAGAAAATTATATTTTTTTCTAATTTAATTTTTGTTTTCGTTTTATATATATTATTCTTATCATTATTCTCTTTGTTAGAAGTTATATTTTTGTTTACTGATAAAGGCAGAACAGTTCTTGTAGATGTAATTTTATTCATACCTATTATTTTCTTTTTTTTATTTAATTATGATTTGAAAAAACAGGCTTTGCGAAAAGCTAAAGATTTATTTAAGTTTCATAAAAAATGGATGAAATACTCACCCGAGGTACTTTTAGATATAGAAAATAAGAAATATTATTATGATAAATTGAAAGTAGAAATTGAAACAGAAAGTATTCTAAATGAAAAATTGTCAAAAGAAGATAAGTCGATATTTATAAATATTTCTTTAAGTGAGCTAATAAAAAAAAATTATAATTTAAGAAGATTAATTATATCTTTAACGACAATTTTAATTTATACAATATTAAATTTATTAGATATATCACCCTTTGACTTATATAAAAATAAAACAAATATAATTACAGAAGATATTGCTGGCATAACACCAAAAAACGCTTTTTATTTTTATGGTCAGACTGTAGATATACGGGCTACAATTCGGGATAATAATTATAAATTTATAGGTTTTGAAATTAAAAAAGAAAATTCAGATTATACTTTAGCTAAAGAAAATGTATCGTTTTTAAAAAATAAAGAAAATCTTTATGAATTTAATTTAAAAATTCCAGTATTAACCGAAGAATTTTCTTATAGAGCTGTGTTTTTGAAGGGTATTAAAAAGTTATATTCTAAAGATTATAAGATAGAAGTAGAATTCCCCGCGTATTTTAAGGATATAACATTTCTAATTATCCCGCCTAAGTATACAGGAATGAAAAGTTATTCAGAGAAAAATAATTATATTCGCGCGTATTATGGCAGCAGAGTAAAAATAGAAATAAAAACAGATGCTATAGCAGATTTATACTGGAACAAAAGAAAGTTTATACTTGAAAAAAAAGAAAATAAAAACTATACTTATTCACTTTTATTTTTTTATGAAAATATTGAAAAAGAAAATTTTCAGTTTCATTTGATCTCAATGAGAGAAAATAAAAAAATAGAGCAAAAAAGTCCAGTGTATGAAATTTGGACAATTGAAGATATAAAGCCAAAGATAAAAATACGGACATCAGAAAAAAATAAAATAGATATTTATATGCCCCAAAAAGGCGTATTAAAGTGGAACTATAGCCTTGAAGAAGATTTTAATATTAAAGAATTTTCAATTTATATTTTCTCAGAAAATAAGATCAATAAAGAAATTCCTGTTTCCTTTGAGAAATATAAAATTAATAAAGAAGGCTTAAAGATTTGGGAAGATGAGTTAGAAATATCGGTTACGGAATTTAATGAGAACAAGCTAACCGTTATTATGGGAGTAAGGGATAATTCTTTAATACCCAATAAATATTTTTGGCAGAAAAATTTATCTAAAGGCCAAACATCAGTATCTGTTCCTATTGAAGTTCATTTTCCTGATAATGTTTTTGAAAAAAATAAATGGGAAGATAAGAATTACAACGAGATGGTATTAAATCTTGAATCTATTAAAGAGAAATATAGTCAATCTGAAAAAGAAATAGCAGAAATCTTAAAAAAATCTCTATTAAATACTGAAAATACAGATGAAACCGAAAAAGCGCTTAAAGACTGGACCGAAAACAGGCAAAATATAAAAGAACAGTTAGAAAAAATAAATAAACAATTAAACCAAAATATTTCAACTGAAGATATCACTGAGAAAATAGAAAAAGAAGAAGCTCTCGAAAATATTAAAGATGTTTTAAGTGAACAGATCGCTAAAAAAGAAAAAGAACTTTCAAGATTAATGAAAGAACTACCGCAGGACTATATAGAGGCACAGGAAGAAATCAATGAGATAACGCAAAAAGAGTATCTTGAAAGCTTAAAAAATTCACTGGCAAGAATTAAAAAATTATTGGCTGTTAAAAAGATTTCTCAGATTGAGAAAATGATTGAAAATGAGATTAAAGAAATTAGCGATGTACAAAAAAAGCTTGTTTTCAGTAAAGAAAAAGATATTTTTCAAACAGAAAAAAATAAAATTGAAAATATTAATTCTTCGGTTATAGAGCTTCAAAAATTAGCTGAACAGTATGAAAATGAAATTAATGATCAAATTTCAAAAATTAATGTAAAAATAACTCCTGACGAAAAACTAAAACAAGATTGGAATAAAAATACAAATTCAGCTATAAATCATTTGAATAATAAACAAGCAGAAAATTCAATATCTGATACAGGAGAAATGATTTTAAATTTGCGAAGCTGGCTTCATAAATTAGATGAAGAAAAAAGAAAAATAGGGACAGAAGATACAGAAAAAGCATTAACAGCTTATTATAAAACCGCTTATCGAGTTAATGATATCGCACGGGTTTTAGAAGAAAGCACACAAAAAAATCTTGAAAATAAAGTTTCAATAACGAATGAAACAATACAAGACTTCGGTAAAGATGTGTCGATATTAAAAGATTCTTATTTAAGCGCGTTAAATACTTTAATAAAAGAAGTAAAAGAAATGGGTATGATAAAAAATGAATTAAATAAATCATTAAATGCTCCCTTTTTATATTATAAACAAATTCAGGAATCTGTAGAAAAAAATTTAGGTTTGTCTGCGAAAAATAATGGTCAATCATTAAAGTGGAAATTAAATTCAGCAAGCCTTTCTTTATTAAAAGAAATGGGAAAAATGCGAATGCAAATGGCTAAAGTCGGGGCAGAAGGGGCGGGTGAAAAATTAAATCAAGCGATGAAGGGGCAAAAAGAATTAAGCGAACAGTTAAAAGAATTATCTGAAAATGAGTCCCAAAAAAGTCAACAGTTATCAGACATAGAAAAAGCTTATATCAATGAAATTTCGAAAAGACAGAATGAAGTTTTAGAAACCTTAAAGAGAAATATGGCTAAAAAAGAATTTGAAGAAACAAGTGCGTTAAAAGAAATGCAAAATTTAGCTGATGAAATTAATAAATTAACGGACAAATATAAAAACATTAAAACTAAAAACGATACGGCCAATTTAACAAAAGAATACGAAAAAATAAATGAAAAATTTATAAGATATAAAAAGAGCTTAAAAAATAAAAATGAAGTATCGCATAAAAGAGAAGCAGAAAAACCATTGGAGTATATTATTAAAGAACCTCATGATATGAAAATACCAGAAAAAAAGAAAAGTATAATTCCTATATACGATGAAAACTTTTCGGATATACAAAAAATATTTTTTGAAAATTATATAAAAAATTTAGAAGAATATAAACTAAAAGATTCTGAAAATTAAAAAAGTTAAACCTAAAAAAACTCCAAAAGGGACTTTTGTTTTATTAATAAAGGCTTTTTTACCTTTTGTTATTGCGTAATAGATAATCCCTGAAAAAGAAGCCGCTGTGGGAAAAAATAAAGCCTTAGGATAACCGATAAGCATGCATAGCGCTAAAGTTAGTCTGATATCAGCTAAACCCAGTTTATTTTTCGATGCGATTTTTATTAAATAAAAGATAAAAAACCATAAAAACGCGCTTATTAAATCAAGTATTTGTCCGTATTTTTTTATATAATATCCGCGAATTAAAAAAATTTCAAATAAACCGAATACAAGAAGCGTAAAAATAGCTTCGGTAGGAATTAAAAAATAGCTTTTATCGGTTTGTATTATCAAATAAACAATAATAAAATATATCCCCGTACTTACAATATAAAATATATCAGGATGAAAAAATCCAATAATAAGACCGTAAACAAAGGCTGTAAATTCTTCTATTGGATAACGCCATGGAATTATATTTTGGCACAAAAAGCATTTTTTTTTGCTTATAAAATATCCAAAAATAGGAATTAAATAAAAAGGATTAATTGGTTTTTGACAAAAATTGCAGACTGATCTTTTTCGAAGAATGTATTTCCATTTATTTTTGATTGATTTTCTTGATTTTTTATAATATGCTTCTAATACTCTGTCACTAAAAGAACCTGAAAATGAAGCCAGTAGAGTAAAAAAAACACCTGAAGAAATACTATAAAAAATTTTTAATTCCAGAAAATTATTCCTGTATACTCATTAGATATTTTTCAAGATATTCGGTTATATCTTGTATATTTCTGTCAATCATTCGTTTAAACTCTCTTGGTATATTTTGTTCACGAATGACACGATAATAATTTAGCGCCTGAGTAATTTGTTTTCTTTTTAAAAATGAATGAGCTTTTACAAGCATAGGTTTATATTTATAATAAGCGTATTCTAAAATATTATGATCTTTAGACAAAACAGATTTATAAGGGATTCGGGTAAAATCATAAGTTAAAGTTAAAAAAGGCATGTCTTCTTGATCGGGTGGTTTAAGTTCTAATACTCCTCTAATTTCCTGCACGTTCGATTTCTCTTCTTCTGCCGGTGGTATTGAAGGCTCTGGCTCGTGACCTATTTCAGGAATCATGTCAGGCTCTTCTAATACACCCTCTGTTCTGCCTGTCATTGGGGGCATAATATCCGGTGTATCAGGTATATCCTGTGGATAATAAGGTTCCTGAGCAGTGAATGGTTCTGGCATGTGTGAAGGTATATGATTTTTCTCTGAAATATCTTTCGTATCAGGAATTTCAGTAGTTTCTTCTTTTTCTTCTTGGGTTTCAGATTTCGCGGTGTCTTCTAGTTCAGGTGTTTCTGGTTGTTCTTCTTTTTCTTCTTGGGTTTCTGGTTTTGCGGTGTCTTCTAGTTCAGGTGTTTCTGGTTGTTCTTCTTTTTCTTCTTGGGTTTCTGGTTTTGCGGTATCTTCTGGTTCAGGAAGTTCTGGTTTTTCTTCTTTTTCTTCTTCGGTTTCAGGTTTCGCAGTGTCTTCTGGTTCAGGAAGTTCTGGTTTTTCTTCTTTTTCTTCTTCGGTTTCAGGTTTCGCAGTGTCTTCTGGTTCAGGAAGTTCTGGTTTTTCTTCTTTTTCTTCTTCGGTTTCAGGTTTCGCGGTGTCTTCTGGTTCAGGAAGTTCTGGTTTTTCTTCTTTTGATTTTGGTTCACCTGAAATTTGTATATTTTCGGATTTTACTTCGATATTTTCAGTTTCAAAAGCTGCTTTTTGAATTTGAAAAATTCCCTCTGATATTTGATTAAATATTTTTTTTATGACATTCTCAGGTTTCTCATCTGGTTGTTTTTCTTCAGGTTTTTCAGAAACTATTGATTTTAATTCTTCGGTTTTCTCTTCTTCTTTAGATTCAGGGGCAAAAGGCCCTGCGGTATCTTTTGGTATTGTATTTTTAGAATCTTCGTCTTTTTGAAATTCATCTATTGGCTTAGCGAAATCGTTTGCATCATTTTTTTCCAATTTAGCTTCTGGTTCCAATGGCTTATCGGTTTTTTCAGAAGAATCTTTTTGAGAATCTTGCGCCGGTTGAGATTCATCTATTGGTCTGGCGAATTCATTTTTTTGTGTTTCTTTCAATTCCTGAGATTCAGATGCTTTTGAAGGAATTTTATCTGGAGTTTTTATCAGTTCAATAATAGTGTTTGCAAAAGGTTTTGGTGAAGGGGAAGGTTTTTGTTCAGGACTTTCTGGTTTTGGTTTTTCTTCTTCAGGATATTTAAGTTGAACAATAATTTTATTCTCACCTTCTTCATTTTCTGAATCTGCGCCTTCATCAAGAAAATCTTCAATATCTTCAATATTTTGCTCTAATTTATCAATGATAGACTTGTTAGGGATCTTTTGTATTAGTTTCTCATACATTTCTAAAGACATATCATATTCTTTTTCTGCCAGAAATCTCTCTGCATTTAATAAAGTTCTGAAATAATGGCTGTAAGGACTGTTTTTTGAGATAATCTCATGAGCTTTGTGGGTTATAATATCTTTCTTGGAAGTTCTTTTTTTACGTTTACGTTTTTTTTGAGTTTCAGGTTGTTCGTCTGAAAAATCTTCTTCGGATTCTTTCACTTTAGCTTTTTCTTCAGGTGGTATAACTTTTCTTGTAAGTTCCTCTTCGTTATAGGTTGAAAATGGTTTTGATATCTCTATACCTGATACAGGTTGATATCCATATCCTGAACTACGTTCTAAGTCTGCAAAATTTTCATCTGAAAAATCGATATCTGGTTCTTGGGTAATTGTTGAAGAAGATACATTTTCTTTTTGATAATTTTGAGCTTTGCCCAATAAACCTTTTCTTTTATTATTTGAAATAGAGTGTCTGTTCTCATACGATTTTCTAAAAATTTGGTTATTTTCTTTTAATTGCTGATTATCTGTTTTTTCAGGCTTTGTCCAGTTTAAGAGGCGCTGCAATAATGAATTTTTGTTTTTCATATATTTATAAAATAACTATTAATTAAGATAACGAGTAAATATATTAATTATAAGTATTTCTTATAGGTATATATTCGGTAAAAAAGGGGGTAAAACTTGTATTTGAAAGAGAGATAAAAACAAAAAGATTAAAGGTTTTTTTGCTCTGCTTCGGCTCTTTTTATAATTTCAAAGGGGGTATTTAATCTTTTTAATAATTCAATATAAATTTTATAATATTCTGAAGACTTTTCTTCATTACCTAATTTTTTATGTGTTTTTGCTAAAAAAAACAAGGTTTCAGGTATTGAATTAGAAATAGCATATGATTTTTCAAAATATTCTAAAGCCTGCTTGTAATTATTGTTTGTTGATAAAATTATTTCACCAGCCAAAGAGAATGAAATTGGGTTGTTTTCGTTAAGATTAATGGCATTTTCAATATAATCTATGGATTTTTTGAAATCTTTTTTATAAAGATAACAACGGCTTAGTTCAATGTGACTCAATTCAAAATTTTTATCTTTTTCCAAAGCTTTTTGAAACCATTTAATTGCGGTTTCTATATGCCCTTCTTTCGTTTTAAAATTTCTTTCATCTTTACTTTCATATTTTTTTATATAGACTAACCCCATATTATGAATTGAATTGATATAGTCCTCATCTAAACTTAAAGAAAGTATATAAAACTGTTCTGCTAAATCGTAATTTGCTTCTGCCAATAAGTATAAATTCCCCAGTTCTTTATAAGCTTCTTTTGATTTTTTTTGCTCTAACGCTTTTTTAAGTAAATCTTTTGCTCTATCATATTCTTCATTTTGAATATTAATTTTTGCTTCGTTAACCAATTGTTCATGGTTTTTAGGCTTGCATGACATTATAACTAGAGTAAGAGATATAAAAATAGTAAAGATAATTATTTTCTTTTTATTTTGTTTTTGATTGTCGAGATATCTTGTAATATTATTCATATTTTATTTATTATTAATATATATAATATGAAGAGAATTTTACAGGTCAATAAAAATTTATTTTAAATTCATCAATTATATGAAAAACTTTTATAACAAATTTAAAAAACCTTTCACGGCTCTTTCTCCCATGGCGGGATATACAGATTCACCTTTTAGGATATTGTGCAAAAGAATGGGTTCTGCCATAAGTGTAACAGAGTTTGTTTCTACCGAGGCAATTAAGAGAAACTCAGAAAAGACGTTAAAAATTTTACGATATGAAGAAATAGAGCGTCCTGTTGTATTTCAAGTCTTTGGAACAGATTCTGATACTATCGCCGAAAGTTGTAAAAAAATAGAAACCCTAAAACCAGATGGCATAGAGTTAAATTTAGGATGTTCTGTTAAAAAAATAGCGTTAAAAGGTGCCGGGGCAGGACTTTTACGTGAGCCCGATAAGGTAAAAAAAATTATATCTAATATGGTTAAAGTACTAAAAGTTCCTGTTTCAGCAAAAATTAGATTAGGGTGGGATTTGCAAAGTAAAAACTATTTAGAGATTGGTTTTATCTTAGAAGGTGAAGGAGCAAGCGCTGTTACACTTCACGCGAGAACCAGATCGATGGGTTATGGCGGCAAAGCCGACTGGGAGGCAATAGGAAACTTGAAAAGGAAAATTTCTATACCGGTTTTTGGCAACGGAGATATAACGTCTTTAAATGAAGCTCATGAAAAAATAAGAATTTTTAATGTAGACGGTGTTTTTATTGGTAGAGCAGCGATTGGTAATCCATGGATATTTTCAGGAAAAGAAATTAACAAAATAAGCTATGAGCAAAGATTAAATTTAATTATTGA
Source organism: Spirochaetia bacterium (assembly GCA_029880285.1). Classification (GTDB taxonomy): domain Bacteria; phylum Spirochaetota; class Leptospiria; order Turneriellales; family JAOUOS01; genus JAOUOS01. Next base: position 63,768 of record JAOUOS010000015.1, read on the forward strand.
ACATATTCATTTATCTAATTTATTTTACGGCAAAGAAAGCGGAGTTATAAAATTTAGAAAACATCTGGTAAAGTATCTAAAAAATGTTCCACATGCTAAAAAAATAAAAAATGATGCATTAAAAGTTACAGAATCAGATGAATTAATTTATCTGCTAAAAGAGTATAATTAATATTCTTCGCGTGAGCGGCTGGTAGTAAGAAATTCATCCGGTATTTCTTCAATATCTTCACCAATTTGAACTGCTATATGTGATCCAACTCTTCCGGGGCGGCATTTGTATTTTGGCCTTTCACCGACCTTAAAAATGAAGTCATCATTTATTTTCATTTTACTTAATTTTATAACTTCACCTTTTTCAAGATTTAGTATTTCATTAAAAGATAAGTCGGCTGAGCCTACTTCAACAGAAATATTAACTTGTACCTGTTCTAAACGTCCCTGAATTATTTTTTTATTTACTTCAGATTCACCTCTTCTTATTGATGAAAACCAATACTGAGCAGAAAGTTTTTGAATTATAGGCTCAATTGTGATATAAGGTATACATAAATTCATCATACCTTCAGATTCGCTTATTTTCGTTTCTAATGTAATTAACATCACCATTTCATTAGGGGGCACAATTTGAGCAAATTGCGGGTTAGTTTCAATTGTTCCAAGACGCGGCCTAAGATCAATTACAGTGGACCATGCTTCTCTTAAGTTACCTAGTATATGTACAACAATACCTTCAACGACAGAAAGTTCAATATCGGTAAGTTCTCTGCTTAATTTATAGTGTTCTCCGGCTCCACCAAATAATCTGTCAATTATAGTAAAAGTAATAGCCGGATCAATTTCTAAAATAGAAGAACCTTTTAATGGATCCATATTAATTAACGCAAGCGTAGTAGGGTTTGGAATTGATCGAATAAATTCTTCATAGGTGAGCTGATCTACGCTGGTAACATGAACTTGTACCATCGCGCGAAGTTTTGCAGAAAGCGCGGTAGTTGTAAGACGAGCAAATGTTTCGTGCATCATTTGCACGGTTCTTATCTGGTCTTTAGAAAATTTATCAGGTCTTTTGAAATCGTAGATTTTAACTTTCTTTTGTTCAGCCTGAGGAGATAACTCTTCTGCCTGAACTTCTCCGCTTGAAATCGCGTTTAATAGCTGGTCTATTTCATCTTGCGAAAGTATATCAGTCATTTTTGCCTACTTTATAACAGCAGCCTCTATTCCGGTAATATACCATAATCTATCTGCTTTTGTCAAGTAATAAGTATAAAAAAATTCTCTTTCAAAGCCTTCTACTTTTCTTACCGCTTTTACGCCTACTGTAGAAATATTATTCTCAGGTATCTCTTTTATTATTTCAAACTTTACCAATTTATGTGTTTCTCTTGTTATAAGATAGTTTTGAAAATCATTAATAATCAATTGTTTTTCATTTTCCTGCGCTTGCATATATCGTCTGGCATAGTTTGGATAATCTTTAATTACATCTCTTATAGAAATATATTTTAAATAATTTGGCCAGTCTTTTTCATATTCAGCGCTTAAGGCCAGATATACAATTTCTTTTGGTGAGATCGCTAGTTTTTTCATCGTAAAAGCCGGCAGCTTTTCAGTATTATTAGATAGTAAATATTCTTTTTCTGTTGTTACATATACAGAAAGCATATTTTCAGATTTAACAAAAAGAGAAGGCATTTGTTCAGGATTTGGATAAAAATACGCAGTGATGTCATATCTTATCTTTTTTTTGTCAAATTTTTCAAGCTGTACTATGTCTTGAATTTTAAGAGTTCTTTTTATTGTTTCACCTTTGTGAATTACTATGGCTCTGGAATGAAAATTTGTCGCTGTATAGTTATGAAAAAAAGGATCTCTATAGTCTCCATAATCTTTAAAAAATGATATATCTTTCGCTGGCATACTTTTGCCAGCCATGTCTTTAACAATAATGGTGAAGTTTTTTAGGTAATTTTTATGCATATACAAAGTAACCGGATATTCGCTGTTATTTGTTATGGATAAATCTAAGATAATATCTTCTGAAACTGAATACCTTCTTTTTTCTGAAAAGATTTGAAGTTCAAGATTCGAACTGGTAAAGTTTTCGGTACTATTCCCTCTTATATCATATTTTTGTTTAAGTATATCTTCTGAAAATAGAATTGTAGTTTGAAAAAGAAGACATAAAAAAAACAATAGACTTCGCTGCTTTGTAATAATTTTTATAAAATTTTTCATTTTAATATTAAATAAAAAATATCTTTACTATTTTAGTTATCGGTATTTTTTAAAATAATTTAAGATAAAGATTATTAATCTATTAGAAAATCTTCTATTTTTGGTAAAGGGGTTTCAGGTCTATCGATAATTCTATAATTTAAAATTGGCCGTAATTCTTCTTTAGGATAAATTTTATTAATTTCTCTTTGTATTAACTTGCTCATCTGCCATGTGTCAGATCGCTTTTTGCCTTTAAGCATTAATAAATATTGAGAGGGAAATATTTCTGCTAAAAAATCTTCGGTTGATATGTTTTTTTCTAAGATTTGTTTAACTGAGCCTCTATATTCCAGTTCCTTTTTTTCCCCTTGTGTATTTTTTAATCGATCAATATTTGCGATTTTTAGAAGAAGAGCAGAGTAGGGGATGTATTTATTTGTCCAGGCTTTTTCTTTTTCTTCAAATAATGTTCTCAAAGGATACAGGGGGTCTTGCCTTAGGTCGTTAATTTGGCTTTGATATTTGTTATAAAGTGCTTTGCTTTGAACCTGCCAGTAAAAGGTATTTAAAATCATTTGTAAATTAGAAAGATCATCATTATCTAAAGGTTTTTTAACTTCAAATAAAAGAAAAAGTGCGTCTAACTGACCATTAAAAAACATGGGAAGAACGTACATTGACTGAATAATTTTTTTATCTTCACTTGAAAATCTTTCATCAAGAAGATGATTATCTTTAAAATCAACATAATTATACCATTGTTTTTGATTTCGGCTTTCAATTATCCATGATTCTGTAAGCGGAATATTAAATTTCTCAATGGTTTTATCTTTTAAGCCCTTATGAAATATCGGTATAAAATTGTCTTTCTCTTTGGCTAAAAAAATGTATAGAGAAACAGCGTAATTGTTTTCTAATAATTCAAGAAACTTACTCTCAATAACTTTTTCATCATTTTCTATTTCCAGCAGATTCAAAAATTCAATTAAGTTTTTATGTTTTAATTCTCTTTCATTCCATAATTTTGCCTGTCTATTTACATAAACAATGCGGTTTATAGATTCGTATAAAGAGCCTAAGACTTCTCCTAGCAGCTTGACATATAATAAATCATCTAAATTAAAATCTTTTCCTGTTAGGGGTCTGCCTAGTATTATAAAGCCGACTATATCTTCGTAGCGCAGTATAGGTATTAAAATTTCAGCGTCAAGAGAGTTGAGCCATGTTTTTTCGTCTCCCGCTAAACCAGAAATCATTGTTTTTGCATAATGGATTGAGATATCTTTTTTTAGAATTCTTTCTATTCCACTTCGTCTTGGCAGCTTGAAATTATCTTCAATAATAAATCCCTTTGAAGCTCTATGAGTTAAAATATCCTTGTCTTTTAAAAAAACCGCTGATTTTTTTATGCCTAGCTGTCCTGTTAGCGAGAATAAAAGAGTGTTCCATAATTCATCCTCATCTTCAATGAATCCTAATTCTTTGATTATTTCAAATAAATTTAACAAAGCTTCAATTCTATTTTGATAGGCAAATTCTGAGGCGGTAGGAATTGTTCCATCAAAATCGCCTTCTAATAAAAAGCTTCTGTCATCAGGTACATATTTATTAAGAAGACTTTCTTTATCTATTTTCCCTTCTTCTTTTATATTTTCTAAAATATTTTCATCCCATTTATCATGTTCCGAAGCTACATCAGTATTTTTTTTATCAGGTGTTAACGCTAGATCAGGGGTTTGCTGAGTTTTTTCTTTTTGAAGATAATCGATTGCTTTTTCTCTTAATCCCATGGTTTACAGGCCTAATTCATCCATAACTTTTTGATAGACTTTAAAATAATCAGATTCAGCAAATTGTTTAATAGTGTTTTCAGGCAGTTCTCCCAGTAGTACATCTAAATAAGAAATAATATTTCTTAAATCTTCTCTGTCTGGAATTTTTTCATATTCTTGAGAATCTTTTTGTAAATCAATGTTTCCTTCTGAATCTTTGATAATCGGTTCAGTTTTTATTGATTCTTCAGTTAATGATTTTTCGTCAGATTGTATTATATCTGTTTTAACATCTTTTGCATCTGAAGCAGCATCGACAATTTGTTCAGATTCAGAAAATGCAATGGGCATTTCATCCGTTTCATCTGAATTTATAGCCTGTAGCGGCGGTTCTTTTGTATCATCTGCTGCAAAAGGCTCTGTCTCATCTGTCGCAGTAATAGAAGCATCAACTTGACTAGTGCTAGTGTCAAAAGCTTCGACTTCAGCAGTTTCTTTTTCAAAATCTATTATTATTTCATCTTCGGCCTCACCCTCATCTTCAGCAGTTAATGATTCAGGGGGTTTAAAATCGATAGTATCAGATATTTCTTCTTCTTCTTCTTCTTCTTCTTCTTCGTGATTTGATTTCATCTCAAGTGGTACAGATAGCGCGATGTTTTCTTTGCTACTTTTTTCAAATAAATCTTTAGTTATGATATCAGGTTTTTCCTGTGATTCTTCTTTTGTTGAAACATCATCCTCTAAAATAGGGTATATTTGGGGAGAATGTTTATGATCTGCATCAAACACGGTTTCTTCAGTTTCTATCTCTTTTTCAGATTCTGCCAAGACATCATTTAATTCTGAGTCTGAAAAAGAAATAGAACCGTCCATCTCTTCAGCTAATATATCTTGAATTGGCTGTTCTTCTTGGGTTATTTGCAGCTTTTCAACAGCTTCTTGTTCAGGAAGAGTGATTTCTTCATCAGCAGTTTCAGTAAGTATGTTATCGAGTTCATCATCTGATAAAGAGATAGGTTCTTCTGGTTCGTCTTTAAAAAAATCATCAGATGAATCTTCTTTTAATACAATTTCATCTGTTTCATTTTGTTCTTCGGTATCATCGATATTTTTATCTTCAATGGATGTTTCATCAGAAGTTGTTTTAGGTTCTTTAATAATTTCTTGTTTGGCAGGTTCGGGTTCTTCATCTATGGTTTCAGTAAGTATATTGCCGAGTTCATCATCTGATAAAGAGATAGGTTCTTCTGGTTCGTCTTTAAAAAAATCATCAGATGAATCTTCTTTTAATACAATTTCATCTGTTTCATTTTGTTCTTCGGTATCATCGATATTTTTATC
>JAOUOS010000016.1 GCA_029880285.1 Spirochaetia bacterium
TATTATTCAAGATAGAGAACCAACAATATCAAGAAATATATTAAATTTTTTGCCTTTTCGTATAGACCATTATTTTGAAAATATTCCAATCGCTTCAGGGGGGTACCATCCTATTAACTCTCCCTTTAGTTTTTCAATTAAAGTATTCATCCTCTCATAATGAGAACCCTTCCAGTATATTTTATCGCAAGTTTTGCAGATATAAAATTCACTATAATATTTTCTTGTGTTATCTTCAAGACGATGTCTTATTTTATTTTTATCAACTGATTCTAATAGGTTATTGCATAATAGACATCTGGTAAAAGGTTTAATTTTTTTCTCAAGATGAAATCTTGACGGACTGCCCGCAAACTTATACTCAAAAGAAACCTTTCGGTATTTTTCTGGCAAAAGATCTGACAGCTCTTCATAAAACCTTAAAGTTATTTTTTTTTCCGTGTCATTTATACCGCCAACCCAACGCAAGTTTATTAATAATAATTTAGATATGTCTTTCTTATAAAATACTAAAATTTATATTTTAATAAAAAAATTATCTTAAAAAAATTAGATAGCGAATAGATAAAATCCTGTAAATCCTGTCTAATTCTTTTTTTCCTATAAAACAATTATTTTTTGTATATTATATCTATGTGCGGCAGATATTCGCTGGCGGCTCCCACAAGTCAAATAACCGAGGCTTTTGAAATTCAAGGCGAGCTTGATTTTGAAACAAAAGAGATGTTATCTCATAAAAGATATAACATTGCTCCTTCTCAGTTTGTACCCATTATAATTGAAAATGATGATAATACAAAAATTATAAAAAAAGCACGCTTCGGATTTATACCTTCGTGGTGGGCACATTCTAAAGAGACTTTTACAAAGCCGCCTTTAAGCGGAACATTTAACGCCAGAGACGATAAAATCTTTCAAAGCGGATACTGGAAAAAATCTATTCAGCATCATCGATGCCTTTTACCCGCTTCGGGATTTTATGAATGGGAAAAAACCTCTACAAACGCGAAAATACCCTACTATTTTAAAATGAAAGATGAAAATAAATTACTGGCCCTTGGGGGTATTTTCAGCATCTGGAAAAAGCCTGACGAATACAAATTTATAAAAGAAGACATAACCGAAATTTGCACTACCGCCATTATAACAACCCCAGCCAATAAAAACACAAAAGCCATTGGCCACGAAAGACATCCATTCATTGTTGAAAAAGAGTTTCAGAAAAAATGGTTAAACACCGGTACATCTGAAGATGAAATTAAAAGTATTATTAAACCCTGTTCATGTGAATTAATGGTTTATTATCAGGTAAGTACCGCAGTCAATTCTACAAGAACAGACTCATCTGAGTTAATTAACGAAATATCCTGGAAGTAACAGCGAAACCAATTGTTGGTACCCAGCAACAAAACCGATTAGAGTCTTCAGGCATATTTTTTAACTTTGCGTTAACAATATAGCTTAAGCCTAATTCGATCGTAACTTTATCTAAATATGAAACCCCACTAAATATACCGGTATCAATATATGAATATAAAGTACCGCCTGAATAATTACCAGTATTCTCATTATAATCACCAAAGATATTATATCTTAAATAAGACGATCGCAAACCGCCAAAGAAAATAAAATTGCTCTCAATAAAGTTCATGATAATATCAGTCTTTCCTATAACAAAATTCATTTTCCAACCTATCATAAATTCACCCGCAGTTCTTATTGAAAAAGGCAAAGGTTTTTCACTGATAAACTTTTTTAATCCTAAGCCATGTTTTATACCTGTAGTATTATATTCCAAATCTAAACCAATTTCTGGTATAGCATAAACTATGCTCACTGCGGCATCTGTGTTATAAATAGAATTTTTTATTTTACCATCATAAGAGTAAACTTCTGTTTTACCGGCCTGTAATTTTAATCTGCCTTCTGATTTCTTAGCTGTTCTGGCAGATGTCAGTGAACTGGAAGTGCAGTGGTTTAATAATATCGTTAATAAAATAACGATTTGAATACCACAATAGCGTACCATTTAAAACTTGACTGAAATCCCAAAAGTAGGGACTATACAACATGGAGGATAAATGCCATGAGCATTACTTTTTAAACCATTAAATATAATATAATTCATGCCTAATTCAATCGTAATGTGATTTAAGAAAAAAATTCCGCTAAAGATGCCTGCATCAATAACAAAATATCTGTCATCTATATATTCTTTATTATTTTCATCATAGTCACGAATTCTATACCTATTTACGGATGAACGAATACCGCCATATATAGTTTTATCGTTTTCTACAAAATTCATAATTATATCGGTTTTCATGGTAGAGTATATTTGTTTCCATAATAAAAGAATATCTCCTGCTATTCTTATAGCAAACGGATACGGTTTTTCGCTAATAAATTTTTTTAACGCAAAGCCATTCTTAAAGACTGCAGTACTAAGCTCTAAATCCATTTCTATTTTAGGAAAAGCTATAACTGCGCTTATAACAACATCATTAAAATATAAGCCAGGAACATCAGAAGGATAAGGATATATTATCTTGCCAACTTGCGTTTTTAACCGCACTTCTGATTTTTCAGCTGTTCTCGCGGTTGTTAATGAACTGGATGTGCAGTTGGTTAATAGAATAAATATTAAAATAAGAAAAGTTTCATAATATTTTTTATCGCGCTTATGCCAAAACACATAAACAGATTTACATTTTATTTGTACAAAGTAAACTATTTTAAATAATTTAATGGGGTACGGCTAGAGTTGGTGGAGTAAAACAAGGTTAATTATTTCATCACACGGCTATAGCCGTACGATATTAAAAATTATATCTCCAAATAAAAAACTTTGGAATATTAATACTTAGCGCTACCGGTTAGGCCAATTTGAAACATCTGAATTTTTACTTTTTGAATTAATGTACCAATCTCTGTTATTTTAGCCTCTCCATTGCCAAATTGATAAAAGCCTGATAAATTGATAGATGAATTTCTAGTTTGCAAGCTAATACCGGTAGAAATACCAAATAAATCTGCATGCATATCCTGTTTTATTTTTTCTTTAACAATTTCAGGCGTATTAGCGAAATTAGTAAAAAAACCAAGACTAAAAGGTGTAGCATCTGTTAAGTAGTACTCCATTCCAATAGCGCCATTAATAGTATTTTTAACAGTTGTATTAAAATATAAAGTACCAAAATGAGCAATTGCTTCTGCTGTAACTAAAAATTGCTTACTGGCAAAGAATGCAACGCCAAATCTAACATCTACAGGCAAACCTGCATCTTCTTCAGAGGGCTCTTCTGGTTTTTTAAAACGATTTACCAATATAACTGCGCTTGGTTCAGCCACTTGGGAAGACTTTTTATAATAAGGTATCAAACCACCACCAGCATTTAAGCCAACAGAAAAACTGGTAACAGGCATCCACTGAATACCAAACCTACCTGAAATACCATATGAAATATCTGTTTGATAATAATTTTGTATTGAATACGATTCATCTGGATATGCACCACTCGGACCTTCAATATATTTAAATATTTCATTTTGAATTTGTTCCTGACGACGCCTTATACCAAAAAAAGATATACCAGCAGTTAAATTATCTAAAATAAAAAAACCCGTACTTAAACCTGCCATTGCCGTGTTATCTGTATTATTATAATTGATATGATAATCAATATTATATTTACTACCATCGTCCTCTACTACAACTAAGTTTTTATTTGAATCATCTTGGTCTAAAATTTCATTATTTATATTAATAAACGTAATGGCAATTTTCAAAGGACCAATGGACTGAATAACTCCAAAAAAACTGGGATAAAGAGATTCTATATGTTGATTATAATTTTTTTGTTTAAATATCGCTTCTTCATAAATCATTTTTTTATTTTTATATGTGTTTACTGAAAGTGATATCTGGTTATCAAAAGCAAAAGCAAGACCCGCGGGATTGTAATAAGCCCCTGAAGGATCATCAGAAATAGCCGAAAAAGCTCCGCCAAGACCGGTAGCGCGGTCGCCTATTAAATCGTTAATATAATTATAATTAGTACTGGCCAAGCCCGCGAAAATTGAACTCCCGTTTATTAAAAAAAAGGCTATTGTTATAATGCTTAGTAACTTTCGCTTTATTTTTAATATTTTTTTATTTTTTAACATAATGTACTCCTGTATATTTACTCTTATAAATATTTTATGATTTTGGTTTTTTCAAATGGCTTATATATTTTAAAAACCGGGCTCTGGCATCTGGTCTTTGCTCAGCAAAACCCTGTGTCATAATTGCTGTGTTTAAATATGAAATTCTCTCGTCTGGTGAAGGATGCGTGTTGTAAGCTTTTTTACCGTCTTGTTCACCCATAACTGAATCTATTCTTTTTATAAAATTGGGCAGGGCATGGGCAGAATATCCCGTGGCAGCCGCGTAAGAAAGGGCGTTTATATCGGCCATTCTTTCGTCTTCTTTTTTATAACCTTCTTCAAATAATACTTTTACTGCTTGTTCTGCCACCTGATTCATAGCGGCAGATACCATGGTACCCTGCGCCGATAAAACAGCTGCGATACTATCAACCACGCTTGAGGTATCTCTGGGCGGCGGCATATATTTTATTATATGTTGTAAGTTTATATGAGCAATTTCATGAGCTAAAACTACGGCAAGATGGGCCTCGTTTTCCATAAGAGCTAAAGCGCCTTTTGTTATAAACACATACCCGCCGGGGGCGGCATACGCGTTTATGCTGTCGGTATCTAAAATTCCAAAGTAATATTCAAAGTCGCTTCTACCCGCGAAAAGGGCAACACTTTTACCCACTTTATTGATATATTCCGTTGCTTTTGGGTCGTTTAATAACGGATACTGGTGTACAATTTTAAGCGCTATGGCTTTACCCAGCTTTATTTCACGACGGATATCGGCTTCTTTTTCGAAGGCTTCTTTTCTTGATTTATCTGTAGATGAACATGAGAATAATATAAATAATAAACTTAATAAGAACGGTATTAAATAGATCCCTCTTTTCACGTAGCCCCCGTTTTCACTTTTCGTAAAAACAATATTTTTGACAGAATTATTTTTACAACAACCCTGTCAAAAAATATTTTTTATTTTTAATTATTTTATTGAATATTTTCTTCTGCTAAAAATGTAAACAAGTCATTTTCGCTAAAAACCATTAACTCAAGACTATCTAAAGCCGCCGGATCTATTTTACCAGAGTCTTTCGCTCGAAGTCTGGCTTCCATTTCTTTATCTTCACGAAGACCACGAGCAGAAGCGGCAGTTACATCAGCAGAAGCTCTTTTTCTAACATGAACGTTTACATTTGTTTTGGCCATGCTTAAAATAGATACTTTTTCACCAGCAGGTTTATCAGACGTAAACATTTCTTTTATCCAGCCTGTTTTGTCATTTGCTTTAACATTTAACCAGCTGCCCTGTTTGCTAATAACAGTCATTTTATCGCCTCTTTTTAACTTCATAATTTTAGAAGCGCTTAAAGACGCGTCAGAATGAATATTGGCCGCGAAAGATGATACATAAACAGTTTCACCCCATGCTTGCGTGCCAAAAAATACGAATACTAATAGCAATACAATATACTTTTTCATATGCTTTACCTCTTATATTAACAATATATTAATATTAACGACATTTTGTCCAGTTTAAAAACATTTTTTTGCAAAAAAGGTTTTTTTGTATAAAGCGAAATTGTAAAAGGCTCGACAAGACATGTCTAGTTAAAAATATAACAATTAATATCTAATTTACAAATAAATTTAATAACCTATTATGAAAAATAAAGTAAAAGCTCCATCAATAAGCGCCGATATGCTAAGCCAGTTTAAGGCTTTTTTAAAAGCCTTTTTTACTGATTTATACACATACAACATATTTAAAAACTCGTATATTATATTCGGATTTTTTGCGGGCCTGCAGGTTCCCATTGCTGCGGTTATGGGTCATATTTACGGCAAAACAGGAAACTATGATGAAAGTATTTTTAATCATATAACCGGTTTTTTTAGCCATTGGATAGAACTACACTTAAGCTACCCGTTGTTTATGGGTACTTTTGATATAGCGACCATAGCTTTAGCTCTCATTTTTGGTGGTCTGGGAACCATGCAAAAGGATCGCGATAAAAAACAGTTAGCTGATATTTTAGATCACGTTCATATTGGCATTCTAATGATTGACAGAAATTTTGAAATTCAATCGGAATACTCAGCGGTATGTTCAGAAATATTCGGTAAAAAAAATTTGGCAGGTATAGAACTTACAGAACTGCTTTTTCCCGGTAAAGAAGGCAGTCAAAATTTCTTAACAAATTTTTTAGAAGAAGCCTTTGATCATGAAAAATATGTAGATGAAGAAATAAATGATCACAATCCATTAAATATTCTTGAATATGATAGAAAAGATGGTTCATCAATTAGATCTCTTCAAATTGAATTTTACAGAGTTTGGAACGATGTAAACATAAAAAAAATTATGGTTCATATTGAAGATATAACAGAAACAGTAACGCTTAGAAAAAAAATGGAAAAAGAAGGCGGAGCGGCCCGTATTGAGCTTGATAAAACCGCTCAAATATTAGACGCGGGACCTGAACGTTTTCAGGAATTTGCCATAGAAAACAATAATACATTAAAAGAAATAAAAGCATCGCTAAGAACTCTATTTGCAGAAAAAAATATAGCCAAGCTTGATAACGCATTACTTCTTCTTTCTAACTTTAGGGCGAAAGCTTCAGAATTAAAGTTGAGTTATCTTAAAAAAAATACAGATGCATTAGAAACCACCTTACATGAAATAAAAAATAACTTCCCTAATTTAAAACCAGAAGACGCGCAAAAAGTTGTTAATTCTTTAGAAGAACTAAAAAAAGATTTAAAAGAAGACTTTTCTCTTTAATGGTTATCAATGGTTATTTTGTATAGCCTACCAGATCGTGCATACGGATAATACCTATAGGTATTTTCTTTTTATTTACAACAGGTAAAATATAAGTATTTTTAGCGTGCATAACGGCCAACGCCTCTTCAACTAAAGATTCAGGATAAGTAAATGCGGGATTTTCTGTCATAATTTCATCCGCGTTTTTTTGCATAAGTTCATCTATATTATTTTCAAACTTATCAAGTAGTCTTTTTAAGTCTCCGTCTGTGATTATACCTCTTAAGTGCCCCTTAGAGCCCGCCACCAGCAAGGCCCCAAGATTGCTTGATACCATAATAGAAAGCACTTCTTTAAATTTTGTTTTTTTAGATACTGCGAAATTTTCATTTTTCTTTATTACATCTGCAACTTTTGTTAAAAGCTTTTTGCCCAAAGCTCCCGAAGGATGAAAACGCCCAAAATCTTTAGTTTCAAATTTCTTTATGGATATCAAAACCGAAGCTAAAGCATCTGCAATACATAAAGAAACAGTGGTAGACGCCATAGGCGCTAAATTTAAAGGACATCCTTCTTTTGTTATTTTAAAAATAATAGGAGCGTCTGAAAATTTCGAAAGAGTGCTTTCTTTTTTTTGCGTTACCGCAATTAATTTGGCCCCTAATAATTTTATATGCGGCAAAAGCTCAATAATTTCTTTTGTTTCGCCCGAATTGCTAAACGCAATTACGACTTCTTTTTCAAGAATATTACCCATATCGCCATGAAGAGCGTCCGCGGGATGCAAAAATACAGAAGGGGTGCCGGTAGATGTCAATGTAGCCGCTGCTTTTCTTGCGATTAAACCCGACTTACCCATGCCGGTTGTAATTACCCTATTTGAACTTTTAACCGTTATAAGGGCAGCTTTTTCTATTTGGGATATTAATACATTATTTTCTATATTTATTTTTAAAGAGCTAAACTGTTCTTTTAGCGTGTTTAATATTACTTGAGAATATTGTTCTGCCATTAAAACATTTCTTCCTGAAGGCCCTTTATTTCGTTAGGATCGGGAATTTTTGTGTTGTCAATTTCTTGAATTTCTGTATCGCCGTTTTTTTTCTTTCTTAAAATCATCCATTTTCCCTCGGCTTCTTTTAGTTTTTTTCCGCAGAAATCTTTCAACAAAACTCCTCTTTCGTAAAGCTCCATAGACTTTTCAAGAGTTTCTTTGCCTTCTTCAAGAAGATGCGCTATATCTTCAAGTTCTTTTAACGCTTCTTCAAAAGTTAAATTTTCATTTTCTTTAGGCTTTGCCATACGCATCGATGGTAATTTAAGACAATTTGTAAATAAATATAAATTAACGATGTTTCATACTGCTTGACATTTTGACAATTAAAGACACAAAGCCTTTATGCGAATTAATTTTTTTCAAAAGACATTTTTTATATTTTTTTTGCTATTTTTATTTTTCAATAAATCAATTAACGCGAATGAACAGAATAAATTATTAGGTACGATAAATTTTCTTAATAATTCTTTTAGTCTTTCGCATGAAGAAATAAAAAAAATAGCCGAAATCGCGCGGGAACTTGAAATTGATAATGATTTTTTTATAAATCAAAATAAAGTAATTGAGATTACGGGTTACGCTGACAGTTCCAGCTTGAATGATTATAACTTTAAATTAGCTATTCAAAGAGCGCAAAAGATAAAAGAAACATTTAATAAACTTAGTGTTCCCGAAAATAAAATTATAATAAATACTTTCAAAGAAAACTTACTTGAGACAGATAAACGATATTTTACGAAAACTATAATTAAATTAATAATAGATACTACAAATATAAAAAAAAGAGATTATGCTCTTGAAAAAATAGCTGTAAAAGAAGAATCAGCAAAATTAAAATCAAAAAATAATTCAATATCTGGCTATAAATCGATTATTTGGTTCTCATTTTTTTTAATTATTACATCTGCGTTTAGTTTATATATTTATACTCTTTATTCAAAAACTTAAATATAAAAATTATTAGACAACTTTTATAAAACAATATATAATAAAGACGGGAACATCGGGTAGCCGCGCGGCGTCTTTGAAAAGACGAGTGAGGAAGGTCCGAACTCTACGGGATAATAAGGCCAGAGAAATCTGGAAGCCGAAAGGCTATGGATAGCGCAACAGAAAATATACCGCCTTTTACGGGTTTAGGCCCGCCAAAAGGTAAGGGTGAAATGGCGAGGTAAAAGCTCACCGCGTTTTTTGAGAAAAAAACGGCACGGCAAGCCCCCTTAAGAGAAATTTCAAGCAGTTCTGTAAAATCCCTGCCCTTTTTAATAAGGAACAGAACGGGTAGAAAGCAAAGAGATTTACGGTATAACGTAAATACAAGATAAATGGCTGCCTTCTGCTTCGGCAGAAACAAAATTCGGCCTATAGATGTTCCTTATTTTTTTTTTAATTACGAGGTTTTAAAAGTTCAATAATTTGAGTATTATTTGTACTTTCAGCGTAATTTAAAGCGGTTTTACCAGAATTATCTTGAATATTAATATCAATTTCTTTTTCTAATAATGACATGACAACTTCTACTTGACCATTCTTAACCGCCAACATTAATGCCGTAAGACCTTCATTATCTTTCGCATTTATATCTGCGTCTTTTTTAAGCAATAATTTTAAAACATCTGTATGACCCATACTTGAAGCATTCATAAGAGCCGTAGTGCCAGAACTGCTCTTTAAGTTTACATCAGCTTCGTTTTTCAATAAATAATTAACAATATCTCTATGTCCGTTTTTTGAGGCAATCCAAACGGGCGTAATACCATTTTTATTAGCAGAATTCACATCAGCCCCGCCTGATAATAAGGTTTTTACTACGCTATAATAATTTTGACTGGCGGCAAACAATAATGATGACGTACCTATGCTGTTTTGTGCCTTTACATCAGCACCCTTGTCTACTAAATATTGAACTATTAAAGAATAACCGTTTTTTGCCCCGTATAAAAGCGCTGTCATATCTGTGTTATCTTTCGCGTTTACATCTGCGCCAGATTTTATCAGCTGTTTTACAAGATTGGTATTCTCATTTTTGTATACAGCAGCCATTAAGGGCGTAAATTGGTTTGCATCTTTCGCGTTTATATCAGCCGCATTATCCAATAAATATTTTACAATATCCATATCGCCGCCTTCGGCAGCCTTATGTAAAGGCGTTGTTCCGCTTTTTGTTTTATCAGCCAAAACAGCTCCATTTTCTACCAATATTTTTATAAGCTTAAGAGGCCCTTTCATAGACGCGGCGATTAAAGGTGTTGACTCGTTTACATCTTTAATATTTACAGTTGCTCCGTTTTCAATTAAAAATTTAAGGATATCAGTATGTCCGCTTTCAGCCGCTATGTATAATGAATTTTGTCCAAGACTCTCTACTGCGTTTATGTTTGCCCCTTTTTCTACCAATACCTTAACTACCTCTAAATGCCCCTGCCATACAGCGGCCATTAGAGGCGTAAAACCGGTATCATCTGTTGTGTTAACATTAGCGCCTTTTTCAATTAAATAAGACACAATTGCCGCATGTCCGTTTTCTGATGCTTTATCTATGGCTGTTATACCTTTATTATTTTTTATGTTTATATCTATACCGCTTTCGACATACTTTTGAACGTCTTCTATTTGCCCTTTTTCGGCAGAATCAACCAGAGCTACATTGGCGCTGGCACAATACATTTGAACTAAGAAAGGCAGTAAAATTATTGAAATCTTTTTCATAATATATCCTTTTGATTAATTTTTACTCATATTTAAATAATATGTGACATTTAGTAATAATAACAAATTATTTTTAAATGTCTATTATTTTTCTCTTAAAGTAATTATCGGGCACTCGCTTCAATAAGTGTAATTATTCGATAACATTTATTCCCTGTCGTTTTGCGTAGTGTTTGTATTCTGCTACATTCGACTGCATTATTTTTTTTCTCAATATTATATCACTTTCTGCCATGTAACAAGCTCTGCTGTCGACTGACAAATTCCTTTTTCTTTTTCAAGCCTGTTTACCTGACAAGCATGCAGACATAAAACGCATTTTTCATATATTCGCCAAAGTTCGGCCGCTCTTTTTTTTAGCTCTCCCGATTCATATAATTTAATGTATGAAGGGTATGATATTTGAGCCATGATAAATTCAATATATAAGAAATTCTTTAATTTGAGGGATATTTTTGATTTTGGGGGGTATTACATTTAATAGACAAACTATCTAAACTTAAAACTATATCTTAATGCCCGTATATCAATTAGGCAAAGAAATAATTTTCCCGCCTGTTTCTGAAGCCGAGCCCGATGGACTTTTAGCTGTAGGGGGCGACCTCTCACCCGAAAGACTTCTTACCGCTTACAGCATGGGAATTTTCCCATGGTATGATGAAAGGCCCATACTTTGGTTTTACACACATCCCAGATTTGTGCTTTTTCCTGAAGAAATGCATATAAGCCGAAGTCTTAAAAGAACAATTCAAAAGAATATTTTTGATATAAAAGCAGATACCGCTTTTCATGAAGTTATATCTCAATGCGCCAATAAAAGAGAAGGTACGTGGATAAATAAAGACATGATAAAAGCTTACTGCAGGTTACATGAATTGGGATATGCTCATTCTTTTGAATGTTGGCATAATGGCAGTCTTGCCGGCGGTGTTTATGGGATATCTCTGGGAAAAATATTTTTTGCCGAATCAATGTTTTATGAAATACCCAATGCTTCAAAGATAGCATTATATTATTTAATTGAATATTTGAAAAAAGCCAAATTTTATCTTATAGACTGCCAGGTTTATACCAAGAACATAGAACGGTTCGGCGCGAAAATGATACCAGCCGATGATTTTAATACCGTCTTAGAAAAAGCATTAAATTTTCCTGATTATGTGGGCAGTTGGGATTTAACTAAAATGTCACTGTAACAAAAGTTCCCTTCTCAATAACACCGCCTAAGGTTTTAGCAATAAGCATGGCGCTATAATTACCTAAACCTGTACCATTTTTTTTACCATGAGTTGATAGCTTACTAAAAAATCTGTTTCTTATTTCTTTGGGAACAACAGAAAAATTATGAAATGAAATGGACATACTTTTTGAATTCTTAACTTTAATATGAATACTTATTTGACTGTCATGAGGCGATGCCTCAATACAATTTTTAAATAAATTACTAAACATAGAATAAAAAAGAAGCGGTTTAAAAAAACCGCTTCAAAAAGTTTTGTGTGAAATCCTTAAAAAGGCTTTTTATTATCCTACGGCGACTTCTCCCTTTTCATGTGTTCTTATTCTTATAACATCTTCAAGGTTCGAAATAAATATTTTTCCATCGCCAATACGGCCGGTTTTCGCGCCTTCAATAATAGCTATTATAGTTTTCTCAACATATTCTTCATTTACCGCTATTTCAATCGCGATTTTTTTTAATAAATGAACTTCATGCACTACACCACGGTATACCTCATCGTATCCCTGCTGTTGACCGCACCCTAAAGCGTTTGTAACAGTCATTTTTGTTACACCTACTCTGCTTAACGCTTCTTTTACATCTGTAAGCTTATATGGCTGAATTATTGCTTTAATTAGTTTCATTGTTTTCTCCTTTTTATTCTAAAGTAAATACTTGAAATCCGCTGTAGGCTTCTTCACCGTGTTCGGTTATATCAAGACCTTTTAACTCTTCTTCTCTGGTTACTCTTAAGCCTATTATTTTATCAATGATATAAAAAACCGCAAACATACTTATAAAGGCCCATACCGGTATGGCAATGGAACCTATAATTTGAGCAGTTAAATCTTTACCGCCAAAAATACCAGCTGCAATACCACCCCATACGCCCGATAGACCGTGAACGGGAAAAGCGCCTACCGGATCGTCAATTTTAAGTTTATCAAGAAACTTAATACCAAACACCACAATAAATCCGGCTATTAGACCAATAAGAATGGCCGATACATTTGAAACCGCGTCACAATTGGCCGTAATACCAACAAGCCCTGCTAATGCGCCGTTTAGGGCCATAGAAAGTTCAGGCTTTTTGTACATTACCCAGGTTAAAGACATGGCTCCGGCGGCGCCCGCGGCTGCTGCTAAAGTGGTATTAACAGCAATAATTAATACCGCGCTAACATTATCAGAACCGGCAAACGCTAATTGACTACCGGGATTAAATCCGTACCAGCCAATCCATAAAATAAAGACCCCCAAAGAGGCTAATGTTAAACTATGCGCCGGCATAATTTGCGGCTTACCCGCGGGATTAAACTTTCCTATTCTTGGCCCAAGAATAATGGCCCCCGCAAGGCCCGCGAAACCGCCTACCGCGTGAACTACCAGTGAACCGGCAAAATCGTGAAATCCCAATGCGTTAAGCCATCCGCCGCCCCACTTCCACATTCCGCTTATGGGATAGATAAAAGCGGTTAGTATAATGCTGTATATTAAATAAGCATGAAACTTCATTCTACCCGCCACGGCACCCGAAACAATGGTAGCCGCTGTAGCCGCAAAAGCCGCCTGGAATAAAAAGTCGCCCTGCGGATGTAAAGCTCCGGCCGCGATATTCGGCGCTTCTGTACCGGCGCCAAAACCGCCAAAGCCAAACCACATACCTTCAAAGTCACTACCCGGATACATTAATCCGAAACCTAAAAGCCAGAAAAACAAAACGCCAAAGCTTACATCCATTAAATTTTTAAATAAGATGTTCACGGCATTTTTCGAAGAGTTTAATCCGGCTTCTACCATGGCAAATCCGGCCTGCATAAATAAGACCAGAATAGCAGATATAAATAATATTATATTGTCAAAGCTGTATGCCATAACATCTTCTGCCGAAACCGCGGCTTTTATATCCTGCGCGAAAACGACTCCCGATGGAAAAGTAGTGGATAGTATAATAACCGCTAAAGTAAATAAACTTGATTTTTTCATTTTTATAATCTCCTTTTATTAAAAACTATAAGCCGCGCTTAAAGTAATAGCCGCTTTTATTTTCTGCTTATCAATTTCTGAGCTGTCTATAATGCTTATAGTTTTATCTTCATCTTTAGCAAACATCTTATAAATAAAAGATGCGCTTAAACCAACTGAAAATTTATCAGATACGGCATAGCTGACCGGTAAAGAAAAGTCAATATAACTTAAAAGCCCGTCAATAGCCGAACGCGCCTGTTCATCGTTGAAATACCAGTAGTTATAAGACAAACCCGGTTCTATACTAATGGCCCCGCTTTCAATAGAATGACTTATGCCAAAACTATAGAATAAAGTACTGCCGCCTATGCCGTCTGCGGCTGCCACAGAAATTGAAGGACCAAATATTACCGGCGCGCTGTAACCAAATACAATTTCGCTGTATGAAGCTAAACTTCCCATAG
Source organism: Spirochaetia bacterium (assembly GCA_029880285.1). GTDB lineage: Bacteria > Spirochaetota > Leptospiria > Turneriellales > JAOUOS01 > JAOUOS01. Next base: position 14,331 of record JAOUOS010000016.1, read on the forward strand.
GGTACGCGTATAAAATAAAAGCAGATGAAAAAGAACCCGCTTTATTTTCAAATTCATACGAAGCGGTAAAATCAACTTCATCTGCATATTTTAATCCGCCGTCTTCAGCTTCTCTTGCCAAAGGTGCCCAAGCCATCCAAATATTAAAAGAAACACCTTCAACAGGAGCGTAAAAAGTTATCGACGGCATAAGAGAAGTCGCCATGTTAAAAGCGCCTTCATCTTTTTCATCGACCGCAAATTTTCCCGCGTAAAAATCAATTCCGCGCCATATGTAATCTGTAGCTGCGTCAACAGCCAAATCAACAGAAGGTACTGAACTTTCAGGCTCACTTTCTGCTACCGGTTTTATCGTGTCGGCAGATTCGCTCTCTTGTCCCGTTATTTGAAAACTAACAGCGATTGTTAAAAAAACCACCGAAATCATTTTAATTTTTTTTGTCATATTTTTTCTCCTATAAAAGTTGAGCGTATTTTTTGAGTCATTTATAGGACATCGAATTTTGAACAGAAATTCGATGCAACTCGGAATTTGTATCACAAATTCACTCATACGCTCTCCTTAATTTTTGTTCTACTATTATATTTGCAATTTTCATGCCAATAGAAAGAAAACAGTTTGCGCCCTACTGGTGCGCATATTGATTATATATTATACAGATTTTTATTTTTAATAGAAATAGAAAGAATTTCAAAAACTGAATTATGTTTATAGATTGCTTATTATTTTTACAATTCACTTCTCGCCACATGAGGGCATGGATGCCCGAGTCTATCCCCGCAATATCCGCCACGATGGCGGCTGATTGCGGGCGCTTTCTTTTGGCTACTTTTCTTTCGCGTGAAAGAAAAGCAGCATATATTCTCAAACAATTTAACTTGACCCTCAGTTTACATTTTTTCTTATAAAAACAAAGGAGAAACACATGCCAAAAGAAGAAAAATTATATTCAACCGGTAAACTAGCCGAAGAACTCGGTATATCAGCGGGAAAAATTAAAAAAGCAATTGAAAGCCTTAATCTAAAACCCCATTCAACAAAAGGTAAATGCGCTTATTTTACAGAAGCAGATTTAAAAAAAATAAAAAAAGAAACCGCTTAATACTTTTTAAGAATTATTAAAAACCTGATCTAAATATTCGTCATAGGTCATATCAAATAACTGCAATCCGTTTTCGTCAAGAGAGATAATCTTATTGGCAACAGTCTGAAGAAATTCATGATCATGTGACGAAAAAAGCAAAGTTCCCTTAAAATTTATAAGTCCGTCGTTTACAGATGAAATAGATTCTAAATCTAAATGATGCGTTGGATTGTTTACTATTAAAAAATTAGCGCCTGAGAGCATCAATTTAGACAACATCATTCTTACTCTTTCGCCTCCCGATAAAACGTTTACTTTTTTTAACGCGTCTTCACCGGCAAATAGCATTCTTCCCAAAAAACCTCTTATGAATTTTTCGTCCTGATCTTTTGAATACTGCCTTAGCCAGTCAACAAGGTCTAAGTTAACCGATTCAAAAAACTTTGTGTTATCGGCAGGCAAGTAAGATTTAGTTATGGTAACGCCCCATTTAATTTTACCAGAATCGGCTTTTTCATTTTCGCTTAAAATTTCATATAAAGCTGTTACGCGTCTTTCGTCGTCGGCAAGTACCGCTATTTTGTCGCCTTTATTTACCTGAAAAGAAACATTATTTAAAAGTAATTCACCATTAACAGTTTTTGAAAGTTTTTCTACTTCTAAAACATCATTACCGGCTTCTCTATCAGATTTTATATCAACATAGGGATACTTTCTTGATGATGGTTTTATATCTTCAAATGTAAGTTTCTCAAGTTCTCTTTTACGTGAAGTGGCCTGCTTTGACTTAGAAGCATTGGCGCTAAAACGAGCAATAAAATCTTTTAACTCTTGCGCTTTTTCTTCATTTCTTTTGTTTTTATCTTTAATTAGTTTTAACGCTAACTGGCTTGAATGAAACCAAAAATCGTAGTTACCCACAAAAAGCTGTATTTTGCCGAAATCTATATCTGCTATATGGGTGCATACCTTATTTAAAAAATGCCTGTCATGCGATACAACAATTACCGTATTTTTAAAATTAAGCAAAAAGTTTTCAAGCCACATAATTGCTTTTATATCAAGACCGTTTGTAGGCTCGTCTAACAAAAGTACATCAGGATTGCCAAATAAAGACTGCGCCAATAAAACTTTAACTTTTTCGGCCTCTTGCAGATCTTTCATTTTCTTAGAGTGTTTTTCAGATTCAACACCCAGCCCATCTAATAAAACGGCGGCTTCAGATTCGGCTTCGTATCCGCCTAGTTCTTCAAACATCGATTCCAGTTCACCGGCTCTTATACCGTCTTCGTCATTGAAATCTGGTTTTTCATAAATAGCGTCTTTTTCATGTTTTATATCTAAAAGTTTTTTATTGCCCGCGATTACGGTTTCTAAAACTTCATATTCATCATAAGCGTAGTGATCTTGTTTTAATACGGCCAGTCTCGCACCAGATGAAACAGATATATCCCCGGTATATTCATTATTTTCACCTGATAAAATTTTAATAAAAGTAGATTTGCCCGTTCCATTGGCGCCTATTAATCCGTAACAGTTGCCGGGATTAAATTTTAAAGAAACATTTTCAAATAATTTTTTAGAACCATACTGAAGCGTAACATTTTGAGTTTGAATCATGCAGATATAAAAAAAAATTTAGACAGTCTGTAAATCACTAATTATAAAAACCCCATGAGTTAAAATTGACGCGTTGTCTTTATAAAAAAAATAAACCTATATGTCAATTGAAAGCTTGTATGAAAAAAGAGTGCCATGCGGAGCTCTAAGTAAAAAAGATATATCTGGGCAGGCAATAGTCGCGGCCGGATGGGTTTTTCGTTACCGCGATCAGGGCGGGGTTATTTTTGTAGATTTAAGAGAAAGATCGGGAGTTCTTCAGGTTGTGTTTGACAAGGCCGAAAGCGAAAAACTACTTGAGCAGGCCGATGCCCTAAGAGGCGAAGATGTTATTTTAGTAGAAGGAATTCTGCGCGAAAGATCAAAAGAAACCGTAAACAAAAAACTGGCAACCGGCGAGGTTGAACTTCTTGCCAAAAGCCTATACACTCTTAACAAAGCAAAACCATCCCCCATATCTTTAGATGAACACGAAGATGAAACTTCTGAAGAAGTGCGCCTTAAATACAGATACTTAGATTTAAGACGCCCGCCCATGCAAGAGGCCCTTTACAAAAGACATCATTTTATAAGCAATATTAGAAATTTTCTTGATAAAGAAGGTTTTTGGGAAGTAGAAACACCCATGCTAAATAAATCTACACCTGAGGGCGCGCGTGACTTTTTGGTACCCAGCCGAATAAACGTGGGCGATTTTTACGCTTTGCCGCAGTCGCCGCAAATTTTTAAGCAAATATTAATGATAGGTCAGGTTGAAAAATATTACCAAATTGCCAGATGTTTTAGAGACGAAGATTTAAGAAAAGACCGTCAGCCCGAATTTACGCAAATAGATATTGAAATGAGCTATATTTCAAGCTCCATGATAATGAAACTGATGGAAGATATGATAAAACTGGCGTTAAAAAATGTCTTTAACATAAACCTTCCCGATGAAATTAAGCGGTTAAGCTATCACGATTCAATGGAATTATACGGTAACGACAGACCCGACACGAGGTTTGAAATGCCGCTTACCGAACTGGGCGAATGGGCCAAAACAACCGAGTTTCAGGTATTTTTAAAAGCAGCAGAATCGGGCGGCCGTGTTAAAGCGCTTCGAGTACCCGGGGGAACATCTCTTTCAAGAAAAGATATTGACGATCTTACCAAATGGGTGGCCCAAGACTTTAAGGCCAAAGGTTTAGCGTGGGTTAAATATGGCGAACAAGGGCTTGAATCTGTTGTTGCTAAATTTATTCCCGAACAAAGCCAAAAAGAACTTATAAAACTTACCAAAGCCGAAAAAGGCGATATTATCTTTTTCGCGGCCGATACGGCAGATGTAGTTTTTGCCACCCTTGGCGCGCTAAGGCTAAAAATGGGCGAGCATTTTAACTTAATTAAAAAAAATGACTGGAAGGCTTTATGGATTGTTGATTTTCCCCTATTTGAAATTGACAAAGAAACAAAAAATTTAAACGCGCTTCATCATCCTTTTACCTCTTCTGTAGAGGCCGATAAAGACCTGCTATTAGAATTAGGGCAAAAAAAAGAATTAACCGCAGAAGATAAAAAGAAAGCCGCTCAAATAAAATCTAATGCCTATGATATGGTCATTAACGGCGTAGAAGTAGGCGGCGGAAGTATTCGTATTCATGATGAAAAAACTCAGGCAGCCGTATTTAGATTATTAAATATAAATGACGAAGATGCCCGCATGAAATTTGGCTTTCTTTTAGACGCTCTTCAATATGGCGCGCCCCCTCACGGCGGTATTGCCTTTGGCGTAGACAGGCTTTTAATGCTGGCTTTAAATTTTAGTTCTATTCGCGATGTTATTGCGTTTCCTAAAACTCAGCGCGGCCAGTGTTTAATGAGCGAAGCGCCCTCGCCCGTTGATATTAAACAATTGCAGGAACTTCAGCTTAGATCGCTCGCTAAAAAGAAAGAGTAAGTTTTATTTCTTATTTACTTTTTTTTCTTAGATTTAGATTTATCTTTTTTAGGTTTATCTTTTAATTTACCAGAGGGCACTTCTTCAGGTTCTTCTTTTTCAACAGTTTTAGGGTCAATTATATCAAGAGCCTTAGCAGGCTTCGGTTTTTCAGTTTCATCTACTTTTACTCCCGTTTCATCTTCATACTTTTTTTTCCATGTGGCTTTTTTAAAAGAGTTTACAACGAAACGGCTAAAAACCAGAAGTATGAAAAAGAAGGCCCAAATAAAACCATATTTTTGCCAGCTTATTTCATAAACCGCCTTATTTTCTGCCGGTAAAAACTGTATAAACGGCTTATACAAAACAGCCAAAAATATTAAAAAGAAAATAAGCATAAATATATTTCGAAATAAAAACTTCATAATCTTTTTTTTTAATTTTTTTCTGCTTCTAAAAATATTTGATAATCATGGTTTGAAAACAAGACCAATCTAAATTCTTCGGGTATATTTGATTCTGCAATTTCTTCTTTAATAACTTTCATTATAGCTTTCGCGCCATCTTCTATGCTTACCCCTGCTATACCGCACCCGATAGCGGGCAGAGATACACTTTTAATATTATTTTCGCGGCATGCATTAAAAACATTTTTTACGGCCCTTTCAATTATTGAAACCGATGACTTACCGCCGGGATGCATCGTAGCCGCGTGCAGTATATATTTATTAGACATTTCGCCCGCAGAAGTCAAAGCAACATCGCCTAACTTAACAGGAGAAAGTGTATCACATTCTTTTTGTATTTTATGCCCTCCTTTTTTTCTAATGGCCCCCGCCACTCCCGCGCCTAGAACAAGATGAGTGTTCGCCGCGTTTACTATAGCTTCTGTGTTTTGTTCGGTAACATCACCTTTTATTATTTTATATTCACCCATATTTTATGATAGTAAAATTTTTTGAAGTAAGTTGTCAAAGCAAATATAGGAACTTGTTCTTGTTAGCCACGCACTCCCCTCGATACGGCTACTTTAATCAGATATTTTTTCTTTCACACGGCCCACTTCGCCGGTTTCTAAGCGCACTTTAATACCATGCGGATGGGAAGGTGAATTTGTCAAAATTTTCTGAACGACGCCTTCGGTGAGTTTACCGCTTCTTTGGTCTGCTTTCATAACGATGCGAACCCGTAAGCCTAATTTAATATTTTTGCGAAGTTGAATGTCTGTCATGAAAGTTTTCTAAATCTTCATTATCATCTTCTACAATATAACTCATAAACTCATAAAATTCAATATAATTATTTATTTATCATATAAAAATATTCAGTTTGTTTTTCAACAATATGTTTTTGCTCGGCCAGCGAAAGGTTATATTAAAACTTTTAGATAAAAGTTTTTCAAAAACATAATCTTACTTTTCTTTGACGTCAAAGAAAAGTAACCAAAAGAAAACGCCGCCGGTCGGCCGCCATCGTGGCGGATACCGGCGGGGGTATGTTCCTGCATCCGTGCGATTGCAGCTGCGAAAAATAGTCTTTTAAATCAAATTTTAATCTTGTTCCTGAAGAAAACCAATTCTTTTCTAAGGGCGAGTTTTGGCGCGAACTTTCCTGTACGCGCTTTGCTGGCAGTCTACTTCGCTACAACAATCTTCTTATTGAAAGTCTGGCCCTTTTTACCAAATAACGGATGCATTTCATCCCAGATTAGATCTTCAAGAATTTGCAAGAGCTCATATGTGACTTCTGATGAAAAATTATAGATTTTGATATTTAATTCAACATTTGCCGGCCACCAGTCTCTTAAATAGAGAGAGTAGACGCTTCGGGCCTCGCCGCTTATTCCCAGATGCTGTGAGAGGCGCTCTTTTAACTTTTTCTCTTTGCTGCCGACATATAGAATATTTTTTCCGTCATTTTTTTCCCAAAAGATTTTATCATTTACTTTGCTGCAGTGATATGTTTTATGATTATTCTTTAGTTCAGAAAATTTAGTTTTTACATCATCGTGAGTAAAGGGTATTTTCAACGATGATATAATATAAATTGTATTATCGTCTTGTAAATTTTCAAATTCTTTTTTCAATATTTCAGAGTCATAATTTTTTATATTCAAAATTTTTATATTTTTAGGCTGCAGGAATTTAATCTTCTTTACGGTTTCATATTTTGAAATCATTTCATCGGCTTGTTTTTTGATTATGTTTTCCATATTTTTAGTTTTCTTTTATTCTGTTAGGGGTGGGTTTCACCGGCTTCGCCGGCACGAGCAACCGACCCCTAACAGAATACACAATCAATCATATTGTAGGCAAACCAAGCTCTTTTAAAAACTTATTATGCTTCTTTGTTGATTCTACAATTTTCTTTTCAATCTCAACCAGATTGGTATTGACCTCTTTTAGATCGATTTCTTTTTCGGGTTCGGCTGTGCTGATATAGCGCGAGATATTTAAGTTATATTCATTTTTTTCGATTTCTGTCATAGAAACCCGCCGAGAGTAGCGAGACTCTTCTTTGCGGTATTTGTATGTATTGATAATTTTGTCAATGTGTTCGCTTGTCAGCTGGTTTTGGCGTTTGCCTTTTTCATAATGTTCGGCGGCGTTAATAAAAAGTACGTCATCGGGTTTTTTACAGTTTTTCAAAACAAGTATGCTAACAGGTATACCCGTCGAAAAAAACAGGTTAGCAGGCAAACCAATTACCGTATCAATATTGCCGTCTTTTAAAAGCTTCTCGCGAATGCGCGCTTCGACGCCGCCGCGAAACAAAACCCCGTGGGGCAGAATAATGGCCATCGTGCCTTCTTTAGATAAAAAATGAAAACCGTGTAAAAGAAAGGCGAAATCGGCGGCAGATTTAGGCGCCAGCCCGTAATTATTAAATCGAAAATCTTCGCCTAAAGAATCGGTCGGCTCCCAGCGGTAACTGAAAGGCGGGTTAGCGACCACCGCGTCAAAAAGAATTTTTTTCGCGGGGTTCATCTCGTTTAAAATGGGCCAGTCGTTTGTAAGAGTATCGCCGTGAAAAATTTCAAATTCAGAATCTTTAACGCCATGCAAAAGCATGTTCATGCGCGCGAGGTTAAAGGTCGTGATATTTTTTTCTTGCCCGAAAATTTTACCGATACCGTCGGGGCCCATGATGCGGCGAACATTTAAAAGTAACGAACCCGAACCGCAGGCAAAATCGAGAACCTTGTTTAGTTTAGGTCTTTTACCCAAAGAGGGGTCTTGACCGTCAAGGGTTACAATCTCAGAAAGAATGGTTGATATTTGCTGGGGCGTATAAAACTCGCCTGCTTTTTTACCCGAGCCCGCGGCAAACTGGCCAATCAGATACTCATAGGCGTCGCCTAAGGTATCGGCATCGGTAGAAAACTCTGAGATTTTTTCGGCAATGGTTTGTATAATATTGCATAGTTTTTTATTTCGCTCGGTATAGTTTTTACCCAGCTTTTCAGAAGCCAGATTGATTTCAGAAAACAATCCCTGAAAGCTACTTTCAAAAGAGTGGTTTTCAATATATTTAAAACCGGCTTCAAGGGTATGCAATAACTCTTCATGCTGGGTGCGGGCCATCTCGGCAATACTGGCCCACAGGTATTGCGGTTCTATTACATAATGAACCTTGCGCCGCATCTGCTTTTCAAACTCGGCGGTATCTTTTTTATTTTTTTCGTACCAGAGCCAAAGAGGCGAACGTTTGTCGTCTTTCTCTGTTTTTGGATAATCGCTGCCCAGCTCTTTTTTTGACGAGGTTTCGTAGTTGTCAGAAAGATATTTTAAAAATAAAAAAGAGAGCATATAATCGCGAAAGTCGTCGGCGTTCATTGCGCCTCGAAGCTGGTCGGCAATGCCCCAGAGTGTTTTGCCTAATTGATTTCGTTCTAGTTGTGTCATGATGCTCTACTTCTCATTTGTTTCCTCATTCAATTTATGTTGTTGTGAAATAATTCTTTTTTCCCGCTCGATTTCTTCCATTAACTCTTTCTCTGTAGGCAATATCTTTTGATACTTGGAGGCAAAAAGCTGTTGATTCTCTTTGAGAACGGAATATTTCACAATCGTTTCATCTTTGCTGTCGCACAAAATAATACCAATGGTTGGATTATCGCCCTCGCCGCGCTTTAAATCATCGAACATACGTACATACATATCCATCTGTCCAATGTCCTGATGGGTAAGCTTGCCGGTTTTCAGATCAATGATCACAAAGCACTTCAACAAGTAGTTATAAAACACCAGATCAATATAAAAATGGTTGGTTTCGGTACTGATGCGCATTTGTCTGGCGACAAAAGAAAATCCTTTGCCCATCTCCAAAAGAAATTTTTGCAGCTCGTCAACAATAGCCTGCTCTAGTATACTCTCTTTTAAGGGCTCATTATCAGAAAGCTGTAAAAATTCAAGCACATAGGGATCTTTCAAAAATTCGAGATGATCGCTGCCCTCTGGTTTGCTTTGTTCGGTTTGTGATTCTTGCTGCGAAGATAACAAGCGCTGGTAAGCGAGGCTTTTTATATTTCGCTCTAACAATCTCACGCTCCAATGCTGGGCAGCGCATTCGCGCAGGTAGTACTCTCGCGCGCTGATGTCTTCGACGCGCATGATTAAACGGTTATGGCTCCAGCTTAATTTGCTACACAGTGTGTAGCAAATCTTTTGTTCAGGGTATGTCAGATAAAACTGGCGAAAGTTGCGCAAATTGGCATAAGAAAAGCCCCTGCCAAAAAAAGTTGAAAGCTCTTTTGAGAGATTTTCAAGCAGGCGCTCGCCATATTTTGCCCGGTTCTCGCCCTGTTGTTCTTCTTTGACAATACGCCTGCCAACGAGCCAATAGGCCTCGACCATCGCAGAGTGAATCGCCAGGCGCGCTTTACCCCGGGCTTGTTCGAGTATCTCTTTAATGTCATCATATATGGCCGAAGTTTCGCTCATACACCCACCCCCACACTCGCAGGAAACAGCCCCTGCATCAGCCCTTTTTTTTGCAGTTTAAGAGCTTCAATCTTCTGGCTTTGCGCCATGATCAGTTCGTCGAGAGAGCCGAGGCAATCGGCGATTTTTTGTTGTTCTAATTTGTCCTGTGGCAAGATTATAGTATAGTCATTTATCTGTTTTGCACTTATATGCGGTATCCCAGAACTGGTGTTAATCCGATCAACATATTTGTGAAACATGACTGAATTTATTATTTGAAAAATAAATTTTATTGTTGAATTACAGTCTGCTCTTAAGCGAGCTACTCGCTGAACCAAAAAAGAGCTATCATCTTTTTTTGTAATTAATGCAGAGTTTTTACCAACCTTAGACCCATCCATACCAATAACCAAATCATCGATTTTAATCTTATATTTTTCTAAACCCTCTATATTGCCATGGTAGTATCTATCAATAGTAATATTATGACGAATTTTTCCCTCAGTAATATTTATACCCCTTAGCAATCTATTTTTTGCTGGTTTTTCAGAAATTTCAATACCTTTAAATGGAAAACCTGATAAAATATCTACTTTTTCCCCCAACTGTTTCTCCTCCCACGCCCCTTCAAACCCCCTAAACCTGAGTCGCGGCACCCGTTCCCCTCCTTTGGAGGGGTGCCTCGCAGAGGCGGGGTGGTCTGGGTGGCCCGCAGGGTCGGGGTGGTCTATATCCGCCGGAAACAGCTGCTGCATCAGACCTTTTTTATGTGTCTTAAGCGCGTCGAGCTTTTGAATTTGGGCGGCAATAACATCGTCGAGAGATGTGAGGCAGTCGGCGATTTTGGTTTGTTCTTCTGGCTTTGGTGGTATTGTAATAAAAAGTGTTTCAAGTTGAGACTTGTAGAGGTGAACAACGCTATCACCTTGAGCCAATTTTGCTATCGCATATTTTTTCACACTATTTAACTGGTAACTAAGAAAAATCCCATTTAAATGTGACCGAATTACGTTTAAATCGCCGCCCAATGCTATATTATCTTCAGTAACACAGGCAGCCGTTGCAATGTCGATCTTTGTTTCACCGGAGGCCGGTATAATTACATCATTTTTTTTACTAAGAAACAATTCAGATTTTGGTAATGATGTTTTCGATTTCACATTCCTAATGACTTGGCCATATAATGTATAAAGCTCACCATAGCGAATACATGGCTGATTACCATCTTCAGAAATATCAGATTTTGAAATCCCTTTACCTTTATAGAGTTCAGCTATTTGTTTGGTTTCGCTTTCCTCCCACTCCCCATCAAACTCCGGAAACCGGTACCGAGGTATAAGCCCTTTTGTTTTACTGCTCATAGGCCTTCAATCCTGAAATTTCTTTGCCCTGCGCGATTTTATGAAGTATCGGAATTAGTTCTTTCATTAAAGCCAGTTCTTTATGGCTGCGGTCTTTCCATCCCAGTTTCAGCGGCGCAAGCAGGTCGCCCAGTTTTTCGCCGTCAAAGATCATACGGTCAATGATTATATGCACAAAGCCATGAAGAGCGCCAATCGCAATTTCGTGTTTTTTCGCGATATTGGCCAGCTCGTCGGCAAATTTATTTTTCTTAAAGGTTTCATAACCCTCGCGAATTTCTTTTTCGTTAAGTGTTACCCCCGTTTTCAGGGTATCAATATAGGCGGTAATCTCTTCGCGCTCGCCAATAAACTTCGCGTCAGACTCAATAAGGGCAATAAGCTGCGCGCGGGTCATTTTCTGCTTTTCGGGCTTTTCAGAGGTATAGCTTGCAATAAGCTTCATGATGTAGTCATAATCAATAATCGCAGAGGCAAAAAGTACAAACTCAAAATCAATCTGCGCCGCCATGCCCGGTTTATCTGCCCCGCCTTGTTCATCTTTCATTCTTTGGGCAGTGTCAAGGTAAACGCCTCGAAAAGACCTCATGGTATCTTCGGGAATGATTTTATCAATCTCTTCTTTATTTTCTGGGGTTAAATCGGTATACTGGTCAAGCTGGGTTTTAAGCTGTTGTACTTCTTTAAAAATTTTCACGAACTGCCCGCGGGCGTCGTCGCCTTTTAAATTGGCCACCTCTTCGGGGGCCGTTTTTAGCCCGTGGGCCTGCATGAATTTATCGAGGGATAAAAGCGCTTTTGAGAGTTTATCAATTACCACAGGCGCCGCATCGACCAGCCATACTGTTTTTGCCTTTTCACCCTTTTCGCCAGAAAAAAGCGAGATGGCCGCATCAACCTCTTTTTGCTGGTTGCGAAAATCAAGAATGTTGCCATAGGGTTTGGTGCGGTTTAAAATACGGTTGGTACGCGAAAAGGCCTGAATTAAACCATGGTGTTTAAGGTTTTTATCGACATAAAGAGTATTTAGATATTTTGAATCAAAGCCGGTCAAGAGCATATCGACTACAATCACCAGATCAATTTTTTCTTCATGGGGCAGATCGCGGTTGGGGTATTGCTGATCTTTGATGCGTTTTTGAATATCCTGATAATAAAGATCAAAGTTGTTGATATCGTGGTTGGTTTTGTAGCGCTCATTATAGTTTTTAATAATCGCCTTAAGGGCCGCCTTTTTTTTATCGGGTTCTTCGGCGTTGTCTTCTTTTTCTTGCGGCAGGTCTTCTTGAAGCTGACGTACATCCTGATTGCCATCGGCAGGCGGCGAGAACACACAGGCTATGTTTATAGGGGCGAAATCTGCGTTTTCTTTCTGGCGGATGGATTGAATTTCGTAAAACAAGCGGTGATATTCTATGGCATTGTTAATTGAGGCTGTCGCTAAAATGGCGTTGAATTTTCGAAAACCGGTCGCGTTTTCGTGTTTTTCGAGAATTGCCTCTACGACCGCTTTTTGCGAGAGCGTATCACCGGGGTTCACTTTGGCTTCGCCGTCGCCTTTAAAATAATCGACATGAAAACGCAGAACATTTTCATCTTCAATAGCGTGGGTTATTGTGTAAGCGTGCAGCTGTTTTTGAAAAATATCTTCGGTTGTTTTATAGGTACGGCTTTCGCCTTCGGTTTGCGTGTATGCCGCGTTTTGTTCAAAAATGGGCGTGCCTGTAAAACCAAACAACTGGGCCTTAGGAAAAAATTCTTTAATGGCTTTATGGTTTTCGCCGAATTGAGAACGATGGCACTCATCAAAAATAAAAACGAACCGTTTACCGCTTAAAATACTTAAGCGGTCTTTGTAATTTCTCTGGCTTGTGCCATCGAGCGCAAGACCAAGTTTCTGAATAGTGGTTACAATCACTTTATCGGCCTTATCTTCTGAGAGCATTCTTCTGACCAGAGCTTCGGTATTGGTGTTTTGTTCGACACAGCCTTCTTGAAACCTGTTGAACTCTTCTCTGGTCTGGCGGTCGAGGTCTTTGCGGTCAACCACAAACAGACATTTTTGAATATCTTCGTTATCTTTTAAAAGCGTAGAAGCCTTAAATGAAGTCAGGGTTTTACCGCTGCCGGTAGTGTGCCATATGTAACCGTTGCCCCGGTTTTGATGTATGCAATCTACAATGGCCTTTACGGCATATATCTGGTATGGTCTCATAATCATGAGCTTTTGCTCGCTGGCGACAAGAACCATGTAGCGGCTTATCATCTCGCCTAAAGTACATTTTGCCAGAAAGTTTTCAGAAAAGTCGTCAAGGTGAACAATCTTTGAGTTATCTTCGGCCGCGTATTGATAAACGGGCAAAAAACGCTCGTCGGCTTCAAAACTGAAATGACGTTTGTGGTTGTTGGCGAAATAGTATGTATTTGAACGATTGCTTACAATAAAAATCTGCATAAAGCAAAGAAGCGTATTGGTATAACCGTTGCCGGGGTCGTTTTTATACTCGACAATTTGCTGCATGGCTTTATGTGAACTTATCTCAAGTGATTTAAGCTCTATCTGCACAACGGGAACGCCGTTTATAAGTAAAATAACATCATACCGATGAAAGCTTGATTCGGTATTTATGCGAAGCTGGTTTATGACTTCAAAAGAATTCTTACACCAGTCTTTTGTGTTGACCAGAGTATAATGAAGAGGTGTGCCGTCTTCACGGTCAAAGGTATTCCACTCGCGAAGCCTTTTGGCGGCGTCAAAAACATCGGCGCTTACAATTTGATCTCTTAGCCGGGCAAACTCAGAATCAGAAAGATTTACTTTATTGAGTTCTTCAAATTTTTCACGAAAGTTTTTTTCAAGAGCCGCCCTGTCGCGAATATCGTCGCGATAAGTATATTTCAGATCAGTTAACTTATCTATAAGGCTTTTTTCTATCTTGCTTTCGGTTGTCATATCGTTTATCAAGAGACAATTTACTATTTTAGCATAATTGGTAAAGAACATTCAAGACCAGTTGAGCTTGTTCGCGCATTTTACCTCCCGCGAAAACGGTTTCATGGTTTTATTATACTAAAATGGGAATAATTTAAACGACATTTCTATGTCGTTTTTAATTTTTTACAATTCACATCTAGCCAAGCGCGTACAAGGATGTACGCGCTAAACCCCGCCGGTATCCATGCAGGAAGCATGGCCGCAAGCGCAGCTAGCCGAAGGCACCGGCCGGCAGTTTCACCGGCAAGGCCGGTACAAGCTTTTGGTTATAAGCACACGATGTGCTGTATGCAGGCGTAGGCATGGATGCCGTAAGCCTGCCTTTTTCTTTGGCGTGGTCTGCCCCGAAGGGTGCAAGAAAAGTAACATTAAAAATTACAGAATAAATTTGACAGCCCGTTAAAATTACCAGTAAACGTTAAATATGGGTAAAAGTAAAATTGAATATTTTAGTGAAAATCAAAATAAACTTGCTCAGTTTTCTAAAGTAATTTCTCATCCCGCCAGAGTCGCCATTCTTGAGTTTTTGATAAAAAGAAAACAATGCATATGCAGCGATCTTGTAATGGAATTTCCGCTGGCGCAATCAACAATTTCGCAGCACTTGAAAGAATTGAAAAAGGCCGGTATTATAAAAGGCAAAATTAGCGGCAATGAAAAATGCTATTGCATAAACGCAGAGGTCTGGCAAACCATAAAGAAAGAATTAAATTTATTTTTCAATCAATTTGAAAAAAACAAAGAAGAATGCTGTTCCGATTAAATTGACGTTACATCGTAATATTGCGATATGGTGTCATAGCAATCTTGTACTTAAGTACAGAGAATTATTGCCGTTATCAAATGACCGAAAAAGCCGTAAAAAAATTATCATTTTTAGATCGATATTTAACCGTATGGATTTTTTTAGCGATGATGCTTGGTATTTTTCTGGGGTATATATTTGAAGATATTTCAAAATTCTGGGAAAAATACAAAATAGGTAAAACAAATATTCCTATCGCGATTGGCCTTATTTTAATGATGTATCCGCCTTTGGCTAAGGTAAAATATGAAGAATTAAAAGACGTCTTTAAAAACCGGAAAGTATTAACATTGTCACTGGTTCAAAACTGGATCATAGGCCCCGTTTTAATGTTTTTTCTTGCTTTAATTTTTCTGGGTAATTATCCCGAATATATGAATGGTTTAATATTGATTGGTTTGGCCCGGTGTATCGCGATGGTGATTGTATGGAACGAACTGGCAAAAGGCGATACAGAATACGCGGCGGGCCTGGTGGCATTTAACAGTATTTTTCAGATATTTTTCTTCAGTCTTTACGCCTATATCTTTATTAGTATTTTGCCTCCCCTATTCGGCTTTTCAGGAAGCGAGAAAGTCAAAGCGATTAAAATAGGCCAGATAGCCGAGAGTGTTTTAATATATCTTGGCATTCCCTTTTTCGCCGGATTTTTAACCCGGCTTACTTTGATAAAGAAGAAAAATAAAGAATGGTATCAGAAGAAATTTATTCCTAAAATAAGCCCTGTTACGTTAATCGCGTTGTTGTTTACGATTATTGTAATGTTTAGCTATAAAGGAAAATATATACTGAAAATTCCTTTAGATGTTATTCGAATTGCGATTCCTTTGCTTGTTTATTTTTTAGTGATGTTTTTTATTAGTTTTTTTCTTAGTAAAAAAATGGGAACAGATTATCCAAAAACAGCAAGCCTTTCTTTTACCGCCGCAAGCAATAATTTTGAGCTTGCTATCGCGGTTGCTATTGTTATTTTCGGAATAAATTCAGGCGAAGCCTTTGCCGCCGTAATTGGCCCTCTTGTAGAGGTACCTGTCTTGATTGGTCTTGTTAATGTCTCTTTGTATTTCAAAAAGAAATATTTTTCAAATTTATTTTGATTGTATACAAAATTTAGAAAGCCATCGCGATAATTTTATGTCGTTTTTATAATATTAGAATACTAGAATCTGTATCTTCAATAAAATTTTTTATTGTTTCGATTTTTTTATTAATTAATATTATCATCTCATTTGTACTGCAATTGCCGGTTGTAATCCAGATAATTTTAGGCGGAAAACCATACAATAAACTTTTATGATGAAAATCTGAATCTTTACTTATAATAGCATATTGATGTTGTTTTGCATAATCCCATATTATCTTATCATCAACATTTTGAAGATTTATATCTCTTACATGAGTTATTTCTTTGAATATTTTAGAAAGAGGCTCTTTGATTCTTATTGATATATTTTCATCAATGAGTATTTTCATATATTCGCGTATATCTTTCTTTCTCTGTCTGCCGCGAAAGATAAGCACGCTCTGATATCGTTTTCATTTAAATCAGGAAAGTCATCTAAAATTTCTTCTATACTCATGCCAGAAGCCATATAATCTAAAATATTAGATACAGTAATTCTTAAACCTCTTATACAGGGTTTACCGCCCATTTTTCCCGGTTCAATGGTTATTATGTCATGATAATCCATAGTATATTATTAAAAGTACCAAATATTAGACATACAATCAAGTTTTTTTTTAAATGTAAAGAGATGCGGCTTTAAATTTGCTCAAAAATAATTTGAAAGAAATAATGATTTTTGGCGTTAAAAATATTGGTATATTTGGCAGTGCATCTAGAAACGAGGCTGAGGAAAATAGTGATCTTGATATTCTGGTAGAATATGAAACAGGCCGATTGAATTTAGATACATACATGGATTTAAAATACTATCTAGAAAACTTATTTAAGTGCAGGGTTGATCTTGTAACAAAATCAAGCATAAAGAAACATTCAAAAGAAAATATCTTAAAAGAAGTTATTTATGCCGCGTAATGTTGCTCTTTATTTAGAAGACATATTAATATCTATTGAAGAGATACAAACTTTCGCCTTAAATTTGAATAATCAAAATGAATTTTCATCGAATATAGAAAAAAAACGTGCGGTTGAAAGAAATTTAGAGATTATAGGCGAGGCAATTAAAAAAATTCCTAAAAATTTATTAGACTTAAGAAGCGAAATAGAATGGCGAAAAATTACCGGCTAAAGGGATATTCTCGCGCATGGCTATTTTACTATTGATGATGAAGTCTTATGGGATGTTGTTCAAAATCGCTTAGAGCCTTTAAGAAAAGCAATCTTATTCATTAAATCAAAACTATAAACATAAAAAATATTCTTTAGGATGCAAAACGACATATTCGTGTCGCTTTGTTTTTTTCTTCGTTTGTATATTCGTTAATGTCAATTTAGAGCCCAATAGGTATAGATTTTCTTTAGGTATACTGTATTGCCGAAAGAAAATAATTGGTCTCGAATTTGTATTGACTTTATAAAATGTTATAAAAAAGGGGGTAATATGAAAATAGATGGAAAAAAGCTTATCTTTGGCAGAGTAGGCTGGGCGAAATATTATGGTCTAAAAGGTATAGAAAGACCTATAGGCGGGGGCCGCTTTAACAAAGAAAACATAGGCTCAGAACATCAAAATTTTGCTCGTCATGAAAATGGTAATTGCTATGGCTACATAAGAACACAAAGTTATTCCCGCGGATTTGATATGAAATTGTTTGATGATAAGCCAAAAAAACAAATGGATGGCTTTACTGTAATTTTATTTTCAAATAATCCGTATAGAGGCAAACTATACGTAATAGGCTGGTACAAAAATGCTTCTATTTTGAAAAAACAACAAAAGCGTCCAGCTCCCTTAGATGATTATTATAATTTTTATGCTAATGAAGAGTCCTGTATACTAATTCCTCAAGATAATCGAATTTATCAAATTACTAATGAACTACATGGTATATCAGTCAGTTCTAATATGGCGTACTCTGTGAATAAAGGTGAATTAAAGCCAAATAAAGGCATACCTGAAGTTATAAAATATGTAGAAAACTATACTGGTCAAAACTGGATTGAAGATTCTACGGAGAAAAAGCATTTCTATTTCTCAGGCCGAAAATTTCAGGCCGAAGATGACAAAATTATTTATAGACAAGCCGAAATACCTTTTTCTCCCAAGCCTGCTAAAGCTATAAGCTATCTTACTGATCAGAATACAAAGGTCTATTTTGATAATAATAGTCATATAACTCTGGTAGATGGTTTTAAGAAACTTCTTTCTGATGCAAAACTTAAAAGAGTAAGTCTTCTCGTTTTTAATATCAATCAGCATTTTTTTAAGATGACAGAATTTCATACATTGTTTGAATCAGAAAACAGAGTAGACTGCAGAATTCTAATAGCACCGCCTGCAGGTACAACAAGAAAATTTGCCGAAACACTTTTCAATTGGCATAACGATAAAAAATTAGAGGCCAGACAATTCAAAAGAAATATGTATGAACCATATTTAATGCATACAAAACTAGCTATTTTTGAAATGGAAGACCAAAATTACTTTGCCTCTGTCGGTTCTTCTAATTTCACTCTGGGAGGCACTGTAAATAATATCGAATACAATGTGTTTTTCAATGTCAAAGAACATGCAATTGGTAAAAATAGTCCTTTGGAATATTTTAATACTTTTTGGCAGCAGGCTGATGAATTGAATCCAACGGATTTTGATGATGCGCCATCAACAACAATTCCCACTGAAGAATTTGCTTCTGAACCAGCAGTAACCGTAGCTGAACCAGAGATTCTAAGCAAAAAATTGTTTAATTATCAAATAACAGCTATTGAAAATTTAAGTGAAAAAATCAATCCTTTACTGAGAACAAAAGCGCAAAAAGGCGGTCCCGAAAACAGCGGGTGTTTTCTAATTATGCCTACCGGTTCGGGTAAAACCTATACAATGGTTAAATGGTTGTTTGATAACGTTTTCAATAATGATGGTAAAAATAAAAAAGTTCTCTGGCTGGCGCACAGAAAAGAACTTCTTAATCAGGCGTATGATACTGCTTATATTCAAAAACTTTTAACAGATAATGAAATAACGATAAATAATGTGCATCAAATGGTAAGTTCGGGTATCTATTTCGAAAAATATTTTGAAGATAATTTGATCTTCCTGACATCACAAACAGCATATAGAAAATATTGCGCAAATCTTCATAAAAAATCCAGAAAGAAACTAAAAGTCGCAGAAAAAAAAGAAATAGAAAGAATAAGAGATGAAATGTTGCAAATAAGAGAGTCAACAAAATTTGACTTGATCATTATTGATGAAGCACACCGGGCAAGTTCAGAGACACTTCAATATGGCAATATTCTTAAAAATCTTTATTATAAAGCTGTTTGCGGAATAACCGCAACTCCCTATCGGGGAGATCAACAAGATGAAACTCTTCAGAGCAAATTTAAGAATTCGGTACAGACAAATATTGAAGATATTAAAAAAGATCAAATGGATTTGTTCTCAGAATTACAAATTTTCAATATTTCGACGGGCTTTACTTTGAAAATTGACGGAGAAAATAATCTAAGATTTAACAATAGTCTAATATCCGCAAAAAATAATAAGAAACGCAACCAGATAATTGTAGATGAGTATTTTTTGCACTCATCTAAATTTAATCAGGCAATAATATTCTGTATAGACTGCGAACATGCGAATGAAATCGCAAGAATGATTAACGAAAGATTGAATGAAGCTCAGACCTTTCATAATGGTATTATTGACGAACAGAGCTGGGCTAAGAGAGTAAAGAATGATTTATTTATAGATGAGAATCAAAAATCTATTGAGCCTGTTAGAAACGAAGTAATTGATATGTTTCGTTCAGGAAAAATAAAAACCCTAACATCTGTCTTCCTTCTAACTGAAGGTTTTGATGTACCCAATGTAGACGCAATATTTATTACAAGACCCACATTAAGTACTCTGCTTTATACTCAAATGCTTGGCAGAGGCATGCGAGGTCCTGCTGTTGGCGGTACAAAATCTTGTTTGGTATTTGACTTTGAAGATCAGTTGGAATATCATACAAAGACTCATAAAAGATTGATTAATATGTCTTCACTAAAGCCAAAACAAAAATCTGTTCATGGCGCAGATATTTTAGCGATAGAAACTGAAAGTCTATTAAATATAAAAGAAATCAATGATCTTGATATGGAAAGAGACAGTCTGTTGAATATAGACACGAAACCAAAGCAGGAAGAAGAATAATACATGTACACACTTTCAGACACAGATAAAGAAAACATCCGCAAGAAATATTATATCTCTAAATCAGATTACAAGCTTGCACGCGGCTGCCCTGTAAAGCTTTACTACAAGAAAAAAGATTATCCTTCGGCAGCGGGCGACGATGATTACATGAAGCTTCTTGCCGATTGCGGATATATTGTAGGCAAGATGGCCCAGCTTTATTACGATGAAGGCAGCGAAATAAACACGGGCGGCGATCTTGTCGCAGGTGCCGAAGAAACCATCCGTCTGCTTGAAAAAGAAAAGGTAACTTTGTTTGAGCCGGTTTTGTACTGGAGCAATACGTTAATCAGAGCCGATGTTTTTGTTAAAAATAAAGATAGCATAGATATTATTGAAGTTAAGTCAAAAGGCTTTAAAAGCGAAATCGCAGAAAATGGAAACTTTATCATTGATAAATCAATGTTCCGCAAAGCAAGGGGTGGGTTTGATTTGGGCTGGCTGGAATATCTCTTAGATATCGCTTACCAAACTTATGTGGTAAAACAAATCTTTCCCGATTTTCGTGTGCGTTCATTTTTAATGATGCCCGATAAGGCAAAAACAACTTTGCTAGATTCTCTGGTTTCTCTTTTTCCTATGACAAAAACCCCCTCGCCTTCGGGCAAACATACACAAATTGAAGTTGAATTTAAGGGCAATCAGAAAGATATTCAAAAAGACAATCTTTTAACGCTCGTAAATGTTACCGATGAGGCGGCTGAGCTTGAAAATACGGTTAATGATGAGCTTTTCAAGTTTCAAGAAATTGTGCGAAACGGTTTTAAAAAACTACCAGTAGAAAAAGGAAAAATCTGTAAAAAATGCGAGTATGCTGTAACAGATTCTTCAGCATTAAACGGATATAAAGAATGCTGGGGTATCAAGCCTGTTTCAGATAAAGGCATAGCGAAAGAACATATTTTTGATCTTTATCAGGCGGGCAGAATAAAAACAGAAAACGGATTTTTAATTGAAGAATTACTAAGGCAGGGCAAAGAAACCATTTATGATGTGCCTGAAAAATATTTTAAAGGTAAATACGGCGAAAGACAAAAAGTACAGATAGAATATACCCGAAAAAATCAGGAATGGTTTTCTAATGAACTTAGGGGTATAATTGACTCATGGGATTATCCGTTACAGTTTATTGATTTTGAGACCTCGCGCATTGCCGTGCCATACCATAAAGGTATGAACCCGTATGAGAACATTGCTTTTCAATACAGCCTGCATAGCATTGAAAAACCGGGTGCCTCTCTTGTGCACAAAGAGTGGATAAACATTGAAGATAGTTATCCTAATTTTAAGTTCGCTGAATCGTTAAAAAATAATTTGAATGAAAAGGGTACCATTTTCATGTGGGCGACCCATGAAAACACGGTACTTCGTGATGTTTACAATCAAATGGAAAAGTACAATACCAAAAATAAAGATTTAAACCAATGGCTTTACCAAATTGTAAAATTCGATTCTGAAGATACCGGCAAACTGGTTGACATGAACAAGCTTTGTCGTGAGCATTATTTTCATCCGGCTATGGGCGGACGTACATCACTAAAAGTTGTTCTGCCTGCCATATGGAACAACAGTTCTAAACTTCATAAATTAGACTGGTTTAGGTCTTACTATAAAAGTGAAAATGGCAGGGTTATGAACCCCTATGATACGCTTGAAAAAATTCAAATTTATGAAGAATACGAAGTTGTCAACGAAGGCGGCGGAGCCATGATGGCCTATCAAGAAATGATGTACGGCCAAAGCTCTAACGATAAAAAACAAAAAGACGCCTGGAAAGAGCTGCTATTACAATACTGTAAATTAGATACTATCGCTATGATAATTGTTTATAAACACTGGCTCGATAACGCGCCTTAATTTCATATTAGATCTGCTTAATCGGCCATATGTCAATAAGAATAAAGATAGATTAATTAAAATATAAAAGCCGACATATCTTTATCGTTTTTTCACAACTCACTTATCCTTTAATATTGTAACATGATAACACCGTTGCGTTTTTTCAAGTATCGCGTAAAGAATGCCCTCGCGTTGAAGTTCAATTAAGGTTTCCATTAGAGTTGTTTTTAACTGGCGCCTTAAAGCGTCGCCGGTAATGAATCCGAATCTTGTTCTTATTTTTTCAAATATTTTATTTATATTTATATCATCTGTTTTTTTCTCGGGAAGAACCACATAAAAATCATCGTAAAAAATATCAAAGCTGGCGGCAAAACTATGGCTTGAAATAAAAGACGCGTTTGAATTTAAATCTCTTAAGCTGTTCTGATAATTTACGGGACGCAGGGCAGAAGAAACAGCTATTTTTACCGGCGGTAATTCTGCCTTTTTTTTTAAATTTTCTTGAAATCTTTCTGTGACTATTTCAAGACCTTCTGCCGCTTTATCGCTTAAGTATCTGTAATTTAAGGGTACATTGTAAAAATAATATAAAGCTTCGGGATCGTTTCTTAACGCTGTTAATTTATTTTCTTTTGCCATTTGTTCAATTTGTTTTTCATCTTGAACAGGCTTTTCATTGTGCTTTTTAGAGGCTTTTATGTGATCTTGTAAAAGATACTTACGAAGGTCTTTTTCTTTTTGCGTATTGGCGAAATCTTCATAAATGGGAATATTCTCTATAAACTTTCTTTCTAAAGAATAAATTTCATCAATGTATGCGTTTATCTCGCTTGATAAATTTAGCAGATTTTTATTAACAAGTTTTTTATGATACCAAAACCCCCCTGCGAGTATACCGCAAATTATAAATAAAATTAAAACTTTAAATTTCATATTAAGCCGCAAATTTTTTCTTTTAATCCGTCAAAACTTCCGTTGCTCATTAAGAGTACAACATTTTTATTACTATTGCTCTTTTTTTGAATCGGATGGATTGATGTGTGAAGCATAGATTTATTTTTTTTCACATTGTTTAGTTCTAAAAAATTAATAATTTTTTTGGCAATCTCTTCTGTTTTTTCAATATGAAAAGCCTGTGTATTTTCTTTTTTTAAGTTTTGAATTATATATTTTATATCAAGCCTTTCTTTTACGGGAATTTTTTCTTTGCGGTGAATTTTACCTAAAATAACAACATCCGCTTTTTTTAAGGCGCTTGTAATTTCTTTTTTAAAAATATTTTTTACCATAGTGTTGCTTCTTAAATCTAAAACCGCGATAATTGCGTATTTTTTATGTCTTTCTTTTACTGAACTTAAAACCGCTTCAATTGCCGTGGGATGATGCGCGAAATCGTCATAAAAATAAGTTTCCTCTTTTTTAGCGAAAAGTTCAAGCCTTCTTTTTAAGCCCTTAAAAGTTGAAAAAGCTTTAATTACTGTTTCAGCAGAAATTTGCATGTCAATTGCCGCCGCAAAAACCGAGAGCGCGTTTAAGGCGTTATGCCTGCCTGCTAAAGGTAAATAAATATTTTCCCATATTTTGCCGTTATTTTCAATATTAAAATAAATTCCGTTTTCTGCGTGTTTAATTTTCAATAACTTCCATCCGCAATTTTTTGAAAAACCAAAACTAACTATTTCGCACAAAGCATTTTGAGTTACTTTTTGAATATTTTTATCATCGCCGTTTACAAAAATTTTACCGTTTTGAGGAACTATATTTACCAGTCTCTTAAAGCTTAAAAGAATTTCGTCTAACGAGTTAAATATATCACCATGATCAAATTCTAAATTATTTATAAATAAGTACTGTGGCATATAGTGTAAAAATTTTGAGCGCTTGTCAAAAAAAGCGGTATCGTATTCATCACCTTCAATTACAAAAAATCCGTTTTTTTGAGGCATATTCGCGTTATCTTTAAAATTAAGTGATTTAGCGGCAAAAAGATACCCGGGTTTTTTATCCGCGGTTTCTAACACCCACGCCAATAAAGCCGTTGTTGTGCTTTTACCATGAGTTCCCGAAATAACAATGGGCAAAGAATCTTTTAATATATAGTTTTTTATTAACTCGGGCAGTGAACAAAAAGGCATTCTCTTATTTAATATTTCTTCAACTTCAATATTTTTTCGTGAAAGAGCGTTACCAATAACAATTAAATTTGGTTTATCATTTAAATTTTGCGCGCCATAACCTTTAAATAATTCAATATTATTATCTTTTAAGTAATCACCCATGGGCGGATAAAAGTTTTCATCAGAACCGGTTATTTTAAAACCCGCTTTTTTAAGTAAAACAGCCGCCGAGGCCATAGCCGTACCGCAAATACCTGAAAAATGTATATGTGTTTTTTTCATTATTTTTCAGTATTACCATTTTTACTTGCTGTCAAGAATAATTTATTTGCTGGTATCCGGCTACTTTCAGCAGCCGGATACCAGCAAATAAAGATTTGTTTTTACATAAAATTCAAGTATTTTTTGACAAATTCAATTATTTTTTATACTCTTTTATATTCAACCATTAAAAAGGGTGAATTTAAAGTAAATAAAGCATTTATTTGTTTATTACTTTTATATCCTGTAAAACCTGTTTGGGCCTATCTTTATCTTCATCAGACTTTTTCGATAGGTAAACAATTTACAGAATGGTATGAATAATGAAATAAAAACGAGAAGAAAATGAGTGATAAAGAAAATAAAAAAACAATATTAGAAATATCAAATCTGCACGCCGAATATATAAATCCGCAGAATACAACCGAAAAAATACCTATACTGCATGGTATTAACATAAGCATAAAAGAAGGCGAAATTCACGCCATAATGGGGCCAAACGGCTCTGGTAAAAGTACGCTTTCTTCTGTTATCATGGGCCATCCTCACTATAAAGTAACCAAAGGTGAAATTAATTTTTTTAATAAAAATACAAATAAACTTGAAAACATTGTTGATATGCCCGCCTTTGAAAGGGCGCGTATTGGTTTATTTTTAAGTTTTCAGTATCCGGCGGCAGTACCCGGTCTTCCTGTTAGCCAGTTTTTAAGAAACGCATTAAAAACTCTAAGAAATGAAGAAATATCTGTAAAAGAATTTAGAAAAGAAATGAATGACAGCATGGATTTTTTAAAAATGGACAATGAATTTGCCAAGCGGTACCTAAACGAAGGTTTTTCGGGCGGCGAGAAAAAAAGAATGGAAATTCTTCAAATGACTCTTATAAAACCAGCTCTGGCTGTTTTAGATGAAATTGACTCTGGCCTTGATATTGACGCCTTAAAAATTGTTTCTGACGGTATTAACAGTCTTATTGACGGTAAGCGTTCTTTTCTTTTAATTACCCACTATAAAAGACTACTTGATTATGTAAAAGCCGAAAACATACACGTATTAGCCGGTGGTAAAATTATTAAACAAGGCGGTTTTGAACTTGTTGATATTCTTGAAAGTAAAGGATATGATGAAATTGTAAAAGAAGCTCAATAGGTATAAAACAATGTCAAAAGATACAAAAGATAAAGCGCGCGCCATAAAAGAAGACTATAAATACGGGTTCCACAGCCCTGAAGAATTTGTATATAAAGCCGAAAAAGGTCTAAACGAAGAAATTGTAAGAAGTATTTCTCGAATTAAAAATGAACCCGAATGGATGAGAGATTATCGATTAAAATCTTACCAGACTTTTCTTGAAAAACCAATGCCTAAATGGGGCGATCAAAAAATGCTCTCACAGATTAAATTTGAAAATATTTTCTACTACCTGCGGCCCACCGACAAACAAAAAAAAGACTGGAGCGATGTTCCTGAATACATAAAAGATACTTTTGATAAACTGGGTATTCCCGAGGCCGAGCAAAAATTCTTAGGTGGCGTTACGGCGCAGTATGAATCTGAAGTTGTTTATCATTCAATGAGAGACGATTTAACTAAAAAAGGTATTCTGTTTACCGATATGGATTCAGGCTTAAGAGAATATCCTGAAGTTGTTAAAAAATATTTTGGCACGATAATTCCTTATACCGATAACAAATTCGCGGCTTTAAACAGCGCGGTATGGTCGGGCGGATCTTTTATTTACGTGCCGCCCGATACACAGGTTATTATCCCTTTACAGGCTTATTTTAGAATAAACGCTAAGAATATGGGACAGTTTGAAAGAACATTGATTATTGCCGACAAAGGCTCTTCTGTTCACTATATAGAAGGATGTACGGCTCCGGTTTATTCATCTGACTCACTTCATTCTGCCGTTGTTGAACTCATAGCGCTTGAAAACGCGAAAATTAGATACACTACCATACAAAACTGGTCAAATAATGTTTTTAATCTTGTTACTAAAAGAGCGGCCGCGTATAAAAACGCGAAAGTAGAATGGGTTGACGGTAATATTGGCAGTAAACTTACGATGAAATATCCAGCTATTTATTTAATGGACGAACATGCTCACGGCGAAGTTTTATCTATCGCCTATGCCGGTAAAGGGCAGCACCAAGACGCGGGAGCTAAAATGGTTCACGCCGCGCCAAACACTACTAGTAAAATAACATCAAAATCAATATCAAAAGACGGCGGTCAAAATACATACCGCGGCCTGGTTAAAATAACAAAAAACTCTAAAAACTGTAAATCAAACGTAAGGTGTGACGCCTTAATGCTTGATATGAATTCAAGGTCAGACACCTACCCTCATATGGAAGTAGAAGAATCAGAAGGCGTTAAAGTAAACCATGAGGCAACAGTTTCAAAAGTAGACGAAGAAATGCTTTTTTACTTAAATTCACGCGGTATTTCAGAAGATGACGCTGTATCTATGATTATAAACGGATTTATAGAGCCCTTTACAAAACAGCTTCCCATGGAATACGCGGTTGAGTTAAACAGACTCATTCAGCTTGAAATGGAAGGAGCCATAGGATAAAATAAATGCCAAATATAAAATCAGTTGTTAAAAAAAAGAAAAATTCTGAATACTTAGAAGACCTGTCAAAAATAATCCCTTTAAATGGCTTAAGCGATAAATTCCCTGAAAAATCATGGGAAACATGGCGGCGCTTCGATCCTTCTCTTCTTTTGCCTATTATGCTTGAATCGGCACGCGAAGGGGTATATAAATTACCATTATTATGGAAAGAAATAAACGAAGACGTTACCTCTTGCACAAAGCATAAAAATTTTTGCGAAAACGTAAAAGTATTAAAAGAATGGGAAAAAACAGATTTTAAATTCGCTCAAAAAGTAAAAGACTCATTAAAAAAACTTAATTATAATAATGAAGCAGCGTTTTTTTCTCAGATGGCCAACAATATTACCCCCTGGGATGAAACACCGGTTTTTAGAATTTCTAAAAACAGTTCTATGGAAAATCCGCTTCACTTTTTATATGCCCCTAAAAAAGATATTAAATATTTTTATTCTAACTCTCTTATTATTTATGCCGAAGAAAATTCGTCTGCCAGTATATGTTTAGAAAGCTTTTCTGAAGGTTTTAATTTATATGATACCCGCGTTTATCTTGAAGATAACGCATCATTGAATTTACATTGTCTTATAAGAGAAGGTATAGGCTCTAACACAACAAAGCATTCGGCATGGGTATGGAATAAAAATGTTTACTGCCGCAGCTCTTCAAATTTCACGCAAAGTTTTTTCAGCGCGGGCGGTAAGCTGGGCAAAATGATAAGCGAAGTATTTTTAAATGATAACAGCTCTGCCCAAATATACGGTATTCATGTGGGCAATCATTCTCATGTTGATCATGATTTTAATGTAAAGCATTTTGGTTCGCGTTCAACATCAAATCTTGAATTTAATATGGCCCTATTAGATAACGCCTACGGCGTATTTAGGGGAAAATTAAACATACCAAAAGATTACAGAGTATGTAAAGCTGAACAGACAAATAAAAACCTGCTTTTAGGCGAAAAATCACGTGCCGATTCAATTCCCATGCTTGAGGTTTTAAGTGAAGAAGTAGAATGTTCACATGGCAGCGCCACGGGCGAACTATCTGATGAAGAAATGTTTTATCTGCAAAGCCGCGGCTTAAACGAAACACAGGCCAAACAGCTTTTACTTTTAGGATTCTTTGAAAATATATTACAAAAAGCACTAAAGCACACACAAGATAAAGCTGCTTATAACGATCCTTTTTTACATGACATCTGGTGCGCCATACAAGACAGGTCTCATATAAATTTTGAAAGAACGTATACCATGGCAGAAACATAAAAAGGAAGCACTATGACAGAAAACTATTACTGGGCAAAAATTATAAACCTTGAAGAAGTAGAAGATTTAAACGAGAAAGATACTCTTGAACTTGAAATTGAATTAGATGACGGCAGACCTTTAAGCATTATATTAGCAAAAGATAACACGCAAGAAAGCGGATGGCTCGCCTTTGAAAATATATGCACGCATGATTCTGAATCTCTTGGCGACGGTGAAATTGACTTTAAAAGCCATACGGTTAAATGTCCCCGGCATGGAGCAATTTTCGATATTTTAAAAGGAGACGCTATGACATTACCAGCCGTAGCACCTATTCGGGTTTTTTCGGTAAAAGCCGATGAAGGGGCCCTGTATTTTCATATTCCTTCGAAAATATAGTTTTTCGAAATGGAATATTTTTTGAAATAGCTTCTTGTTTACCAATCGTTTCAGAAATTTCAGCTACGGCCGCTATAGTTATCCCCTGTTTATTCATATGCATCATTCGCTTTAAGAAGCATACGCCTATACGGCCAAGTCTTATAATTGCTATATTCATATAAACTTCTCTGACTATTATATTAAATAACGAATAATTTGTTATTTTTTCAACAAATACTAACGAATATTATATTATTTTTTGTTTTTTACACTGGTCCAAATAAATAGCGGCCTGACTGTCATTGGGGCATTCATTTATTATTTCTATAAATAATTTGTGCGCGCGTTCAAAATTTTTATTTCTAAACGCATAAGCTGCTTCTTCAAATCTTTCTAAAGATTTATCCTTTGCTTCTATAATTTCATCATCATCGGCTTCATAAATTTCGTACGCGGGAATCTGTTCTAGTTTCCCTTTTACGTTAAAATTACCTAAAAAGCGATGGCGAAATTGATTCTTATTCTTAAGCTTATTTAACAAAGGCTCACTAATTAATATTCTAGCGTCAAAAAATTTCGTTAAACCTTCTATACGAGAAGCTAAATTCACCGTATCAGAAATAACTGTTGTCTGCATATGTTGGCGATAACCTATTGTTCCCAGCATAAGCGTACCATGATGAATACCTATCCCGGCTCTTATGGGTTCTGATCCTACCAATTCTCTTAATTCATTAAAGTTTTTTATCCCTTTTTGAATATCAATAGCCGCTTGAACAGCATCTTCAGGAGATTGGGGGAATAATGCCATTATAGCATCCCCTATATATTTATCAATAAATCCATTATTATGATTTATAACAGGCCCTATATCATTTAAATATCTATTTAAGAAGTTAAAATTTTCTTCGGGAGTCATTGCTTCAGAAAGTTTAGTAAATTCGCGTATATCTGAAAATAATATAGACATTTCTTTTTCTATTTGATCTCCGAGACCAATTTTTGTAATATCTTCGTGACCCAGAAAACTTAAAAATTCATTTGGCACGAACTTATGAAATGTTGTGTTCATTAATTTTAAATTATTTACATTATCTTCTATTCTTTTTTTTGATTCTTCAAGAGATTGAATATGGCTGTCGATATCAGCGGCCATAAACTGCATGGTATCTGCCAATAGACCCAGTTCATCTTTTGACTTTATGCTGACTTCTGCCTTATAATTTCTTTGTGAGAGCTTATCTGCATATATAGTTAATTCTTGCAAAGGTTTCGATATAATTTTTCGAAACCAAATAAAGTTAATTATGGTTACTGAAAATAAAAGCATAGAAGCCAAAAAGACATCTGAAAAAAACGTCTGCAGCAGTTCTATTATATTCATTTGAGGGATATTTACCGTTACAATACCCCTTATATCACCTAATTTATATCCAAATGCTTTCTTATCACCATATTTTGCTATTAATTCTTTTGGAGCATCTTTTTTATCACCATGACACGCTAAGCAACTAGCGACAATATATATTGGGCTCGCGTATCTATAGATATTATCTTTAGTCTCTTCATAATACAAACCGCTTTCTTTACCTGAATTTTGTTTTTTAAAATATTCTATTGCTTTCAATTCAAATTCATCAGGTTTATTTTTTAAATCAAGATATCTCTCACTGGTAACCCTAAATTTTGCTCCTTTTGATATTGCAGAATATAATTTTGAAAACTCTTTAGATGTATCTAACATATCTTTACCGAAAAATTTATATTTCTTACCATCTTTATCAAATTCTTTAACTAAAAGACTTTCATTAAAATCTGTATGAGATTTATTTTCAGAAGCATCAATATAAATATATTTTGACTGTGATATCCACTGAATAAACGCTATTACCTGATTAGACACGCCCGAAGCTTCTCTTTTATATTGCAGGCTGTTAAATTTTAATCCAATTAGTAAATAGGCACCTGTAACACAAACAGCCGTAACAACGAAAATGGCAAGAAATTTCGTGTAAATAGATAAACCTATTAAGGTAATTTTATTTTTTTGTATTGATTTATTTTTTTTGTTCATGTAAAGTTTTCCCGTCAAAACTTTGATATTATATTATCGTTAATAATCTAATCTACAATAATAATTTTTCGTATATTTTACAATAGAAAGACAATTTACAATCTAATAATCAATATATGTATGGTATAAAATCAATTTTATTACATTAATCAAGGTTAAATGAAATATAATTTTTTCTATTTTTTACTTTTCTTATCTTGCGCCTATCCATTGTTTGAAGATCCCGGACAATCAAACGAAGAGTTTGAAATTATTTTTAATAAGGCCGCTCAGGACCCAGAACATAAGTTATACCAATCTCTAATAGGTCTTATTGAAAATACTTCTTCAAGCTTAAGCTGCGCTTTTTCAGAATATCCGGACGATTTAATTTTTGAAAAAATAAATGAAAATAAATCAATTAATACCCGGCTTGTTTTTGATTATGAACCTAATATATATGAAGAAAGAAAAGATATTTCATTTTTAAATGAAAACAATAATAATATAAAAAATATTTACGGCAATTCGGGCGAAGGAATACAAAAAAATAATTGGTGCATATCTGATAAAGAAAAAATCTGGTATTCAACCCTGCCGCCTGTATTTAATATTATAAACAAAAAATATGGTATCGGTTTTTTAATTTATTCTAAAAATAACGAAATCATAAACGAATTTATAAAAGAAATAAATTTATTTGAAGAAGATATTTTTGGTACTAATAAATCAAAAACTGATTTGAAAAATAGTTTTAGTATACTCAATCAAAAAATAAAACTAATATGGGGACCTCATGAAAATCCTCTTGAAGTTTTAGGTGATATTATAAATTCAGCGCAAAATGACATTCATATTTTTTCTACGGGAATTTATAGCACAAACACAGATACTGAAAACGATATTATAGAAATATTAAATAAAAAAACAGAAAGTAATTTAACAATAAACGCGGTTTTAGACAGCATTGTTATTTATGACAGCTTCAATGTTATACAAAATTTAAATTCACAAGTAAATCTTTTTTATCTAGAAACAGACCGCGGCGTTCCCTCTACACAATTATTTTTAATTGATAAAGAAAAAGAAAACTCTAAATTAATTTTATACTCAGGTGTTTTAAGAAAAAAAACAGATACCGATGACGACAGTCTTCTGGTAATTCTTGAGGGTTCATATGTTTCAAAACTAGCGTTTGAATATTTTAGTAATTTAAAAGAATTAAGCATGCCTTTAAATTATACTCCTTATTACGCGGCCGAGCCGAACAAACATGAAATAGCCATAAATGAAATTAGCTGGATGGGCAGCGTTAATAACGACGGCGCCCTTTTTAATGACGATGAGTTCATCGAGCTTTATAATACCACGTCTGATTCTATTAACATAGGCGGATGGATTTTTGCCTGTAGAAAAGATGATTTAAATATAACCGGCGGACCGGTAAAAATACCTTACGGTGTTGAACTTAAACCAAATGACTTTTTTTTAATAGCAGCAGATTATAAAAATGTATTAAATAACGCGAAATTTATAAACACTTTGGGTTCTTATGGAATTTCTGCCGAGGCTGTTGAATGTATTTTAACTGACGGTAACCCAGAGGTTACAGTTTCAACGAATGCCTACAGCGATAATGGCGTTACAGGCACTATTGTTGATACCGCAGGCGATGGAGCAACTACTTTTGACTTTGCCTTAGATAAGGCTTACTCTCCGTTTGGTATTAACGCTTATTTTTCAAATTCTGAATTGAAGATAAGACGCACAATGGAACGCGTAGAAAGCGATAAATCGGGAACAAACATATACAACTGGAAAACTAACTCTTTTACCATAGAAGAGAATATTTTCGTCAATGAGAACTTTAAAAACCAGACTTTTGCGTCTCCCGGTTTTCAAAACAGCCCTCGACAGCAGGTCAATGAAGCAGATGTAATTATAAATGAAATTCTTTATATGGGCAGTTATCTTAATGACGGCACAAGTATATCTACCGATGAATTTATTGAACTTTATAATAATACAAACAAAGATATTCATCTTGGCGGATGGATGTTTGCCTGCACTAATGATATTACCGATATCGAGGTTTTAGGCAGTACAAACGCAAATTCTTTTTTTGCCATACCATTTGGCACAGTAATTCATCCAAATCAATATTTTGTCATTGCCGATCATACAGGCGACGCTTTAACTTCTGCCCATTTAATTACAACATCACTGGGAATTACAAATACTTCTTCACAGTGTATTTTAACTGATGGTACAGGAGGCATAAATACAAATATCCCTTACCCTAAACAACCTTTATTACGGGGCTTTATAATAGATAAAGCATCTGACGGCTCGTCTTCTTTCTCAAGTTTGGCATTTGGCCAGAATACAACAATTAGAAAAAGTATGGAAAGACAAATTCTTACGGGAACAGGTGATAATCAATTCATCTGGTCTTCAAATATATTCGATACGTCTCAAAATATATATATTCATACTAATTTTAATGAAAAAACTTTCGCTTCTCCCGGAGTTCAAAACTCTGTTTTTATACCGTAACCATGTTTAGCTATAATAAAAATTATTTTTTTCAAACCACAAGAGCTTTTAAATATAAAAATTTTAAACTCTTCTTTTTAGGAAACGGAATTTCTCTAATAGGAACATGGATGACCAGAATTGCCATAAGCTGGCTGGTCTATAAAATCACAAGTTCTCCTGTTCTTTTGGGTACAATTATGTTTGCCGCGCAAATTCCTACTTTTATATTTAATGCTTTAGCCGGCGTATGGGTCGACAGAATAAACCGACAAAAAATGCTTTTTCTAACACAGTCTTTTTCAATGATTCACGCTCTAATTTTAGCCTTTCTTACACTATTTAATTTAATAACTTTATGGCAGCTTTTTGCTTTGGCAATATTTCAGGGAATTGTAAACGCCTTTGATATTCCCGCGAGACAGGCTTTTGTAACAGAAATTGTAACCGAAAAAAAAGACATAGGTAACGCCATAGCTCTTAATTCTTCTATTTTTAATGCCGCCCGTTTTATTGGACCTTCTCTAGCGGGAATTATCATAGGATTTTGGGGCGAAGGCGTCTGCTTTCTTGTAGACGGTTTAAGTTATATCGCGGTTTTAATTTCTCTTATTGCCATAAAAATACCAAAAGAGAATAAGCCAAAAAAATCAGGAAAAATATGGGAAGAATTCAAAAGTGGACTAAGTTATGCGGTAAAAATGCATCCTATAAGAAATATTCTTATTTTATTAGCTTTAACCAGTCTGGTAGGAATACCTTACGCTGTTTTAATGCCGGTTTATGTAAAAGACGTATTAAATAAAAATGCCGACTCACTTGGGTTTCTTATGGGAGCCAGCGGTCTTGGTTCTGTTGCAGCTTCATTATTACTGGCCGCGAAAAAAGAATACTCTACCGGCCTTACCAGATTAATTTTTTTCTCTGCTTTATTATTTGGAATTTCTCTTTCTGCAATATCTTTTTTTAACTCATTTTTATATGCTCTTTTAATTATGCCCATAGCAGGCGGGGCCTTAATTTTTCAGTTAGCCGCTAGTAATACAAATCTTCAAATTATTGTATCTGAATCGCATAGAGGCAGAGTAATGAGCTTTTATTCTATGGCTTTTATGGGTATGGCGCCTTTGGGAAGTTTAATTGCGGGAATTATGGCAGAAAAAATTGGCGTGCCTAATACATTTTTAATAGGCGGGATATTAACATGTTTAGGTGCTTTCTGGTTCTTTTTTCTTTCAGATTCAATGGAAACTTGACTTACATCATCATGAAAATAATTGACATCTCAAAAGCACCCTTCTTCATGACGTTAAAATGAATGAAAGTGAAGAAAACAAACTAACATCAGAAAATGCCGAAGAAAATGCTAGCGAAAATCAAGCAGAAACTAAAACTTCTCTTACCGCAATAAAAGGTAAATTTAAATCACCAAAAGAACAATTCTATGGCATTTTTCTTTTGGTGACCAATACCGAAACAATTCACATTGATATGGCAACTGTTATCGTATCAATTTATTCAGAGCTTCACAATATTACTTTATCAGAAAAGTATAAAGAAATAGAAGAAAAAATAAAAAAAATTAAATACGAAGGACAATTTTCTAAAAATATTACAGATAAACTTCAAAAAACTATAAAGTTTATAATGATGGAAGATGACTTTTTAGAAGATATCTGTGAAAAGACAGAAAACAAAAACACAGCAGAATTAGTCAGGTTCTTTCGTGAAAAATTTATGGCCGATATAAATGACCCGGCAATGGAACTTGAAATAGAGCTTGAACCCATAATTGAAAATGAAAAAAAGAATGAGATAAGCCCTGAAGAACTTATGGCAAAATATAAAGAAGCCGAAGGAGTTTTCTTAAAAGTAAATCTTGTTCTGGCACCGGTGGGCGGCAAACTTGTTACAGAGATAAAAAAAGGTGACAAAATAATGGTTCGTATAGACCATTCTCATGAAAAAGAAAGTTATTTTATAAGTCATCTGGGAGTTCGATCTGATAAAGGTGTAGAACCTATGCCAGCAACAGTTCTAAAGTTAGAACCCATGGGAAAAGCACTTGGGCTTTTACTTAAATTAAGCGATGGTATATTCGGTACCGTTACTGAAGAAGAAAAAGTTTTAGTTCGTATGTATGAAGAACCAAAAGAACCGGAACCAATAAAATTAGAAGATTCTGCAATATTACAAACAGAAAAAGTATTAAATAATGCTGAAAAAGAAAAAGAAATTATAAAACCAAAAGTAAAATCGCCTATGTCTATGGTTTTTGTAAGTTTGTTATTAATTTTTATTTTAATTTTAACCGTAGCTTATCTTCTAATGAGTTAGTTTATGAAAAAAATATATCTAAATTCAAAGTTATTTATATTATTTTTTGTTTTTCTGCTTTTTTCTGGCATATTTATTTCAAATTTTATTATATCGCCAATAGCGGTTTATCAAATAAAAAATCCGAATATATTTGCGTATATTTTCTTATTTTTTATCTTTACTTTTTTTTTATTGCATGTTTACAGTTATTTTCAAAAATTTAGAAAAGAAACCAAACAAGATGTTTCTGAACCCTTTAGCGTCTCAATAAACTTTACGCGTTATGTATTAAAAGATACCCCGCGTTTATTAAAATACAGGCTTGAAAAAATAATGAAAATTCTTTTTTTTATTTTTTCAATTATAACAATTATTCTTATTTCAGTTACTGTTTATTATATAAATAAAAATCTGTTTTTTTGATTGCCATCCCGGCTTTACGTCATATCCCGACATTTATGACAAAATGGAAAGGTTCTCAATATCCTTTTTTTGTTAAAGGAGATTTAAACGCTTTCTTCGCGCTATTCTTAGATAATCTCGTTAATTTGGTTATTTTATCGGGCATATTAATAGGAGTTTTTAATTTTCCTGAAAATATTATATTTTCAAAAATGATTCCCGGTACCGCCCTTGGGGTTTTAATAGGTAACTTATTTTATTCTTTCATGGCAGTAATTCTCGCGAACAAAACAAAACGAAATGATATAACCGCGATGCCTTTGGGCCTAGATACACCCTCTACCATTGGTATTGCTGTCGCTATTTTAGGCCCATCTTTTACGGTTTTTAACCAAACGATGCCCGCGCAAGAAGCAGGAATTTTAAGCTGGCATGTAGGCATGGCCGTAATGATATTAATGGGAATTCTAAAAATCATTGTTTCATTTTTAGGAGAAAAAATTCAAAAAGCAGTGCCAGAAGCCGCTCTTTTAGGTTCTTTGGCCGGTATTGGTATTGTTTTTTTGTCGGCCAATCATATTTATCAGGTAATGGAAATTCCACTAGTGGGAATGATATCGCTTATCATTATTATTCTAACACTATTCGCGAAGCATAGGCTTCCCAAAGGTATTCCCGGAGCCGCTGCCGCCGTTTTAACAGGTTCTTTTATTTACTATATTTTGGCCGCGTTTAATTTATTCAATCTAAAACTGCCCATATTAAGTATTACTCAGGCTTCTTTGCCGCGACCTTATATAGACGGATTTTCAGCTCTTTTTTCATACGCGGGAGCGTATTGGCCCTTAGCTATTCCTTTTGGTCTTTTAACCATAGTAGGTGGAATAAATGTAACTGAAAGCGCCAAAGTAGCAGGAGATAATTATAACGTTAGAAATATTCTGCTTACAGAAGCCTTTGCCACGTTAATTGCCGGAATTTTCGGCGGAGTTAGCCAAACAACACCTTATATAGGTCATTCTGCGTATAAAAAAATGGGCGCAAAAGCCGGATATACTTTCTTTACGGGACTTTTAATAGGTCTGGGCGGGTTTTTAGGCTTAATAGGTTTAATGGTAAAACTTATACCAGAATCGGCCGTAGCCCCTATTTTAATATATATAGGTCTTGAAATTACGGCTCTTGCCTATCAAATGTCACCGGCAAGACACAATATGGCAGTAAGCGCTGCTATTATACCTTCCATTTTATATTTTGGTTATATTAAATTAAAATCACTTTATGAGCCTTTGCAATTTACAATAAATAATTTATTATCCAAACCGGCAGAAATAACACCCGCTGTAAAAGATGCCTTAGCGCAAATTATTCCTTTTACTGTAGCGCGAGAATATCCATATCTACAGGCTTTATCTCAGGGATTTATTATTACCGCGATGATATGGGGTTCATTAACTTCTTTTTTAATAGATAACAAAATTAAAAGTGCTGTAATAGTTCTTCTTATTGCCGCTGCCTTTTCTTTTTTTGGTTTTATCCACTCGGCAACTTCTTCAGGAGAATTATATTTACCATGGCATCTTACCGCTAAAGAAAATATACCCTATAAATTTTCTATCTCATACTTAGGGGGCGCCTTATTTTTACTTTTTATTTCAAAATATATTTATCAGGAAAAAAAAAAGTAAAATAATTTATTATGCAAATTATATCTGATCTTCAGGGTTTTTTACCCGACTGGCAAAGTTGCGCTTTAACAATGGGTGATTTTGACGGTCTTCATGCGGGGCATAGAAATCTTATTGAAAAAACAATAGAAGAATCAGAAAAAATCAATATTCCATCTGTTATACTTACCTATGATCCTTCACCTAAAAAAATATTGCAAAAACTCAGGTTTGACACGCAAATTTATACACGTGAAGAAAAAACAATACTATTGCAAGATTTTTTTTTAAGAGCGGCTGTTTTTTTACCTTTTAACCAAGAGATAGCGTTAATGCCAGCTGATAAATTTTTAAATGAAATTATTTTAACGTCTTTAAAAACAAAATATTTAATTATTGGCTACGACCATCATTTTGGCAAAAACCGAGAAGGAAATTTTCAATTTCTTACAAAAGCCGCTAAAGAAAATTTTTTTAGTGTAAAAAAAGTTGAACCGGTTTATATTGGTGATACTTTAGTATCTTCAAGTGAAATTAGAAGACTTTTAAACGAAGGAAATATAGAAAAAGCGAATATACTTCTTACAGCGCCTTATCTTATTATCGCGTCTGTAATACGAGGCAGACAAAGAGGTCAAAAATTCGGCATACCCACTGCTAATTTACATATTGTGCCTGAAAAACTTTTACCAAAAGAAGGGGTCTATTTCGGCGCGGCTGTTTATGGTAAAAATTTTTATAAAACGGTTATTAATATAGGTTTTAAGCCCACCTTTGAAAATGTAGATTTAACGGTAGAGGCACACCTTTTAAATTTTAACGAAAAAATTTATGGTAAAATATTACGTGTTTATTTTCTAAAAAGAATACGAGATGAAATTAAATTCGCTAATATTGACGCGTTAAAACATCAAATTGAAAAAGATATTCAAACAGCCCAAAAAATAGATATACCAAAATATATGCTAAAAAAAATAATTTTTGAATAATATTCTCTGCGAAATTATTATGAAATTTTCATTTCAAATTTTGTTAAAAATTTTTCAAACACTCCGATAATATAGTATGAAAATAACTGAGAGCAATACGAAAGAAAAGACAAATATCAATGATAAATCTTTCTTAAATAAAATAAATCAACATGCAGATTTTTCTATACTCCCGTGTGAGGGCATTTACAAACTTTCTTCAACAAACGATGGAGTTACGTACAGTTACTGCGATTCTGATTACTGGCACTGCCCTAATAAAAAATGCATAATGCAGCTTGTATAATATTTACTTCTCAGATAAAACTGCTATTAAACCCGGCAGATGTCTCTTTTTAAGCTCTTCATTGGCATTGTCATAAATATTTTTAAGTATTTCTTTTAGAATATTTTTCGCGCCGTTTGTGTTTAATTGATTTAAAATAACTTTCTCAAATTTTTCGCTGTTCATATTTATGTTTTCAAGAACTTCATTACTTACTAGTATCAATCTGCCTTTTTCGGACAGGTCAATTGTTTCAAGCTTTGTGTTTTCGGACGAAAAATTATCAATGCCTGTATTTATTGATCTTATGGTATTTTCAGAAGAATATTCATAAATATAAAACAGCCCGGCTTTATAAATATTTAATTTATTAGTTTGTATATCAAGTCTTCCTAAAACCGTTGAAGGATTAAAATTTTTATTATAATTTAATTCTTCTAAAATGGCATGCACAATTTTTTCTTTTTCAATAAATTCTTTTGACATAGCAAAAAATAATTCCTGTATTCTGTGCTTCCAAATATTTGATTCTATAGATTTATCTTCAAATCTACCCAGCATAAAATCGCAATACCCATTACCAGAGTATGCCGTAAAAAAATCAGCAGCCGATAAATCTGGATTTTTCGGATACAACGCGGCTTCTAAGTTGTTCATTTTTATAAAGGGTTTTTCAAATAATTTTTTTTGAAGATAATCGATAACTTTTTCATTGTTTTGAGAAGACATTTGCCCATCTTTCAAATTATTTTCAGCCAAAGCATCTTTATTGCTGTCAAAGCCATCAGGCGCATTCATAATAAGCTGGTTAATATTTTCAGCTAAAAAATCTATTTCGTTTCCTTCTTTTATTTTTATTATTTTCTTTTTTCCATTATTTAAATACTCGTCACTGGCAGTTACCAGCCGCATTATTGACTGTTTTATTGATCCGTTTGAAATTAATGAAACCAAAAAAACGAGAAGTGAAACGATAATAGCTACAAGATAAAAACTAATTATAGTTTTCTGATTTTTCATTGACTTAGGCAGAATATTTTGCATATACATGTAATACTTTTTCTGATGGTAAGAAAAGGGAAAATACATTTCGACTATATCATTTTTAACATATATACTTTCTTTATCTATTACATTTTTATGCTCAATAAAAAATGATGATAAATCTGCGATATCTTTAAATTGAGCATCATTGCTTTTTTGTGTTTTTTTAATTAAATTTTGTATTTCAACATCGCTGTGATAAATCGGATTTCCATTTTCATCCCAAGCTATGAATTTATTATATATCAATTCTTTTTGTGTTATTGAATTAAATAAGTTGAATACCTCTTCTATTTGAGACCTTTTTTTTGTCACATCTTCTATTTTTTCTATAAACAGCCTTAAAAATGAAACCTGTTTCTCATAATAAGGTATTGAATATGACTCCTGCGCCTTTGACAAATAAAAATGAAGTACAACGGCAAAAGACATTGTAAAAAACATAGTTATAAAAAATATCGCAATGGAATATTTATAACCTAAGGCTGATTTTTTTTCTTTCATAATACTATAACTTTTTTAAATTTTGTTTACGCTTTTTTTTCTCAAAAAGCCATACAAGTAACCCAGATATAAAATATAAGAACAACAAAGGCAGCATCATAGCCAGCATTGATATAATATCAGGAGGTGTTAATACCGCAGATAATACCGCTATAGCCACTATGGCGCCTCTCCATGATTTTAAGAATATATGATAATGTATTAAATCCATTAAAGCTAACATTATTGATATTATCGGCAGCTGAAAAGCTAATCCAAAGGCGACATGAAACATAAAGAAAAAGCTTAAATAATCAGATACCGTAAGATGTATTTCTGGTTTTAGAATAGTATGACCAGCACCAAGAACAGGCAGCATCCATTCGAAAATTAAATAATAAGATACAATGGGCCATACAATATAGCGAGCCGTGAACATACCGGCCCAAAATAAAATAACAGAAAAAAACAATAGAAAATAACCCCAAATTTTTGAAGTTTTTTCAATAGCCGGTAGAATATAACGCCATATTTCAAACAAAACAAAAGGTAAAGCAAACAAAAATCCCGCGAAAAGATATGTTTTCATTTGTATCATAAAATTTTCGGGAAGCTTTATAATAATCAGCTTGAATATAATATTTCGTTTCTTGGCCTCTTCAGAGATATCTGTCATCGGCCCCATGATAAAATCCCAAATATACTGATAAAAGAAAAAACTGCCTACGGCAAACAGCACTATAAAAATAATAGATCTTATAATTCTAACGCGAAGCTCTTCAAGGTGATCGCCTACGGGCATATAGCCCTGCTCTTGCCGAAGTCTTTTTAAATATTCATCAGCAGATTCTTTTTTTCTTTGAACTTCATGTTTTACTTCTTCTGAAAAATCATCAATTTCTTCATGATAAACTGAATTTGTTTTTTGGGCTTTGTTCCACCGTTTTGCCCTAACAGGAGCTTTATTTATCTCTTTTTTTTTAGTGGATGGTTTTTTTTTTGATGAATTTTTTCGTTTAACTTCCTGTTTTGCTGGTTCCTGTTTTTTTTTAGAAGCCATTTATCTTTTTCTAACAAAAAAAACAAGTATCTTAGTCTAACCCGTTTTTTTCTTTGATTTTTTAGCTTGAGATTTACTTTCGTTTTTTTGTGACTCTTCTTCTCTTGTTTCACTATTTGGCTCAATTTCAGAAGAATCGCTTAAAGAAATACCCTTTTTAAATTCTTGTATCGCCGAACCGATGCTTCGCGCCAGAGAGGGAAGTTTTTTACCTCCGAATAGTAGTAAAACTATCAGAAATATTACGGTTAACTCCCAAATACCGGGTGTACCTATAAACATATATTAACTAACTTTTAGCAAAAGACAAGCCGTCAAGAATTATTTTATTTACAATATAATTATCTCTTATCTTTTTATTGCAATAATAGCTTATTCATTTATTTTTATTTACATTTAAGGCATAAATATGCAAATTCTATATTCAAAAGATTTTAAAGCCGACTGGAACGACGGACCAGGAATTATTAAAGCATGGATTGATAATGTACCAGTTGAAAATGACGCTTTAAAGCAAACAGCCCGAGTCGCCGCCCTGCCCTTCGTTTATAAATGGGTTTCTTTAATGCCCGATGTTCATTTGGGTTTAGGCGCTACCATTGGCAGTGTTATTCCCACTAAAAAAGCGGTTGTACCGGCTGCCGTGGGTGTTGACATAGGCTGCGGCATGATTGCCGTAAAAACGAAACTATCATTTAATGAAATACCTAAAAATTTGCATGATATAAGACTGGGTATTGAACGTGAAATTCCTATTGGGGTTGGGGCTAAATATAAAAATCTGCCTGAAAAAAGCCGTCATCTTTTCTTAGAAACCGGTCTTTCAAATGAATTTATGGAAATTTTAGATAAAAATCCCGGGCTTAAAAGCGAAAGCAAGGGAAAATTAAACTATGAATTAGCGTATAGTGAATTTGGAACACTAGGCGCGGGAAATCACTTTATTGAGATATGCGTTGATACAGAAAAAAATATATGGTTCATGTTGCACTCGGGTTCACGCGGCCCCGGCAATCATCTGGCCTCTTATTTTATTAAAGAAGCAAAACACGAAATAGAAAAAAAGAATATTAAAATTCCCGATAAAGACTTAGCTTACATAGAAGAAGAAACTGAACTTTTTCAACGATACTGGAAAGCCGTTAAATGGTCCCAAAAGTATGCCGCATATAACAGACAAATTATGCTTGATAGAACACTTGAATCGCTAAGACGGCAGATTAAAAAAGATTTTAATCTCGAATCTGAATTTATTAACTGTCATCATAATTACGTAGAAATTGAAAATCATTTTGGCGAAGACATATACGTAACAAGAAAAGGAGCTATCAGCGCGAAAAAAGATGAGTGGGGAATTATTCCCGGCAGTATGGGTACAAAATCTTATATTGTAAA
This sequence comes from Spirochaetia bacterium, assembly GCA_029880285.1. Lineage (GTDB taxonomy): Bacteria > Spirochaetota > Leptospiria > Turneriellales > JAOUOS01 > JAOUOS01. The sequence goes on from JAOUOS010000016.1 coordinate 57,089, forward strand.
AGGGCTTGGGAATCCTGAACCCTTTACCTCGAGTTCGCACGGCGCCGGTAGAATAATGTCAAGAAAAGAAGCTGTTAGAAGATTTACCGTTGAAGATCATGAAAAAGCGGTAAAAGGAATTGAATGCAGAAAAGACAAAGGCGTACTTGATGAAACACCTGCAGCTTATAAATCTATAGACTTGGTAATTTCGGCCCAAAAAGATTTACTTGAAGTCAAACACGAATTAAAACAAATTGTGTGCATAAAAGGATAAAATGCCTAAAGAAATAACACATATATTCAACGCTCTTTGCGTGGCAAATTCATCCCAAAATAATAAAACATCAAAACAAATTCAAAATCTTACAAATAAATATCCGCGATATTACGCTTTAGGCGCTGTTTCACCTGATATTTTATACTACGACAGCTTTTCAATAAACGCGGTTCAAAAAAAAATATGGGGCGTTCATTGGGCCAGGGCCATACATGGGGTTTCAGGAGAAAATACGATGACCCCTGTTTTGGCAATGATCGATATTCTTAAAAACACAAAACGCTATGAAACTTTTTTAGGTTTTCATGCCACAAAAGAAATGAAAGAAAAAGCTTTTTGCTTCGCGCTTGGTTTTTGCACTCATGCCGCTATGGATATTACAATGCATCCGGTTGTTTATCATTTCGCTGGAGATTTTGAATCAAAAAATAAAAAAACATATAAGAAAGCAATTACCATTCACCGCGCCCTTGAAACTATTTTAGATTTATATGTTCTTGAAAAAAATAATCTTTCGCTTAAAAAATTCAATACAGTGAAAAGAATTAAAATTCCAAAACAAGAACTGATATTTATTTTTTCATTTTTTACGCTTGCTCTTCGTCTTGCTTTTGGCGGTAATAATGTGCCGGTTTCAAAAACAATAAAAGAAAACTATAAAAAAAACATTGTAAAAGATCCATTATATAAAGCATTCATTCGAAGTTTCAAAAAACAAAACAATGCTTTAAGAATGTTCCAAAGCCGCTTATGGTATAAAATATCGCAAAAAATAAACGGCAAAACCGAGAAAATTTCTTTTATAAGTTCTCTATTTTATCCTGCGTTTTCTTATCAAGAATACTTAAAAATGAATAATTCTTTTTCTCTTGATAAATTAGTTAAATATAAAGATCCATTTACCGGTAAAGAAAAAGACGCGCGAATTGAGGTTTTATTAAAAAAATCAGCGGATTTATCAATACAATTTTGCGATATTTTTTATCAGACAGTTTACAATAAATTATCTTTAAATGATACGCGAAAAAAACTTAAGGGTGACTCTTTCGCCACCGGCAGAAAACTTGGCGATAAAAGAAAAATGGGATTTATTAAAGAACTAAATTTATATGGTAATTTTAAGACACATATATCTTAATGGCCACAGAAGCCACAGAAGCCACAGAAGCCACAGAAGCCACAGAAGCCACAGAAGCCACAGAAGCCACAGAGCGCACCGAGGACACAGAGGGTAAAACATGATAACGGCTGCGCTAAAGATACATCTGGTAATTTTTCCAATGATTTATGCAACACCATTTATTTGTCTCTGTGAACTCTGCGTCCTCTGTGGCTTATCTATCTGAATCTAAACTCTGGTTTAAAACCAAACTATAAACGATTTTTGCCTTGCTCTCTAAAGTAAAATATTTAAATAGGAATATGAACATACTTCTTGGCGTTAGCGCCTCAGTTGCCATTTATAAAGCATGTGATTTAGTAAGAAATTTATCTAAATTAGGCCATAATGTTTGTGTGGTTTTAACCAAAGAAGCGGCAAAGCTCATATCACCTGTTTTATTTTCTTCTTTATCAGGCAAAAAAACTTATGTAAATTTCGAAGACGCTGAAAACGGTATGGCACATATAGAATGCCGCAATAATATAGATTTATTTTTAATAGCCCCCGCCACGGCCGATTTACTCTCTCGTTTAGCCTGCGGCCGTGCCGACGACGTATTAACGGCTGCGTTTTTATCATACGAAGGCAAAAAATGGATTGCGCCTTCTATGAATCCGAATATGTTTAAGAATCCTGCCACGCAAAAAAATCTTTTAACGCTAAAAGAATACGGATGCAAAATTCTATCTTCAGCTGACGGCGAATCGGTATGCGGCGAAACCGGTGAAGGTAAAATGATGAGTATAGAAGAGATTATAGCAGAAGTAGAAAAATAATAGATTTATGTGTGTATTAAGAGACGAATATACAAATGCTGCTGAAAGCTTAATGAAAAAACATATCGTCAAAAAATTAAAAATAAAAAGGCCAAGATATATTTTATCTTAGCCTTTTTACATTAATTATTCTTTTGCGTATTTTAGTTTGTTATGGTAATAGGTGATGCTAAAGCAATAGTAGTCTCAACTGATTTCTTATTAAAATTAGACTCATATTGAAACATATTATTTTTTTTATTGGGCTCATAAAGATATTCTTTATCACCTGATTCACTGTAAGTATAAATTTCAACAATTTCCCACTTACCGGCTTTATTGTCTATAGATGCTTCAAATGTTTCATCCTTTGTACGCTTCGGGTTAATATAGTTCCAGCTTATCGCTGATGCACCGCTTGTTTCTTTTAACCTTACATGCATTTCATCTACACAGCCTGTAGTTACTACCTTCAAACCAGACTCATTTAAATTGACCGATTTCACAGGGTGCTGACCGCATAACATCTCATTGCTAGTCATCTCTGTTTTACTTTTTAGCCCGTATATTACGCCTATGCTTAATAAAGCAATCGCGCCAATCATTACTAATTTTTTTGTTCCTACCATTTTAATTCTCCTTAAACCAAGTTATTTAATTAATTTTTATTAATTAATTAATATAAAAGTATTATTGCACTTTTTTTAAAATTATCAAGCGGTTTTTCGTCAATGGCTAAACTGCTTCGTGAAACATCCGGCTGGTTCGTGAATGGCTTTTTTTTTTATAAAATTTATAATTTTAAACCAAACAATAGTTTTTGACGATAGCTCTGTATCTCAGGAAAGTAAAATCTGCCCTAATTTTTCTAAAGCGAATCTAAATTATACTTGACGTCGCGTTAAAAAGATAATTTTAAGCCAAGTCTTTGTAATTTGTTTTTCTCGAAAAAACCGCTAAAACAAAATATACAATAAATAGGCGGCCCAAAAATATGGATGATTCAAAACCTCTTATAGTTCAGTCAGATAGAACCCTTCTTTTAGAAGTGGACCATCCGCTTTTTGAAGAAGCCAGAGATTTATTAAACCGGTTTGCCGAGCTTGAAAAATCACCCGAATATCTGCATACATACCGTATAACGCCTTTATCTTTATGGAACGCGGCCGCCAGTAAAATGAAATCTGAGCAGATTATTGACGCTCTTTATAAATATTCAAAATATCCGGTGCCGCAGGTTGTAAATTCTACAATTGCCACCCAAATGGGACGCTACGGAAAGCTTAAACTTATGCGGGATGATAAACAGGCTCTGGTATTATACTCAAAAGAAGAAAATTACATTCGCGAAATATTTAGAAATAAAAAAGTTAAACCGTATATTGAGGGTGAAAAAAATAAAAATAGTTTTTACGTAAAAGAAGATTTCAGAGGACACATAAAGCAGGCCCTCATTCGAATTGGCTTTCCGGTTGAAGATTTAGCCGGTTACAGTCAGGGGAACGCTTATAAGTTTAATTTAAAAGATCATACCGCAGACGGCATTAAATTTCATATACGCGATTACCAGTTAAACGCCATAAAAACATTTTACGCCGATGGAACACTTGAAGGCGGTTCAGGCGTTATTGTTCTGCCATGCGGCGCCGGTAAAACAATTGTGGGTATAGGTTCTATGCACGAAGTAGGCGCTCAGACTTTAATTCTGGTAACTAACACTCTTTCTATTAGACAGTGGAAAAACGAAATACTTGATAAAACTAATATTCCCAAAGAAGACGTAGGTGAATATTCGGGCGATAAAAAAGAAATAAAACCAATTACTATAGCCACCTATAATATTTTAACTCACCGTAAAAGAAAAGGCGGCGAATTTACTCACTTTCATCTTTTTTCAAGCAACAACTGGGGATTCATTATTTATGACGAAGTTCACCTTCTGCCGGCTCCGGTTTTTAGAATGACCAGCGAACTTCAGGCCAAAAGACGCCTTGGTTTAACGGCTACCTTAATTAGAGAAGACGGTCTTGAAGAAGACGTATTCTCACTGATAGGACCTAAAAAAGTAGATGTACCATGGCGAGAGCTTGAAAAAAAATCATGGATTGCCGAAGCCGAATGTGTTGAAATAAGAACACCCATGCGCTCTTTAATGAGGGGGCTGTACGCCGTTGCCGATGATCGTGAGAAATTCAGACTTTCTTCTGAAAATCCTGAAAAATTAAGAGTAATAGGTACACTATTAAAAAAACATCATAATGATCAGGTTTTAATAATAGGACAATATTTAGACCAGCTTCGCAAAATATCTAAAAAGTTTAAGCTGCCTCTAATAACCGGCAAAACCCCTCTTAGCGAAAGAGAAGTATTATATAACGATTTTAGAAATCAAAAAATAACCGCTCTGGTCGTTTCAAAAGTAGCTAACTTTTCTATTGACCTTCCCGACGCTAAAATCGCTATTCAGGTAAGCGGCACCTTTGGCAGCCGGCAGGAAGAAGCACAAAGACTAGGGCGTATTTTAAGACCCAAAGAAGATGATAATAAAGCAACTTTTTACTCTGTTATTACCAATGAATCGGCAGAAGAGAGATTCAGCCACAACAGACAGCTTTTTCTTACTGAGCAGGGTTATGAATATTTTATTTTTTCTTACGAACAATTTCGCGAAATATTCGGAAACTATATAGAAGAGTTAAAAAGAGAAAGGCATCATAAAGATAAACTTACAGCTCAAAAATGAATTTTTTTTTAGGTATTCTAAACCCTGTTTTAGTTTCATTCTCTATTTTTTTAAGTTATATTTTAATTCATTTTCCTCTTACTTCTTATGAACCTATAGTAAACGTAGCGCCGGTTTATTTTTATTCTTTTAATAATAACCTTCTTTCTGTACCTGATGAACAATTGTATAACGCTCCCGAAAACATAGTTTTTGATGTTGAATATAACTTAAATGGCAGACAACAATATAAAATATACAAGCTTAATAAAAACGGTTTATTAAAAGAAAGTTTTCTTATACCCTATGAAAAACCCGTAAATTTGCCGGCAGATGTAAATTCGTGGCCTTCATCTTCGGGATACATTACCTATCCTTATAACGGGTCTTATTATATATGGTATCCAAAATTAGGGCGTTATGTTTATTATTTTGATAATGACGGTACATTTTTATTTGAAAAAGAAAATACACGCTACCTTCAAAGTTTTTCATCAGGAGCGTGGGTATTTGCTTTAGCCGGTGATCATTCCAGATTACATATATTAAAGCCGGGACTTCAAGATGTTATAGATACCGAGGGAATGCTTCTAATAGACTATGAAACCGCGTCAAATAAAGACTCAAAGTTTCAGTTTTGCGGAGCTTTTTTAGATGGAGATATTATTTTCATGAAGCCTAAAGAAAGCGAAAAATATAGAATTAAATTAAAACATCCGGTAAAAAGCATAAGCTGTGACTTAAACTCAGGGCTATTTTTAGTTCAAATAGAAAAGCATCTAAAATCAGAAAAAAAAGATGAAAAACTAACCGATTTTTTACTTTTAGGTAAAATAAAAGATCCAGAAAATCTTAAAAATGATAAAAAGCCAGAAGAAGAAGTTTTAAGTGAATATACAACTTTATATGAACTGCCTCTTGATAAATCAGAGACGGTTACTTTACCTTTAGTTTTAAATAATGAAAACTTTTTTCTCACATTACTTTCAAATTCACAGGTTTTAATTTTTAATGAGCAAAAAACAAAAGAAATAAGCTTAAAAGAACATCTTGCCAATTCTGAAAATATTGAAGACTGGCGGGCTTTTTCAGCTGAAAAAACGATTGTTTTATGGAACACGAGCCATTATTATATTTTTCAAAAAAATGGATTAGCTTATTTTGACAAACTTAACAACGCTGAAAGAGCATTTTCAAGTGATAATTTTATTTTTTTTCAAGATTCAGACGGTATTAAAGCCTTAAAAGTAATAAAGAATTGACGCCTTATCCATGAAAAAAAAAGATTCCGTTACGAATGGAGGTAACGATTGCCTAATATTAAATCAGCTAAAAAAAGAATGAGACAAAACACGAAAAGACGTGAAAAAAATCATTCTGAAAAATCAAGAGTTAGAACTCTTGAAAAAAAAGTAAAAAAGTTAGCTTCTGAGCAACAATGGGAAGAAACTAATAAAAGCTATAGTCTTTTTTCATCATTTTTAGACAAAGCGTCTAAAAAGAATATTTATCATAAAAATACAGCGGCAAGAAAAAAATCACGACTTGCGCTCTTTATAAATAAGTTGAAAAATATCAAAATAGAAAAGCCTGCCCCAACTTCTGCAGAAACTGCTGAACCAGAGGTATCAGCAGAAGCCATAGAGTCATAATAAAAGGGCGATTAGCTCAGCTGGTTAGAGCACCTGCCTTACAAGCAGGGGGTCGAAAGTTCGAATCTTTCATCGCCCAAATATGTACTTTATATGCAAAATTCTAAGACATTGCTTAAACAATGACGGTGTTTTTGAATATGTTTTTAAAAAAGAAATAAAAATAGCATTACTTGAATTTATTAAAAAAACTGAAAATAATAAAAACATCCAACTTGAAACAAAAAAAATAGGTACTAGAAATTACATGCGTTTTTTCCATCCGCATTATAAAATGTACGGTTTTGAAAACGATAAAAAACTAAGAGTTGAATTTGAAGATTTTCATCCTTTTGAAACCAAAGATAAGCTTGAAGATAGTTTTACGCAATGCCTTGACCAAGAAAAATAAAAAATAATTGACATATTTAAATATTTTTATTCTAAATTTTTTAGTTTACGCCTAAATAAAAATGGATATCATAGAAATATTTAAAGAATTTGTCAGACAAACCGCTCCCGATACTCAAGATATATCAAGCCGTCTACTTGCTAAAAAAGCAGTTCATTTCATTGACGCAAAAGACGGCAAGGCCCACTTTATCGCCGATGACGAACGTTTCTTTAGAGTAACAATAGACATACAAAACAGTAAAAGCCGCTGTTCCTGTTTTCAAGAAAATACCTGCTCTCATGTATGCGCGGCTGCCTTTTATATGATTTCAAATCCTCTTGAGTTTTCTAGATTAAATAATTCTATATTTGAAAAAGGCGAAGAACCTTTTTTATCTGAACTGGGCGTACAAATTAATTCTGATTGCGAAAGTTTTCATCTATTATTAATAAAAAATGAAAACGCGAAATTCATAAAAAACAAAATCGATTTTTTCAAATTAAAAGAAAATTATTACGGTATCTTAAACTATCTTCCTGAATTTAACTTAAACGGAAATTTTTCTTATGATATAAAACTTCTTCATACAATAGTAACAAATACAAATTCGGTTGAAGATATTAAATTATTTTCAAGCGAAGGAATTCCTTTAAATTTTCGCGGATGTATTAATGCTGAATTATCTTTGGCGCAAAAACCAGAAAAACAATTTTTTATCGAAGCGGATTTTATAAATCCGAAAAAATTAACTAAAAAAATTATATTATCTGATCTATTAGGAAAAGAAGCTTTCCCTTTTTTTTATAGTTTCGATCTTGAAAAGAAATTAAAACCCGCTCATCAGCTGATAAATTACTATTCGGGTTTATACCAAATGCCCAAGCGTGAAAAAGAACCCATTATACAAAAAAATCTCAGGAAAAAAATTGATTTTTATTTTGTTCTTTTACATGAAAAACACACTAATTTTCAACTTAGCCGGTGGAACAATTTATCTCACTTAGACTTAATTGATAATAAAGAATCTTTCATAACAAACGAAATAAAAAATACCGAACTGATACCCGAAAAATGGAATACATCGGCCGAATTGGTTTTGTTAATTTCGCCTGATATTATAGACGATAATTTAGAATTAAAATGTGAATTTTTAATCGCGTATGCCTCTAATGAAAATATAATTAAAAAGCTAAACTTTTCTGACAAAGGTAATGCCCCTGTTATATTTTTTGCCCCAACGCCGGTATCTTTAAAACAAGAAGGATATACGGCCGCTAAAATAATAAATAAAAATATATGCGTTTACAGGGATCATCAAAAAGAAAGTCGATTATTTGAACCCAAAATTTCTCTTACCTATAGCAAAACAACAGGCGGCTTTCGCGTTTCTGAAAATAAAATTAAGAATTTTATACTAAACACATTGCCAACTCTTAAAGAAAGAAACATTAACATAGGCATTCATAAAGATATCACAACCTTATTTCAAAAAAAATACACCGCTTTATTTCACGCAGGTTCTTCTTCGGGTATGTCATGGTTTAACGGCGAGATTAAAATAAATGGTTTATCTGAAGAAGACAGAAAGGCTCTTTTTAATGCCGTGAAAAAAAATAAAGAATATTTTCGTTTAATAAGCGGCAGATGGCTTAGTCTTGAAGATATAGGTCTAAGCGAAATTTTAAAGCAAACCGAAAAACTGGGATTAAAAATAACGCAAAATTTTAAAGTTGAAAAAATTTCTACGGGCAATCTTATCGCGCTTGACGAGTTTTTAGAACTGAAATCGGCAAAAAGAACAAAAAATATCTTAAAAAATATAAAAGGAGAAAGCGAAGTCTTTGACATAAAATATGAAGATCCGGGTCCCAATTTTAATGGTAACCTTCGCCCTTACCAAAAAACAGGCGTTGCATTTTTTAGAAAATTATTCGAGCGTCATCTAGGCGGCATAATGGCCGATGACATGGGTTTGGGAAAAACCATACAAACACTGTCTTTTTTAAATAAACTTTATTACGATTATCCTAAATTAAAACCTTCTCTTTTAGTAACGCCTTTGTCGGCTCTTTCGGTTTGGGAAAATGAAAGCTCTAAGTTTTTTTCCCGCTTAAGTATATATAAATGGCACGGTAAAGATAAAAATGTGATTACCGCAAAAAAAAGCAATATAATTCTTACAACATACGCGACTCTAAGCCAAAATCATGATTTTTTTAAAACAGAAACTTTTACCCTAATGTGTCTTGATGAGGCCCAAACCATAAAAAATTACGCTTCAAAGGCTTCTACATCCATTAGAAAAATGAAAATTGAAAGAATTTTTGCTCTTACGGGAACCCCCATTGAAAACAGCTTAACTGATTTGTGGTCCCTTTTTGATTTAAGCGTGCCGGGGCTTCTAGGCACAAGAAAAAGTTTTCTTGAAAATTATGACGATAATAATTTTTCTCAAGACGGCGCGTATGAATTAAAAAGATTAATAAAACCTTTTCTTTTAAGAAGGCACAAAGATGATGTGGTAAAAGACTTACCCTCAAAAACCATATCTGATATACCTGTTCTTATGACCAGCAGACAAAAAGCGCTGCATGAAAAAGTACGGCGGGACGCCCTTAAGGCCCTTGAAAATTCTGAAAAGAATCATATTTTCACTCTTTTGCCTTATTTAATGACCTTACGGCGCATTGCCTGCCATCCTGATCTTAAAAAAGAAAACAACTGGGACATTTCAAGCTCGGGTAAGTTTGAATATTTAAGAACAGCTCTTCCCGAACTTTATGAATCGGCGTCGGGTGTTCTTATTTTTAGTCAGTTTACGGATGTATTAAATCTTGTCGCGGAACTTTTAAACGGTTTTAACTTTGCTTATTTTTATCTTGACGGTTCGGTTTCTCATAAAAAAAGAAAAGAACAGGTAGAATTGTTTCAAAAAGGCGAAAGAAAGTTTTTTTTAATAAGCCTTAAAGCAGGTGCCAGCGCTTTAACGCTTCATCAGGCCGATACCATTATTCATTTGGATCCCTGGTGGAACCCCCAGCTTGAAAACCAGGCCACAGACAGAGCATACCGTATAGGCCAAAAAAGAAAAGTTTTTGTTTACCGTCTTTTTTCAAAAGACAGTATTGAAGAAAGAGTGTTAGAATTAAAAGAAAAAAAACAAAAACTTTTTGACGCTATTTTTACCGGTAAAAGTTTTAAGAAAAATATGCATATTACAAAAGATGAAATTATTAATCTTTTATCTAATGATTAAATAAATTTCTAAGCGAAAAATTATTTTATCGCTACCTTTAAATATCAGCGAACAAATAAGCCCACATCTTTCATTTCAATTATTTTTTTTACCTACAACCTGGGTTGGTTGACAAAAATTAATTTATAGCCTTAAAATATATTCTATTTTTTATGAGAATCTATATTGCATTGTTTTTTCTTTTATCAAGCGGCACTATTTACGCTCTAAAACCTCTGGTTTTAAACGATAAACAAAATAATTATATTCTGGGACGTAATTTAGAATACCTTGAAGATAAAAATAAAACTTATACTATTCTAGATGTCTCAGAAATGCCACTTCTAAACAGGTTCACTCAAAGCAAACAAGACGCGCCAAATTTTGGAGCTTCGCAATCAGCCTATTGGGTTAAATTTGCCTTAAAGCAAGATACAGCTTACGTAACAGATTGGCTAATTGAAATGGGTTTTCCTTATTTAGATAAAATTGATTTATACTACAAAGATGATACCGGCAAATGGATTAGACATTATATTGACGATAATATGCCTTTTGGCAAAAGAAAAATAAAATACCATAAACATGTGTTTGAACTGCCCCATATTCATAATAAAGAAACGATTTTTTTTATGCGCTTTGAAATGCAGGGAGCTATGATAATTCCTCTGACTGTATGGGAGAAAAAAGCTTTTTATGAAAAAGATCATGACCAGCAATATGTGTTTGGCCTTTACTATGGTATTATCATTGCCATGTTTCTTTATAATTTATTTTTATTTTTCTTTTTTCGGGAAAAAGCCTATTTGTATTATATTTTTTACGCTCTCGCGATGGGCCTGTTAATTATTATGGATAACGGTCTGGGTTTTGAATATCTGTGGCCGAACTTTCCTAAATTTAATAATATTTCTCCCGTACTTATCGATTTTAACTTTTTTATATGGATAATATTATTCAGCAGAGAGTTTTTGCAGATAAAACAAGTATCTAAAACATTAAATTATATTTTTTCAGGTTTTCTTGTAATTTCTTTTATCGGTTTTTTTTCACCTTTGTTTTTAAGTATTGCCGCGGCTTTAAACATGGCATGGATTATAGGATTTTTTCTAATTTTATTTTTAGTAGCATCCGGTTTTTTTTCTATGTTAAAAGGCTACAGACCGGCAAAATACTTTCTTTTAGC
>JAOUOS010000046.1 GCA_029880285.1 Spirochaetia bacterium
TTCAAGATAGAGAACCAACAATATCAAGAAATATATTAAATTTTTTGCCTTTTCGTATAGACCATTATTTTGAAAATATTCCAATCGCTTCAGGGGGGTACCATCCTATTAACTCTCCCTAATTTATAAATTTAATGTAAAATGGCATGGTTGGGTATATAAAAAAGTCGATAATAAAATAATAATATAAAAAATTATAAATCTTATATGTTACTTGCTTTATAAAAATATATATTTATAATATGAAAAAATATTTAGTATTAACAGTTGTCTTGTTTTTATACATAGTTTTTATAGATACTATATTCGCGCAAGTATTGAATTTGAATGAAAAAACAGAAAGTTTATTTTCAAGTTATATTCATGAATCTTTTTATATTGCGAAAGAAGAAAATCAAGATGAAGAAATGTCTACTGAAGAATTGACAGAATCGCAGACAGTAGAAGAAGCAGAAGCAGAAGCCGAAGCCGAAGCCGAAGCCGAAGCCGAAGCCGAAGCCGAAGCCGAAGCCGAAGCCGAAGCCGATAGTGTTGAAGAAGTTGAAGAGGCAATTTTTGACTTGGCTGGTATTGAACTCATTAAAAGTAAAACACTTCTAGATGATGAGTCAAAAGTTATTGTCCGTATATTTTATAGAAATATTCAGCATAAAAATATTAAAAAAATTATAATAAATCTATCAAACAATTTAAAGTCGAAGAAATTAGGCCAAGAAAACAAATTACAAAAAGCCAAAGCAGTTCAAAATTATCTTGCGAGTTTAGGAATAGATAAAGAAATTATAGAGATAGATACAGAGAAAAAAAATAATATTAAAAAAGAGCCAGCGATAGAAAAAAAAGAAATTGATACTGAAACAAGTGATAATGAATCTGATACTACTGATGAAAAACTATCAGAGAAAAGAATAGGCGAAGCAGCGGGAGAACCAGTAAAAGAAGACTCTGATATGGCCCGATTTTATGAAACAGAAATTCAAAAGTTGAAGGAAGAAATTGAAAAACAAAAATATCATTCTACATTTGCAGAAAAAGAGATCAACAGATTAAATTCAATAATAGCATTTCTTGAAGAAAAATTATTTGTTTACATTGTAACCGCAGATAGAGAAAATATTAGTATAAGAACAAACGCGGACCATGAGGTTTTAATAAATAAAGAATATCTAAAGGCGAATGAATATATGCAAATTGGCGATTATAATAATGCTAGTTTATTGTTTGAAAAATGTATGCGCACTCATCCCAATTCAATAGTTCCCTATACCGGTTTGGCCCGTTCTTTATTTAAAGAAAATAAGGTTTCAGAATCGAGGTCAGTTTTTAATAGTTATATTGAACGGTTAAAAGAAATTGACACTGAAAACTAAAATGAAAACTAAAATGAAAACTAAAATTTTAACTTATTTGTACTCTTGGGTAAATTTCACAAATATGCTTGCCATGTTAACGAGATTTTAGAATATATATCATATGGGTTCAAAGTTTGAATTTGATGATACCCGTGACGCTATTGGTTCTGATCATCTGACGCAGGATGAAAGAAAAGCCATGTTCGATAAATTTAAATCGAGCGGCGGGCAGGTAGTCAATGAAAAACTACTGAGAGAACAAAACCAAGAAGCGGCGCTAAAAAAAAGAGGCTCAGGCCAGATGTCTGAGCGCGAAACTTTCCGCCAAAAAAAACGTGAAGAGGCCCTAAAAAAAGCTCAAGCCCGTGAACATTGGGAAAAAACAGAAAAAAAATTAAAATCTGCTCCCGCTAAGTTTTTCATAAAATTACGATGCTGGATGTCGGGGTTATCACCTTTTTCAAAACCTGAGGTTAAGCCCGAGGTTATGTCATTTTTATCAGTAGATGTAAAACAGGCGCTTGTTGAATTTAATCTATTGGGTAATGATTTATTTTTCAGAAGACCTGAGGTGGGCAAAAAAATTGTTAAAATTCTTGATTCAAGAAATAGTCTTTTTATGGAGATTCTAGAAAGGGCCCATTCACTTTATAATTCTGAAGAATATAATAAATTAATTGAGTTTAGCGAGAAGAATAGAAATATTAATACACCGTTAGAATTTATCGGTGAACCTGTAAAAAAATTATTTTTACGATTGTATTATCTTTTTCCTTTTCAAGATACATTAAAAAGGGCATTTAATTTGGCGTTTGAAATTTATAAGAAAGAGGTAAAAGAAGGATCAGATATTGAAACAATTGGCGTAAAGCAGAAAAAACTTCAAAAAGATATAAAAATTGTGTTTCAAACGGCTTTTCCAAAGCTTTTATCGCTTATTTCTCTTGATGATAGTATGGAGTATACTGTTGATTCTCCTTTCTTAGAAAAAGCAATAGGCGTTAAAGCAGAAGACAAGTTGGGTAAAAGAAAAGTAGGTGAGGGGGGGGCTTTATCTAGTTCGGTTTCAGGTGCTGATGAAGAAAAAAAAGAGGAAGGCGAAAATTCTGAGCAGGACGAGAAAAAAGAAGAAAAACCAGAGGATAATCCTGTTTTACAAACAAAAGATTACCAGTATGGAATAAGTTTAATGAAAATGTATTCTTTAGATCAATTGGTTAAAAAAATTGATCCTCAAAAAAGGTATAGTGTTCTTCCATTAAATGACAAGGTGTTGCTTTCGTATTTGTATTTTGCTGAATTTGATAAAGAATATTCGTTTGTTTTAACCACAAATAAAATTCAATTAAATGTTGATTACGTGGGCGGTACCAAACATGATTATAAAGAAGTCTTAACAAGTTTGTATGATACTACCAGAGATATTATGAGAGCGTTTGAAAAATATGTGACCGCCAAAAAAGAATATAAAGAAATAACAAAAAGTAAATCTGTCACAAATTATATTGATCAGTCGAAGTTAGAATCTAAAATCAAAAGCCAAATTGATATGGAAGGCCGTCAAACAAGAGGGTTAATTAGAACCTTTATGGCGAATACCGCAAAAAATCTGGGAGTATTAATTGAAGACATGAAAGAAAAAAAACAAATTGTATTGAATATGGATGAATCCTTAAAATTTTCAGCTGATCTTGAAGGCGCAAAAAGAATGAACGGTAAAACGGTTAGTCAATGTATTTTGACAGCATACTGTTACGCCACAGCTTTAAAAGAAAGACTATCTACGGGTGATTTTTTTGGAGGCATTATTGAAATGCCGGATGAAGATATGCAGCAGTCTTTTGGTGACAGTTATAAAGAGGCTCTCTTAAGTTACACTTCTTAAATGAAAATGGTAAAAAATTTTTTAGGGGTAATACCGGCTAGAATGAAAAGTACCCGGTTTCCCGGTAAACCACTCGCGAAGATTTTAAATATACCCATGGTTCAATGGGTATATGAAGCGGCTAGTAAATGTACTAAATTAGATCATGTCGTAGTTGCTACTGATTCCATTGAAATTTTTGAGGCGGTAAAAGAATTTAACGGCGAAGCTGTTATGACGTCAGCCGACTGCCACAGTGGATTAGATAGAATTATTGAAACGGCTCAAAAAATAAGCGGTTTTACGCATTATGTAAATATCCAGGGAGACGAGCCTATGATTTCTCATTTAACTATAGAGGGAGTTATTAATTTATTTTATAAATATGATTATTGCGAGATTTCAACGGCGGCAGTTTATTTTAAAACTATGGAAGAATTTCAAAATACCAATAATGTTAAAGTTGTTATCAATAAAAATCAAAAAGCCTTGTATTTTTCACGCTCTATGCTACCCAATTATGAACGTTCGGGTAATATAACCGAATATTTTAAGAATAATCTGCCTTTAAAACATCAGGGAATTTATGCTTATTCAAAAGAGATACTTTCTGAAGCCGCTAGTCTTAAACCATGTGTTTATGAGAAAGCTGAGTCTTTAGAACAGCTTCGTTTTTTACATAATGGATATGATATTTATGTTGATATAGTTGAAAACGAAAGTATAGGGGTTGATACTCCTGATGATTTATTAAAAGTTGAATCTATTCTTAAAGCTAGATAACTTATATTTTAATTAGTAAGCGCTTTTTTTACTTTAAGAATATGATCAAAAGCTCCCCAGAAAGTAAATCCATAAATATTTTGTTCTGAATACCCTTTAATTTGGTCTAAAAAATATTTTTTACCATAACCCCAAATGTTATTTTTCATGGGAAAAGCCTGAAGATAGGGTCTAAGTAAAAACTGATTTTGTGATATATTTATTGAACGAACAGCGCTATGCCGCAGAAGATTATAGGCTCTATCGTCTTTGGGTGTATCTGCAAAATACAAATCACCAAAATGAGAACTATACAGCATAGGGCATATTACATCGGCAATTTCACCGTAAACTTCTACATCTTGTCCTATAATGCCCGGGGCGCGGTATAATGCGTTATACCCGTAAACATCAAGGCTTAAAGGTAAATAAGTTGCCTGTCTTATTTGATATAAAAAGCTTTCTATGGCTTCAGAACGGTAGATATCATCTGATTTTTTGTGGCTGAAATAACATCTGCTAACGGCACCATCACTGGGAAAACGAATATAATCTAATTGTATTTCATCTACTCCTGCCTCAGTTAGTTCTTTTATTAAGGGAATATAGTAGTCTAAAGCCAAATTTTCGTTATATGGATCTATCCATCTTTCTATTTTGTTGCCTATCCACGGTTTTTTTGTGTTTTTATCTAAAATAGCAAAATCTTTGTATTTATATAAAACAGGATCTTTAAATACAACAATGCGAACTGCGATATATTTATTATATTTTTTAGCGAAGTTTACAATTTCATTTAAATTTATTAATGGTTTTAAGGCACCTATTTCTTTTATTAGCGGTATTTTTGAATTGTAAGTAATAAATCCCAGATCGTCTTTTACGTCGACAACAAGTCCGTCAAAAGTATTTTTTTTAAGAAGCGAAAATACTTTATCTTTATTTTTTCTTAAATTTAAGGCCGAAGAATAAAAAAGCTTTTTATTAGAAGCTTTTTTGATTCTGTCTTTTTTTTCTTTATCTAATGGTTTTTGTTTATTAATATAAACAGCATAAAGATTAATATTTGTTTTATGGTTAATTAAGGCTATAGATAAATTTTCAGGTTTATCTGGCAGTAAATTATACCATTGAATTATTTCTTGATTATCATATGAAATACTTTCAGCGGATAAATCGTTTTTCGATGTGTTTATTATATGCAATCCGTATGAAGATGAAACCCATAATGTATTTAATTCTATATCAGACGTTATATTGTAAATATCTAAAGTCTTAATATTTTTCATATTTAAATTTATTTTAAAAAAAGAATTTTTATCCGGCGGTTTTACAAAAAGACCTCCTTGAATGGAACATCCTACGTAAAGGTTGCCTGCTTTATCTGCGTGAATTGCTTTTATTTCTTCATACATTCGAATGTCAGAGTCATGATTTTTGAAAGGCAATCCGACTTTTAATTCTTTAAATTCTATTTTCTTATTTTTTATTATATTTTCTTTGTAGTTTTCAGCTATATATAAACCGCTTACGGCGGTGCCTAAATAGACTTTATCTTCAGTAGAATATATCGCTGTTAAATATTTGCTTTCTCGCAGATTATGTTTTACTTTAATCCATTTTGTCTTATGATAAAAAAGAATTTCATGTTTATGAGTTATAAATCTCATATTTTTATCAATAGAAGTAATGCTTCTTACTCCCTTTTCATCAAAAATTACGTTTCTTTTTTTTGGTCCTAATACAGGAGTAAAAGTTATTCCCGCGTTGTTTGATTCAAAAATTCCCCGGTAACGAAAAGAAATCATTAAAGAGTCTTTTTTATTTTTTTCGTAAAAAGAATTTTTTACCGCGTTTTCTGCCTGCCATACGTTAAAATTTCTTTCAGAGGCGGGTATGTTCTCAAAAAAACCTGCCGATTCCCAATTTTTACCTTCAGAAAGCAGGTATTTTTCAGCGGATAATGTTAAAGCAAAACCGGATATATTTTTGGTAATTTCATCTGTTTTATTTTCTTTATAAGTAAATAAAATTTCTTTTTGAAAATATATAATGAAACCAAATAAAAAAAGAAGCTTAATTTTAGTTAAGCGAAAGTTTTTCATTGTAATGATATAAGATTAAATGTAATTTTAATCAGCGCCTATAATAGGTTTTTTATAAGAGTGAAGACTGTGAACTCCCCCTTGAAGCTGAGCCGCAAACGAACGAGGTTCAAAACGAAGGCGGTTATCATAAAGAGCTTTATGAAGAGAGGAAATGTCCCGATAGCCTATGTCTTGAAAAGCGTGTTTAACACCCTGAAAAAGGTAAGGCACAAATTCAAAAACAGAACCCTTATCCATAACAGAGCCCGAAACTCCCTGAGCGACTCTTATTTTTTCTCCTTCAGCAAAATAACGTTTGCCGCTGCCCGATTGCATGGCTTCTATTGAGGCCATGCCTCTATATTGTTTTAATCTCACGCCATTTTCATAAAAATATTCTCCCGGGGTTTCATATGTACCCGCCAAAAGAGAACCTACCATGACAGCATGGGCGCCTATAGATAGAGCTTTAGCGACATCACCCATATTAGTAATGCCTCCATCAGCTATAACAGGAATATCAAATTTCTTGGCAAAAAGTGCGGTTTGATATACGGCGGTTGCCTGTGCTCTGCCGCAAGCCATTGTATCTTGAGTAATGCATATAGAACCAGGGCCCATTCCAATGCGAAGAGCGTCGGCGCCAACCTGAATAAGGCCTTCTGCCTGTGTTTTAGTAACAACATTACCAGCCATAATTTCAAGATGAGGATGTCTTTTTTTCAATGCTTTTATAAGTTCAATTTGAAAAGAAGAATACCCCTGTGCCGAGTCAATTATAAGCAGATCAACGCCTTTTTCTACCAATGCGTCTATTCTTTCTCTGTCGCTTGAATGAGTTGAAACGGCTGCCCCCACCAGAAGGCGTTTGTTTTTATCTTTACTGGCAAGAGGGTACTCTTTATTTTTTACCAAATCGCTTCTGCTTACAAGTGAAACAAGCCTGCCTTCTTTATCTACAATTGGCAGCTTTCCTTTTTTTGATCTTTTTAATATTTCGTTCGCGTCAGATAAAGAAACTCCCTCAGGTGCTGTTATTAAATCGGTAGTCATGATTTCAAAAATTTGTTTATCTTTATTTTTTTCGAAATCAAAATCTCTGTTGGTAATGATGCCCACGAGAACCCCGTTTTTTGTACCGTCTTTAGTTATAGGAATTCCAGAAAAACCAAATTTTTCTTTAATTTCAATGATCTCTCTAATTGTATTATGCGGGCTAAGGACAATCGCGTCGGTTATAAACCCATTTTCATATCTTTTTACTTTTTCAACTTCCGCTGCCTGCTTTTCAATGGGCATATTATAGTGAATAATTCCCATACCCCCCAAAAGAGCCAGTGCTATTGCCATTTTGCTCTCTGTTACGGTATCCATAGGACTTGAAATTAAGGGTTTTTTTATGGTTATATTTCGGCTTATACGTGTTTCTAATGAGACATCTTCTGGCAAAAAGTCAATGTATCCGGGTAATACAAGAAAGTCTTTATAAGTAAGACCCTTACCGGTAGAAAAAATTTCTTCAGCAGAAAGCCCGTCTTGATATTTATTCATGGGGCAAGTTTAATAAAAAAAACGGAGCGTCAATATTTATAGCTTTTAAAAACTAAAATTTGATTGATAATGATACCCCGTATTAGTATTTGGTCATATAAGAGAGAGAAAATGAGTTCTATTGAATTTTCAAGTAATAAATACTGGCGTGAAAAACAGCAAGATTTTACCGCCTCTGAAATAGAGAAATCTTTTGAAACGGGATGGGAAAAACACAGTCCGCCTTTTGTGTCTTTTCTTCCTGACGAAAATGACTTAAAAAAATATAAAATATGGGCAGAAAATTTAAATAATAAAAATATAGATAACCTTCTTGTAGTTGGTATAGGCGGTTCAGCGCTTGCTGGTAAAACTATAAAGCAATATTACGCGCCTTTTTCAGAAAAAGTTGTTTTTTGGGAAGGTCCCCATCCACAATTAATGCAAAGAATCGCGTATCTTGCTGAAACTAAAAATACAGCTCTTCTTTGGATATCAAAATCAGGTAAAACTCTTGAAAGTGTGGCCAATCTTGCTTTATTCAGGCAGTTTTTTCCCGGAGTTCCCGAATATTTCGTGACCAGCAAGCCAGAAGTTCTAAAAAACTTAAATGCAGATGAAGATAAGGTTTTTATAATTCCTGATGAATTAACAGGCAGATACAGCGCAATATCTGCGGTAGGCCTTTTACCGGGGTATTTTCTTGGCGCGAACATGGATAATTTCTTAAAAGGTTTTAAAGAAGGTCTTTATAAGTGGGATATTTCAAATCCTTTGGGTGAAAACGGCGCAAAGATGGCGGCAGTTCAATACCATAATCTTTTAACAAAAGGGTATAAAAATATTATTTTTTGGATTTACGCGCGGGAATTGTTAACCTGGGGCGACTGGCTTATTCAGTTATGGGGTGAGTCTCTAGGTAAAAAATCGGATATTACAGCCTTCCCATGCGCGGTTAGAGGTCCCGAAGCTCAACATTCACTTTTTCAATATTTTTTAGATTCTCATAATGAATTTATACATACATTTATTCATACAGATAGTTATGGTACGCATGATACTTTTATACCCGATGATATTACGGGTGATTCTGCTAATCATAGTTTATGGGATATATTACAGGCGCAAATGAAAAGCATTGAGGCCGCTCTTACCGATAAAAAACGTCCTGTTTCAGAATTCCTTTTGCCCGATATTTACGGTGGTGAACTTAAAACATTAAAAGAAAACGAAAACATTAACCGTCAATTTGCCAATATGAAATTTTTAGGAGAATGGATGGCTTTTTGGATGTGTACTGTTACTTATTTGGGTAATTTATATGATGTTAATCCATTTAACCAGCCCGCGGTAGAACTAGGTAAAAAACACTGCAGAGAGTATCTTAAAACAGGTAAAATTACAGACGCTCTTGAGAAAAATATGGAAATTTAATGGAATGGATTTTCCTGTTTTTAATAATTGTATTTTTTTTATTTTTAATTTTTCTCGATATTAATCACAAACCTAAAAAGTTTAACGAGTTAATTGATAGTTTTGAAAATCAATTAAAAGTTGCCTCTCACAGGGGATACGGCAAACGAGGTAGTATTGCTGAAAATACCATGCCTGCTTTTGAAAAGTCAACAAAAGAAGGTATTGGTATTCATGAGTTAGATGTACGAATTTCTAAAGACGGGGTTGTTATTATTTTTCACGGTCCCGATTTATCGTCAACCACAAACGGCAGGGGAAAAGTAGAAAAAAAAACAATAGAAGAACTTAATAAGTTAAACTGGGGATTTTATTTAAGAGATAGTAATTTAGCAAAAGAAAAAAAATATTCTATATTAACATTGGATCACTATTTATCTTCTCTAGGACAAAAAGTTATAACAAATATTGAATTAAAAAAAGAATGGTTTGTTTTTTCGTCAAAGCTTGAACAAATAACAATTGAAACTGTTAAAAAAAATAACGCGCAAAGAAGAGTTTTTTTCAGCAGCTTTAATCTGTTTGTGCTTCGTAATCTTAAGAAGAAAGCTCCTGAATTTGGTATAGGTCTTCTTTTAGAACCGGGATTTTTTTTTTCGATAAGATCTTTTTTATTTCGCGTTATTTTACGGCCAGATTTTATTCATTTGCCTAAAGAACACGCGGGTAATAAACGTATTCAAAAATATAAAAAAAAAGGTTATGGTATTGTAGTTTGGACAGTAAATGATAAACAAAAAATAAAAGAACTTTTATCTTTTGGCGCGGATATAGTAATTACTGATAATATAAGCGCCGCTTTAACTTTCAAAAAAAACTTGATCTAAAGTTGTTTATTTTCGAATCCAAATATGGGAATCATAATTGCCACGCTTTAACTTAGATGCTTTCTATTTATTTTGATCATAAAATTTGATACACTTCTCCAAATATTTGTTCTGTTATTTCATCCATATACTCTGTGTCCTCTGTGGCTTGAGCTAAAAAAAACTTACCTGTGTTTGGAGTTAGGAGTATTCAATAAACTCTCCTCTTTTCAGGCGGCTTCAACAAATCTCTTATTAAAAATCTAGCCGGATTTAGCACGTTTATATGAATATTGGCCAATGGTAATGGTTCACCGCAGATAATTGAGGCAATGACTTCTGCCGAGAGCATGGCGTAAATGAATCCATGAGATCCATGACCGGTAGATACAAATAAACCCGAAAAATAATCACCCAAAGGATACGAGTCAGAAGTTCTGCCAAGATGAAGATCGTAATAATTTTCATAGAATTTATTTTTATCGGGAATACATCCCGCTAGGGGAATGAAATCTGAACTTGCTGTTCTAAAACCCGCCCAGCCGTTAATATTTTTTGCCGGTTTAACAGAAGAAATGTTTTGTTTGGCCATAGATATAAGTTTTTTGTAGTCTTCTTTGTTTAACTCAGGTTTCATATTTTTTCTTGAAAAAGTAGATGCTGATATATGGTGGCCGTTAACACACGGGCTGATAAATCCTGAAGAAATTAAAGGTATTTTTAGTTTTTGACTTTCAGTGCTCGATAAAACTTCACAGGTTTGTCCGCGAACTTGTGAAAGAGGTAGCCATGAAGTTTGATCAAATTTAAGTGTGTCATAGGCCGAGGCAATAATTAATACTGGGGCCTCTGCGATTAATTTTTTTGAAGAATCATATACCTGCCACACATTAGTATTATTTTTTTCTATTTGTTTAATTTGTGCCGCTTCGGTATTATTAATAAATGTAATTCCATTGTTCGAAAGAAGATGATTGGTAACGGCAAACATAGATCCCCTTCCTGTTGAGGGTAAATATAAGCCTTCATATTCAATAGGTATACCCGCAATTTTAGAAGCCTCCTTTGAATTTACCCATCGGGCAAAGTCATTGTCGGTAAGTGAGTTTTCTAAAACTTCGCGAAGCCTGTTTTTATTTTTATTGTCATAGGCGAGCTGTAAAATACCTGAAAAATCGGCGTATTTATTAAGCTGAAACGTTTTTAAAAAACTTTTTGTATAATGAAAACCGGTTAAGCTTATTTTAGACATCGCGGTTTGCCCGATATTTAAAATTGGTTTAATAATACCAGTGGGATTAGAAGACGCTTTCATTGAGCCCGTAAATTCTTTTTCAATAATTTGAACATTGAATCCGCGTTTTATTAAAGAAAAAGCCGCCGCCGCGCCGGCAATACCGGCTCCTATGATAATAGCTTTTTTCAATTCAGTATTTGTCTTCGGCAGAATAAACCATGGTTTTAAAAGTGAACTGTCTTTTGTGTTTTTTTTTAAATATCCGTGTAACATGTCTCTTTTTTTACCAAAACCCTCTTTTTTATAAACGGCAAAACCGGTTTCTTCAAGAGCGCGTTTTACAAAACCGGCGGATGTATATGTGCTGAATGCAGCGTTTGGGGCGCTTTTTTGAGCAATAATGGAAAATAATTCTTTGGACCACATGCTGGAATTTTTGGCCGGTGAAAATCCGTCAAAAAACCATGCGTTAACTTCTCCCCCAAAAGAAGAAAAGGTTTCTAAAGCGTCACCAATCATTAAAATTAAATTTACACGTCCTTCAAAAAATGGTATAAGATAGTAATTTGAAATCAGGGGCGGATATTTTTCAATTAATTCTTCAGCTTCTT
Organism: Spirochaetia bacterium; assembly: GCA_029880285.1. Lineage (GTDB taxonomy): Bacteria > Spirochaetota > Leptospiria > Turneriellales > JAOUOS01 > JAOUOS01. Next base: position 11,723 of record JAOUOS010000046.1, read on the forward strand.
CTTTTATCGCTGAAAAACCGGATAAGACTTTTATTAATGTGGTTTTATTTACCGGATATTTTTCGCATGAAACATAGTATAGCCTTGTTTTATTATGAGCTTTTTTTCTGAAAAGTTTATAAGCGCAAAGAAAATTTACGCCGAAGCCAAAACCTAATTCGCCTATGGTAAAAAGAGAAGGTTCAGCTAATTTTTCATGCAAATTATTATTTTGTAAAAATACGTATTCAGATTCTTCAATAGCTCCCTCTTTAGAAAAATAAATATCCTTATATTTTTTTGAATAAATTGCTCCGTCATAAAAATCAACTTCAGCGGTTTTAATGTTGGAATTTTTCAAAAAAATTTATTAATGTACTTCAACTATAAATTGAATAATGTGCTCATTTGATAAAAATCTAAATAATATTTTTTTTCTTGGTTTAGATTCTATAAAGTTATGCGTTGAAGATGAGGGGGTGCCCATATCAAGATCATAATTATATTCGTCAAAAGCGGTTATAATATGACCGCTGAATATATTTAAGATTTCTTTCATGGCTACTTCTTTCCAGTTTTCGGGATTATCGTTTAAATAATGTCCAAAAAGGCTTTTGGTAATGTGCAAAGCCGCCTCAGAAGTAATGTTTAAGTATATATTACCCTCTATACTGCCAAAAAAATCTAGTTCATAAGTAAGCGGATACTGGTTTATATTTTTTGTTTTATCATTGAAATTGACAACTTCAGATCTAACAAATTCTTTTAAGACAAGTCTGCCTTTTTCTTTCATTTGTAAGAAAGCGGCCATTTTATCAGTTACTTTAGTTTTAATTTTTTCCATTGTAATAAAAATAAAGATAAAAATAAATTTTAATTTATAGGTAAAAAGCGTAAATTGTAACAAATTTACAAGTATAAATTAAGTAAATGTATGGTTTATACTAATAAAATGCTAAAGATAGAAAAATAAATTTCCCGTGGGTGTGTGGTAAACTCCCGCTTGAATATCTTTTTTATGAAAAAATACCTCAGCTGCTTTTTTATAAATATCTATAGAAACTTTGTATTTTTGAAGAATTTCTTTTTCGAATATATCTTTTGACTTATTTGCGGGTATACTGTCACTTTTGTAATCTATTAAAAAGACTTTACTGTCATTTTCAAAAATAAGATCAATGTATCCTATAAAAAGTTCATCAGAATCTTTTATTTTGTATGAGAATGGTATTTCTTTGCCTGAAATTTTTGATGTTTTCAAAAAATCGTATAAAGAGCTCTTCTTGTAGGTCTCGATTGTTTCATACGCTATTTTATCTAAAAAACTTTCTATTTCTTTATTAAAGAAATTTTTATTTATAATAATTTTTTTTATTGAGTTCTCCCAAATAGGATTTTTAAGATCAATTAACTCTAATATTTGATGTATAACAATCCCTTTTAGTTTAGCGTTTAATTTTTGTTTTTGAAAAAGAGACCTTAATGAATTTTGCCTATTTGCTAATGAAATATCTTCATTTTGTTCAGTATTCAGTAAAAAATTATTACTATTGTCTTTCGTTATTAAAAAAGATGGCGTAGTTATTTTTATAGATTTATATTTAGTTATTGGTAAACTTTTATAAAAAATCTTTTTTGAACTTTCTTTGATTTTGTCGGGATATTTTTTATCTTTCTCTTTATCTTGAATGGTGTTGTAATTTATCTGGTTTAAAAATGCCGAAAAACCTAAATTGTTGATACCAGAAATTTTAAATTCCCTAAAATTATCAGTTATTTGTGTATATATTTCATTAAATAAATTTGTTTTATCTTCAAGTGAGTTTAAAAGTTTTTGTAAAAGACAAGAGTCAGAAATTTTAATATTTTCGTAAGGTATGAAAAAATAAAGTCTCAATTTAGCTCTTGTCATTGCTGTGTACATAAGATGAACAGCTTCATTTTCTTCTTTGGTTTTAACTCGCTGCTTAAAATCCTCTTCGTTTCTAAAAAAAGAGAAGTTAAATGTTTTACTGTTTTCAAATTCAGAATATATTTTATTTTTTTCATAAACAGGTTCTATTGTAAAATCAGGAAGATTAGCTCGGCTTTTACGAAACAAGTCTGGCATAAAAACAATATCAAACTCGAGTCCTTTTGATTTATGTATGCTCATAATTTGAATAAAGTTTGAAGATTTGGTTTTTTCAGAATTTATTTCTTCTGTTTCAATCACAAGACCTTCGTAATTTTTTATTTCGTCAGCTAATTTTAGTAAAAGATTTCTAGAAGATAAATTATTACTTGAAATATTTGTATAGTTTTCAAGAGATTTAGATGTTTTCAAAATTTTTAAAAAAACAGTTTGAATTTCTTCAGGTTCTTCATGAAGTTTGGCTGTTTCAAAAAAACTAAATTCTTCAAAAGTTGCGATTAAAAAGTCATGAATAGGTATAGAGTCTAATAATTTTAAAAGTTTTGATATTTTAACGGAAAATTCATTTAGAGTGTTATTAAAATATTCGTGTTTGATTTCTTCTTCAATTAAAAGTCCTCTTGCTAATGATTGAAGCAGGTTTAAATTTGAAAGTTTTTGTATGTCACTGTCAGAAAGTCTAACAAAGGGAGATCGCAAAAATCCAGTTAAAGAAATTAAATCGTGACGGTTTGCTATAAAACGAAGTAGCATTTCAAAATATTTTACAGACTTCATATATGTATAATGGGTTCTTCCTGAAATTGTTACGGGCAAGTTTTTGTTTTTTAAGGCAATAATGTATTCTTCTGTACTGGTTAATGCCTGAAAAAGAAGAGCGATGCTTAATTTTTCAGTATTTAATTTAATTATTTTTTCAATTTCATCGGCAATTACTTTGGCTTCAAATTTTCGAAGTTCAGATATTTTCAAATTGTTTTCATCATACATTTTATTGTCAATAAATGAAATATAAACGCCTTTGTTTTTTAGGTTATTCTGATTTTTTATACCGCAATAGATGGGGCGGTAGTTTTTAATAGACAGATTGCTTTGGTTTGTTTTTTTCTCAGAAAAAATCGTGTTAACAAAATTTAATATAGGCTCACAGCTTCTTCTGTTTATGATAAGAGATTCTATAAGAGCGCGGTTATTTTCTTCAAAATATTTCTTTTGCCATAAAAAAGCTTCTACATCGGCCCCTCTGAATCTGTAAATAGATTGTTTTTCGTCGCCTACTAAAAATAAATGAATATTATTTTTATTTTTTAAGTTTAATTCTATTGTATTGAAAATTTCAGATTGAAGAGGATCGGTATCTTGGTATTCGTCAACAAATAAATAATCTATTTGCTCTCTAACCGATTGTATAAATTCTTTTTTCATTATAAGCTTTTGTGTTAGTTGAAGAAGATCCTGGTAGTCTAATATGCCCAATAATTTTTTTCTTGATGAAAAATAACTTTCAAAATCTTGAACTATTTTATGCCATAAATATCTTTTGTATTCATTTTCAATAATTTTAGAAGAATAAGCGTGCATATAAAAAGGCTTTTTGTTTAAATATATTTCTAAATTTGCGTTTTTTTCTAAATCTTTTTGAAAAAGATCATATCTGCCAGACATTAGTTTGCAGTATGATCTAAGTTCGTTTAGATAATTTTTATCTTCATCAGCCGATTTTTTATTTATAATATATTTTACTTTGCCCATGTTTGATACAGAAGGCAGCGAAGACGTGTAAATTTCAAGTTCATCCCAGCTTATATCTTGATTTAAAATATTTAATATTTCTACAATTAAACTTCCCAGACTGTTGTCATTTGAAGAAGTTTCATGTTCAAGTTTGTAATCGTAATTATTTATAAGTTTTTTAAATATTTGAACATGATATTCAAAAGAATTTTGAATGGCGTTCATCATTTCTTTTTCATCTTTTATAAAAAAATCATTTTCTTTTAATCTTTCTAATAAATAATATTTTTCTTGAAATCGAATTAGGTTTTCTTTTATTTTTTCTATATTTATTTCTTCTTCCAGAGTGAGCAGTTTATCCCATATGTTTGAAATGATTTTGTTGGTATAATTATTTATGTTTTCTTCGTAGTAATTATAAAAGATATCATCAAATAAAAACCGTTTTTCGTCTTCATCAATAACTTTAAAAACAGGATCAACACCTGCCTCAGCCGGAAAGTTTTTTAATATCTTAACACAAAAACCATGAATTGTTCCCACGTACATTTCATCTAATGTTTCTAATGAATTTAAAAGGGTTTGTTTTTTATTGATTTCTAAATTATTTTGATTTGCTTTTTTTATTATTTCTTCTTCAATTTTCCATAAAAGTTCAGCTGCAGCTTTTCTTGTATAGGTAATAGCGTATACTTTACTCATTTGTTTTATAAATTCATTTTCAATACAATAAACTATTTTTTGGGCGATTAAGGTACTTTTGCCGGTACCGGCGCCCGCTAACACAAAGCAATTTTTATCGCTTAAAATAATTTTTTCGCGAGTTTTTTGGTCCATATCTTCATTCATACTATTATTTATTGAAAATTTGCAGACCATAAGGGCCAGATGTAGATGCATCTATGGAATGCATTATAATGGTTTTAACATTTTTTATCTTTTTAATATTTAATTCTTTAAAAAGTTGTTCCATATTATTATTTTCTGGTGAAAGCGAATTTATTAAAATTATACTAAATAGTACTTTAAAATTAAGAATGTTTTTAATATAATCCATTATATAAATTTGTAATACTATGAATATAGGCATAATTGAATTTTGAGTTTAAAAATTCAATATAAAAACACATATTCATGCCAAATAATAAAAGCATTATCAATATACATATTGACTGATAAAGAGATGAAATACGCAAAGAAATTAAAAAATGCCTTGTCAAAATTAGGCTTGCTTTTATAGTGGTTAAAAATATAAAAATAAGGCTATAATGGGTGAGAAGGGAGCCCTTTATGTTAGGAGAGAGCAATTTCAATGAGAATATAAAACTATACAAAACGTTTTTTAATATGCTGCCCGTGGCGGCTATTGTTCATGATGGTAAAAAAGTACTTTTTACGAATAATGAAACTGTAAAAATTTTAAAAGCTAAAAATCAAGCACAAATATTAAATATTCATCCTTTACGGGTAGTACATACTGATTATAAAGTAATTGTAAAAGAAAGGATGAAAACAATGCTTAAAGAAGGACGCCGTGTTGAAAAAAAAGAAGAAAAGTTTGTTCGTTTTGACGGCGAAATTATTGATGTTGAGGTTTCAGCTGAGCCTTTTATATATAAAAATAAAAAAGTTGTTCAACTTATTTTTCAAGATATAACTGAAAAGAAAAAAATATTGAAAGATATTAGAGAATCTGAGCAAAAATTATCTTTTCATATTCAACATACTCCTCTTGGGGTTATCAGCTGGGACATAAATTTTAACGTTGTATCATGGAACCCGGCGGCTAAAAAAATATTTGGCTATTCAAAAGAAGAAGCAGCGGGAAAAAATGCTTTTGATTTAATTGTACCTAAAGAAGAACGCGCTTATGTAGAAAGAGTATGGAACAGGCTTATAGAACAAAAAAAATTTGTAAGAGGTATAAACGAAAACATTACAAAAGCTAATCAACGGATATATTGCCAGTGGCACAATACAGTTCTTTTAAATGAAGAAAATAATGTAATTGGTGTAACTTCAATTGTTCATGATATTACAAGAGAAAAAAATAGTGAAATTAAATTAAGAAAAGCCAAAAAAGAAGCCGAAAAGGCCACCCAGCTCAAAGATAAATTTGTTTCTTTGGTTGCCCACGATCTAAAAAATAAAATACATCCGATTATGCTTGTTTTTGATTTAATAAAAAATACAGAAAATATTAAAGAGATAAAAGATTTTGCAGAAACAGGAATTTTTTCATGCGGCGAAATGATACATCTTATAAATGATATTTTAAAATTAACAAGAATCCATTTAGGCAAAATAAATCCTGAACTTTCCATTTTTAACGCACATTCCTTTATTGAAGCTATTATTAAAATTTTTGATGAGCAGGCCAATAAAAAGGGAATTCAGATTATAAATAAAATTGACAGAGATTTAGAAATTTATGCTGATATATCTTTATT
>JAOUOS010000047.1 GCA_029880285.1 Spirochaetia bacterium
TGTAATAAGTAAGATTTTTAACGCAGAGGCGCAAAGAACGCAAAGGAAAAGTGTTGAATTTACGGATTTCTCTGCGTCCTCCGCGTCTTTGCGTTTAATCTTTTCTTTGTTTTTGCACGTCCCCTTACAGTAAAAACTTAAAAAAAGTAATCATTAAAAGACACAAGATGCTTATCTATTTCATCAAGCGCTTTAACGGCTTCATTTATATCATTATTTTTAAATTTATTAATAGATACAATTATTTGAGAAAAGTATTTTTCAAGTTCTTCGCATGCTCGAGATTCCATCTTACATTCTTTCAATGTTGTTTCTACTGATATGCTTAAGTTTTCATGAAGAGAGCTTAGATCTTCTATTTGTAGTGTATCTTTTTTGCCGATGAAATCTTTAACAGCATTATTTATTTGAGAAAGATTTTTCTTAGTATTTTCATCGGTTTGCCATTTTTTACCATTGTCTAGAGTTACTTCAAAAAGTTCTCCGTGGGAATGGGAGTGTCCGCTGTGCAGAAACTGAATTAATCCTAAACCTACGATTAACACACTTACAGCTGTAAATATAATCCTTTTTTTAATTTTCATAATTTTTCTCCTTACTTTACTTTAAATTAAAATTTTTATATTTCTGCCAAACTCTTTTAAAATAATTTGAAAGCAGAAATATTTATGAATTTAATTTATTAACGCATATAGATTTTATCTATTTTTATTGCATGTTTTTATCTTTTTTTATTATTATATGAGATATATTTATGGGACATTGTATTTTTTATATATCTTAAACATGTCTTATGACTTTTTTATGCAGAATTTATTATATTTTTTTATGTAAATAAGAGGTAAACAAATGAACCAGCAAAAAATTAGAATAGGAGAAATTTTAATTAAAAATAACGCGATTTCAGATAAAGAACTAGATCAGGCTCTTGAAAAACAAAAAATTACGGGTGAAAAACTCGGAAAAATACTAGTTGACTTTGGATTTATTGAACACATGAGTCTTGTAAAATATTTATTACAAAGTGAAATAAAACCGACCATGGGCGAAATTTTATTGGCTATGGGTATAATAAATGATTCGCAGCTTGAAAAAGCTCTTCAAATACAAAAAAATGAATCTCATAAAAAAATTGGACAAATATTTATAGAATTAGAATATATTACCAAGGGGATGCTTGCTCAAATCTTAACCATTCAATCAAAAGCTGCTATTTCAAAATTAAACGGAGAAATAAAAAACAACGACTACACAGTAAAAGGTAAAGTAGCCGGATCTATACTAAAAAATACTCGAATAGCGCGAGAAAATTACGAAAAAGAACTGGAAGAAAAAAAACAAAAAGAATTAGAAAAAAACAAAGTTATAACTAACGGATTTGGAACTATCGAAAAAGAAGACGGTTCAAAATATATAGGCGAGATTAAAGACGGCGAAATGCACGGCAAAGGAACATACAGCGATAATCTTAGACGCTATATAGGAGAATTTTTTAATGGATTCTATCACGGCGAAGGAACCATGACAACTCTTGATGGAACCATTATCCACTCTGGCAAATGGAAAAACGGAAAACCTGTATAAAAACTACCCGCTATGGAATTTATTAGCTATATATCAAAGTATTTTATTTCTCCGTAATCGACCTGTAAAGAAGCCGCTTCTTGCAAAGGCAAATTTTTTATAAGCGCCATAAAAACGCGAATACATCCGCCATGGGTTACAAAAACGGAGTTTTTATTTTTTATAACAATTTCATCTAAAAATAACTTTAACCTGTTTGCAAAATCATGCAGGCTTTCGCCATTGGGCGGCGGATTTTTAACTATCTCTTCGGCCCATTTGTCAAGTTCTTGTTTTGAAACATCGGACCATTTTTTACCCTGCCAGTCGCCCAAATTTATCTCTTTAAGTCTATCATCGGTTATAAAATCATCAAAAAGATAAGAGGCTAATTTTTGACAACGGCTCAAAGGGCTCGCGTACCATGTAAAATTATTTAGATTACCCAGTTTTTTCTTTATCGACTCGGCTTCTTCGAAAAATGTATCGGCAAGTTCAACATCCATTTGGCCATAGCAAAGAGAGGTGTCGGCTACTTTCGTGTGGCGTATTAAATAAATTTCCATAAAACAATAAAAGCAATATAAATTACAATTTCAAATATCTGCTGGGCGGCCCCAAGGCAGTCACCTGTGTATCCGCCTATTTTTTTCTTAAAAAGAAAACTTAAATACAACCAAAAAAACAAAAGAGCAAGCGGTAAAGTTAAATATATGAAATTGGCAAAAAAATAAAAAGGAGCAAGACTAAAAATAAACCCCGGCGCTAAATTAAAAAGCTTTGTTTTTTTACTTAAAAATGGGTGTTTGCTTTTTTTTGCTTCACCAGCGTAAGAATGCGAATACGTAAAAGTAGAAGCCATCCACCGGCTTAAACTTTGCGCCACAATAAAAACAAGCAGTAGCTGAAAATACAAATCCTTCGCATTATATTTATTTTTAAGTATTACAATTATTTCATAAAGAAGAGAGACCTTAAGACCAAAACTTAAAATAACGGCTATGGCCCCGTATGAGCCTATGCGGCTGTCTTTCATTATATTTAAAATTTGATCGCGGCTTTGCCCCCCGCCAAAACCGTCAAATAAATCTATCAATCCGTCTTCATGAAAAGCTCCCGTAAAAAAAATAGAAGCCATTACCATAAGTATTACAGAAGATACTGTATTTAAAAATAAATTCGCCCCAATAAAAACTGCCGTCATTAAAAAAGCCGTAAAATATCCCACAAGAGCAAAATAGCGGATAGATTGATTCATTTCATTCTGGCTCGGAATTACTTTTTTTCTTACGGGTATTCGGGTATAAATTTGAAATGCGGTAAGAAATATTTTAATTTCTTTAATCACGGTTTGACACGCCCGCCGATTCAAAAGAAGCCATCTCATTTAAAAATAAAATTGCTGATTGAATAACAGGATACGCTAAAGCGCAGCCTGTGCCCTCGCCCAGTCTCATATTTAATTTTAAAAGCGGCTCGGCATTTAAATATTTTAATAAATTCCCGTGTCCGTTTTCGTCAGATTGATGACAAAAAACAGCGTAGTCTAAAATCTCCGGATATACTTTGTTTGCCGCCAAAAAAACCGAAGAAGAAATAAATCCGTCTATTAAAAGTATCATTTTAAGCTCGGCTGCTTTTAACATGGCACCCATCATCATTGCCATTTCAAATCCGCCAAGAATTCGCATAACCTCAAAGGCGTCTGATGTTTTGGCATTACGCGCCTGAATACTTTTCTCAATAACATTAATTTTATGCTTTAGCCCTTCACCGCTTAAACCGGTTCCTTTACCGGCACACTCATGAACCGGCAGGCCGGTTAAAACACTCATCACAGCGGCTGCCGAAGTTGTGTTGCCTATACCCATTTCGCCGAATCCCGCTACATTACATCCCGCTTGATTTATTTTTTCAATTAATTTCGCGCCGCGCTCTACAGCAAGGTTCAGTTCTTCGCCGCTCATTGCCGGCTCAATTAAAAAATTTTTTGTTCCTTTATTAATTTTTAAATGCTCAAGAGTGATATTTTTATCAAAATCATAATTTACTCCCGAGTCTATAACAGTTAGGTTCATTTGATTTTGTTCGCAAAAAACATTGATGGCCGCTCCGCCGTTTATAAAATTTAATACCATCTGCGGCGTTACTTCTGCGGGATACGCGCTTACGCCTTCTTGAGCAATACCATGATCACCGGCAAAAACCAAAATATGCGGATTGATTAACTTTGGATTTATAGTATTTTGTATGCAACCTGTTTTTAAGGCGATATTTTCAAGCTCGCCAAGTGAACCAAGAGGCTTCGTTTTGGTATCAATTTTTTTCTGCAATTTTTCTGAGATTTTACTCTCTATTTTTTTAATATCAAATTTCATTTTTAGTTATTCGGTTATATTAAATTAAGAATTTTAGACAGGATTAACAGGATCATACATTATTGTTTCAAGAGTTTAGTTAATCTTGAAAATCATGTAAATCCTGTCTAATCCTCTTTATGATTAATTAATTCAAACCTTATTTCTCCTTTAAATTTTTATTATTTTATTTTTACCGGAATTCCGCTTACGAGAAGGTACGCCTCATGGGCCTCTTTCGCTATTTTCTGGTTCAAGAGTCCATGCGCATCGCGAAATTCTCTGGTATTTTTTTCAGCGGGAACAATTCCCATGCCTACTTCATTACTTATTATTATACAAGAAGCATTTATATTTTTTACTTCATTTATAAATTCATCCCGGGCCAAAGTTATATCTTTGTTATAATATTGAAGATTGGCCAACCATACGGTTAAACAATCTATAACAATACAATCTGCTTTATTCGCGCGAATAAGGGCGCTCGCCAAATCAATAGGCTCTTCAATGGTTATAAAATCTGTGCCTCGTTCTTTTTGATGGGTCCTAATTCTTTTTTCAAATTCGGGATCGGTTTTTTCGGCTGTGGCGATAAAATATTTTTTTGTATATTTGCAAGCCAGTTCAATAGCAAAAGAACTTTTACCGCTTCTTGCCCCACCGGTTACAAATATAATTTTATTTTTCTGTTTCATATGTTTAGTATTGCATAAATCTCTTTCATATTTACGTTTTCTCTTACGACTTCGGCCAGTTTATTGATTTCAGGCTCTATATCATATTTGTTGATTTTCAAAGACAAAGCAAAACCTTTTTCTTTTCGCTTTTTATTGAGCCACCAATGGCGAAATAAATCAGAATCAAATATACCATGAAGATAAGTTCCCCAAATATTTTTTTCATTATTTTTATATCCTAAGCTTGAATTTTGTTTAAATAAAGAAGAAACATTTTCTGCCTTAGAAATACCATGATGAATTTCATAGCCGGTAACTTCAAAGCTAGATTCTTTATGTATGGTTGTTGTTCTTTTTAAAATTTTATCGGTTTTAAATTCGGTTTTTATATTCATAAGACCAAGCGCTTTTGTATGTTCTTGTAAAGACTCTACTTTGCCGGGATCAAAAATTGTTTCGCCTAAAATCTGCAATCCGCCGCATATGCCTACAACTTCTTTTTTTTGATTTGCCAATTGTAAAATTATTTCGGCCAGATTATGCTGAAAAAGCCATTTTACATCGGCCCGCAAGTTTTTACTGCCGGGTAAAACAATAACATCGGCCTTCATTAAATCGTTTGGCTTTCTGGTAAAAAAAACCTCAACATCGGGCTCTATGTAAAAAGCGTCAAAGTCGGTAAAATTTGACATATAAGGATACGAGATAACGGCAATATGTATTTTATTTTTTCGGGAAGATTTTTTTTGATAAACCGACATGCCGTCTTCTTCGGGAAGATTTAAATTGTTTATATAAGGAACAATACCCAGCGTAGGAACACTGGTATACGCTTTTGTTTTTTTTATGGCGCTTGTTAAAAGTGAAGCGTCGCCGCGAAATTTATTAATTAAAAAACCGGCAATTAAATTACGCTCCCATTTTTCCATAACATGAATATGGCCAATGAACGACGCGAATACGCCGCCTTTATCAATATCGCCCGCAAGCAAAACTTTTGCCCTCGCGTGCTTTGCCATTTTCATGTTTACCATATCATTTTTTTTTAAATTAATTTCTCCCGGACTACCCGCGCCCTCTAAAATGATTAAATTGTTTTCACTTGATATTTTATTATATGAATTTTTAATAGTCTGCCAAAACTTTTCTTTTGATCTTAAAAAGTCTTTTGAGCTCCATTCATTATAGGGCCTGCCAAGCAAAATACACTGCGAACTGGTATCGCTGTTTGGCTTCAATAAAACAGGGTTCATATTCACGTGAACGTCTTTTCGGCAGGCTTTTGCCTGAAGCGCGATAGATCGGCTTACTTCTTCATTATTCGCCGTTACAAAAGAATTTAACGACATGTTCTGCGCCTTAAAAGGAGCCGTGTTTATGCCATCATCGGTAAAGATGCGGCAAAAGGCCGCCGCAAGCAGACTTTTGCCAACATTAGAACCCGTACCCTGTACCATCAGGGCCGGCGTAACTTTATCTTTACGAGAATTTAACGGCATTTATAATTAAAATTCAACTACAACCATTGAGTTAGGCGGCAAACCCACGTTTATAGGCGCCGTAGTAATTTCTTCAAGAGTTGTTGTATCAAAAATTCGAACTCCGGGATTCGCAAAATTTTGATCGGCCACATATAATTTACCATTATCATAAATCATGCTCCAAGCATTACTTTCAAGTAAAGTTGTACCCAATGTATGAGCAGCCGGATTAAACGAAGAAAGAGAAGCAGCGTAAGTTGTTTTATCTGAAAGTAAAACAAAACCTAATGTGTCAGAAATTATCAGTACATCTAAAATATCTTTATCGCCTGCCTGTGTTTCATCAAGAGGCGATGTTTCAAATGTTGATGTTGTTAAATTATAGGCTATTACACCGCCATCACTGCTGTCTGCGTTACCCCAATTGCCAACTGCTACCGCATAAAGCCAATCATCGCCCGATTCAGTTTTATAGTGCTTTAAATCTGAAAAAGGGTTCATATAAGGCATTTCAATAGAACTGGTTGCTTCAAGAGTAGTCGCATTTATTTTTATGAGAGTACCGATACTAACAGGCGCCCAACTATATAGATTTTGAGCGGCAATATAAACCGAATCGCCAAAACGAAGCATTCCCGAAGCTTCAACTGCTGAATCTGTATCTGCCGCGCTTTGGTATGAGCTGATATCAATTTGTTTTGATGCGTCAATAACGCCGGTAGAAATATCAAAAACCGATAAATAGTTTTGGGCATATAAAGAAACAATACCCAGGCCGTTTTCAAGTTTTTCGACATCCTGCGGATTGCTTAGAGTACCTGTGCCTTGTTCGTATACAATACTAAAGTCACTGGCTGTGTCTAAACGCATAATGTTATCTGCCCCAAGACGATTAACAACATAAGGAACACCGTCAATAGTTTTTAATACGGCATCAGAAGCCGGATTTTGTAAGTCTATAGATACGCTTAAGTCTTCTAAATTTATCAAAGAAAGCCCTCCTGTTGTGTAATCTGTGGTATGCACAAGCAAGTATTTTTTTGTATTCTGGGGCTGCTCTTCCGTATTTTGTGTCTCATCTAAAGTATCCTGAATTTTTTCTGCCGGAACCTGATTATTGCAATACTGCAGACCGGTTAAAACCATTATGATGGTTATCATTATTTTTATTCTTTTTTTCATTTTTTAATCTCCATTTTTAATTTTATTTTTCTCCATTTTATATTTTCATAAAAAATTGGACCTCATAGTTTCTACCGGGAACAGGGAATCCCAAAACGTCTGAACTTAGCTCGTTCAGACAATTTTTTACTAAAAAAGTAAATTTTATATTTTCATTGTTTCGCAAATAAACTAAAAATCCCGTATCAAGCTGGTAGCGCGCCTTTACAAAATTTTTTTCAACATTATACCTGTCACGGTATACCGACCCTGTATAGTTTATAGAACCTAGAATTTTAAATCTTTTTATACCGGCTTCGGCATAAAAATTACCGCTGTTCCCAGGAAGAAAAGGCAGCGATTTGCCTTTATAAAAAGGAAATTGACTGTCGTCTACAGCTTCTAAAAAAGAGTACTTTAAAGACGATAAAAAGAATGGATAATATTGAATTTTAAGCTCTGTCTCAAGGCCCTTAAAATCAGCCGCGCCTATATTTACAGATTTCATGGTACGTTTTGAATTTTGAATAAAAATAATAGAGTCAAGGGAACGGGTCATAAAAATACCTGAGTTTAAATCAAAAATTGTAACATTTTTTTTATACGAAGCGGTAAATCCGCATGCTAAAGTATTTGCTCTTTCAGGCAGAATATCAGGGTTTGCCATCACCAGCTGGCCGTTGCCATAACGTTCAACAAAAGAAGGATGCCTTTGTCCTGAAGAAAACATTGTGTAAATATTAAAAATATATTTTTGTTCGGCTTCGTTATTTATATTTAAGAGTTCTAGAATAAAAAGCTCAAACCTTACCGCGCTGTTGTAATAAGACGCTTTTTTTTCATCCAGATTTTGATTCGCTAAAAAAAGACTGTTAAAGGCTTCTTTAGGATTATCTTTCAAAAAAAGAGCTTTTTCTTGAAGCAATATTTGCCCAATTTGTGGTTCTTGAAAAGTAAGCGACGCCGATGTGTTAAGTTCCTGCCTTTCGGCCAAATTAACATTATCTATTTTTATATTTGAAAAAGAACCTGTTTGCGCCAGATGCAAAATAATATTATTTTTATAAAGAAAAATTTTGGGCATCGCGCCTATTTCAAACCGTGACCCCTTTCTTTCTTCTTTTCTTATGCCAAAAGACAATTCATTTTCAGGATCGCTTATTTTATTACTGTCTCTGGTATACGAAGAAAAAAGCTCTATAATTGAAAAATTGTATAAAGCAAGATTATAAGAAATTTTTGCCAGAACTCTTTTTTCATCAAGACGAACTTTATAAAGAGGCGCGCCTATAACCCCCGGCAGGCCCCTTTCTTTGCCGAATAAATCAAGAAATACTTTAAGCGATGGTTTCTTGAAAGAAAAGATTCCGGTATAACCGTATGAGTTAAAATCTTCATTTTCCCGCTCTTTAAACGAATCATCTGAAAAATTATAAAGTCTTGTGCCGTTATCGTCTAAATACTGGTATTTATTCTTGCTGGCGTCTATTTTAAAATAATGCATTGTCATAGGCATAGCGAATCCAAACCCTAAAGAAGCGCCCTGAAGACTGCTGGCATGCGAATTTATAAAATAATTTCGTTCGCCTTCACTGGGCCACGCGGGTATAAGATCAAAAGCTCCGCCTATGTGCGAACCCGGCAGATGTACGGGCGTATACGAACGGTATAGTTCGCCGCTTTGAAACATATCCATAGGTAAATTTTCAAGATTTACGCTTTCGCCAAGGGGACCGTTTAACCCAATACCGTCTATGTAAATTCCCGTTTGGTTTGAGGCAGCGCCTCTTATAGATAAAACGCTGTAAGTACCCCGCGCCCCGTAACGGTTTACCTTTACTCCGCTTTGGTTTTCTAAAACCTGACTGATAGTTTGGCTTGTTTTATTTTCGCCCTCATGAAATAAAATATTTTGATATGTTCCTTCCGCGCCCTTGCCGGTTTTTTTGGCCCTGATTTGAACAGGCTCAAGGCGCACATCATCTGTTTCTTTATCGCTATCTTTATTTGCTGTGTTTTCAATTTTTTCTTTTTCAACAACGGGCGCGACATCTGCCGCGTACAACATGTACAAAGAAGATACAAATATTACCAGTAAAAATAAAACGCCTTTCATAGTTAATTTCTTAAAATAAACAATATGGAGTTTTATTTTTATAAAAGACTCATGTCTTCTATATGTCTT
This sequence comes from Spirochaetia bacterium, assembly GCA_029880285.1. Classification (GTDB taxonomy): domain Bacteria; phylum Spirochaetota; class Leptospiria; order Turneriellales; family JAOUOS01; genus JAOUOS01. Next base: position 9,425 of record JAOUOS010000047.1, read on the forward strand.
TCAAAGAGTATTAACTCAAATTTAGGTTTTCTAAAATTTCTAAACGACTTTAAAACCCGCAGAGATATCAAATAGAAAAAAGCAAACTTATATGTTAATCTCTGTGCCCTCTGTGTTGACGCCTGTGCTGTTAGCATAGCTGGCCAAAGGCAGCGAAGTCGAAGCATGGCTAATAATTTTGACGGCTTTTTACAAAAGCCCTTAGTAAATAGACTCATAGTTCCCCCTCGAGAATTACTGAATTGGTATTCCGACTTGTGGGCGGCCTACTTACCAACCTTCCCATCAAAATTTGACAGTGGTATATCTGGCTTTCGTTCCCATTACGGCTGCGGGGCAGTGGAGGATTTTCACCTCTCTTCCTCTTATTCAGCGTTCTACGTATAATAATTACTTGAGGCAGGGTGTCAAGTTTTAATAAAACAAAAATTCAGTCCGACGATTTTTGGATCTGCCCTCTTCTGTTTTGTTATCGGCAATTGGTTTATCGGGACCGTAGCCTTTCACTTTTAACCTTTGGGGATGTATACCGTTTTTTATTAAATATTCAACTACCGAGTTGGCCCGTTTTCTCGACAACTCTAGATTATATTCGCGGCTTCCGGTTGAATCGGTATGACCCTGTACTTCTAAATTAAGCTGTGGATTTTCTTTCATTAGCTGGGCTATTTTATTTAAAGATGAAAGGGATTCTTTTTTTAAGTATGATTTATTAACTTCAAAAAAAACACTTTTGCCGGTATAACTTTTATTTTTTTTAACTTCATTAAGTTTTGCCTTGGCTTCTTTATCGCCCGGCCTTACGTCAATAACTTCGGGAAAGTGATTTTTTTTCGAAATTACAATTTCAACTTCTTTATCTTCTGGAATTTTAATTTCGTTATCACCTTCTTTTAATTTTTGTTTTTTTCTGCCGGTAATTTTGCCGTTTTCTTTTTCAATGATTTCGGCCTCGATGGGTTTTTCTTTATCGCCCTCTGTTTCAATTTTTAAATTAAACTTTTTTTCTTTTTTACTCTTTTCTTTTTCTTCCTGTTCTTTTTTATCAATATAGTCCTCTACGGTTTTTACCTGATTATCGCCCTTTTCACCCAATGCGTATAAAATTTTACCCGCCGGTAAAAATAAAATTCCCTTTTCAGCCGCAATTTGCGACGCGCCGCCGGGAAAAAGGGCGTCGAACCTCCACAAAGGTTTTTTATCTTCAAATGAATAAGCCTCTACCGAAGCAAATGTACCCGATTTACCGCCAGAGTTTATTTTTTGATTGTATGCCGTATATATTTGATCTTGAATCATTATAAATTTAGGCGACGATTGTTCAGGAAATTTTTTTTCGCTTTTTATTTTACCGGTTTTAGAATCTACAGCAACAATTTTTTTATTTGATAAAACAAACCTAATTTCGCTGTCTGTAAAAGAAAAAGGCGAAGTTATGAGTTCTTTATAATCAATTACTGAAACAGTTTGACCGTTACTCATATTTAGAACATAAAGTTTAGTTTGCGAGGGGATGTAAACTTTTTCATTATAAATAACCGGCGCGAATATTTGAAGAGGCATTTCAAGCTGTTTTTTCCAGATTGTTTTTCCCGTATGAATATCAAGACAAAAAACATAATATTTTTTATTCATATAATCAACCGACTGCGAAAACAAAGTATCACCGTAATACGAAGGGAACGCGCTGTACGTGTTTAACTCGTTTGACTGCCAGTTAATTTTTCCGGTTTCAATATTTCTTGAAAGAAAAGTTCTTCTTGTGGCGTAAAAAATACTGTCATTAAAAAGAAGAGGATCGGCATAAATTCCATCTACCTCTGTCGCAGACTTTGGCGTTGAATAATCTTTATCATGCAGGCCCGTTCTGGCCCAAAGTATTTTTCCCGTATGTTTATCAAGACAGTATACGGCAATGGAATCTGAAAGAATTAAAAAATCTTTATAAACAACCGGATATTTTGACTTGCCTGAAATTCTGCCATAAGCTTTAAATTGCGAAGAAATTTCTTTAAAATCTATACTCCAAATCATTTTACCAGTTTTGGCGTCAAGACAGTATATTATTTTTTTTATATCGCTAAAATAAAGTTTATCGTCAGATAAAATGACATCTAAAACAATATCGGGAGCCTGGAACAGCCATTTTAAGTCACCATTTTTTACAATAATTTCATCATTATTGCCGGTAAAATATAAGTTGCCTTTGTACACGGGCCAGTCGCCGGCAAAAGTATTCTCGTAAAGAAAAAAGACTATAAAAAAACAGAGAATTTTAAAATATATATTTTTCATTTTGATTTTGTATGTAATACTACCAATTGTAAAAATGATTATGGGTTATAAAGAAAAATTTATTTCAACTTTAAATGCGAGATGTTATCAGATGGGAATAAATAAAGGTTTTTAAGTAAATCCCCAGTATTCTTCTTCTAAAAATTTTTTATAGCTATGAAAAACCATAGCTGTTAAACTATCTTTCGCAGAGCGAAAAATATTAATTTTCGCAAAAAACTTTATCCCCCGCCTGAATAAATTTTTTTCACTTGTTTTACCATCTAAAACTCTGTCGATAAGCATAGCAATCGAAAGTCTAATCAGCTTAGAGACTGTAATTCCCAGCATTAAAGCGCTATTTCTTAAAAATATCTCATCGTCCCCATATAAGCACAACATATGTCGATGCTGTTTCTTGTCTTTGACAGTTAGGCATTTCAATTTTTCATGGATATGAAGCATATTCCTGGTCCATCGAAGTTTTTTTACTCTCGTCAGTTCAAAAACACAATATCTCACAATCCATGAATATGTTTTTTTGCGCGCCTTCGCTGCACAGATAATTTTATTCCAAACGAATGAATCAATCCGTACTTCCCATACACTTTTAATCTCTGCTTTAGCCCAGAGAGGCTGTTTTCTACATTTCATATAAATGTAATACCCCATAAATTTAAAAACATACCGCTTTTTAGCTATGTTTTTCCATAGCTGTTATAATACCCAATTTTATATCAACACTCTATACTCATAAGTAAATTAAAGTTAATAACAATATTAATTTGACAAACTACCCTCTTTATATTAAGAGCATGGCAGAAATCATAAAGAAATTATTCACTATGAAAAGATATCTTAATATATTTTTTTGGCCCGTAGTTTTCGCGGTCAGCATGGCATACCTTGAAGCGGCTATTGTGGTTTATCTAAGAGAACTTTATTATCCTGATAACATTCTTAAAATATTTCCCTTAAAAATATTTTCAACTTCAGATTATAGTATTGAAATAGGCAGAGAAATCGCGACTGTCATTATGCTTTTAAGTGCTGCCAGAATAATTGAAAAAAATAATTCAGTAAGATTTTTCGCCGCGTTTGTTTTTCTATTTGGGGTATGGGATGCATTTTACTATATCTGGCTCAAAGTTATGATAAACTGGCCCGTTGAATTATTAGAATGGGATTTATTGTTTTTAATACCATGGGCATGGGCGGGCCCTTGGATATGCCCGGTTTTAATATCTATACTTTTTATTGTGTGGGGCGGCTATATTTTGCTACTAAAAGAAAATATCATATTTTTGAAACGAAACAAATACTTTTTTATTGGCGGATGTATAACGGTTTTATTTACTTTTTTATATCAGCCTTTTTTAATTTTATTAAATAATGGCGCGGATGGATTTATCTCATATATACCTGATAATTTTATGTGGGAGGTTTTTATTATTGGTTTTATAATTATGACAAGAAGCCTGCCTTGGAACAATGATTCATAAATGTAATTTTATACTGCACTTAAACTGATACTCGTATTTATATTTTTTACAGACTTGTATTGTTACAAAAAATAAACGCTGTTTGTCTAAAAGTTAACAAGACAATGAAAAAATTTGGTCAACGTAATTAGTTTTTATTAAAATTAATAAATGAAAACTAACTTATTATTACATATCATACTATCAACTTTTGTTTTATTTTTTGTAAACTGTAAACCAGCGGAAAATACCGATTCTTCTAAAACTGGTTCCCAATCTGCAAAATATAAACCTGCTAAACTTCCTGAAGCGCCGTCAGAATATCAAAAAAAGAAAAATCCGTTTGAGGGCAATGAACAGGCCATCGCAAAAGGTAAAATTACGTTTGAAAAAAAATGTAAAAAATGCCATGGTGAGAAAGGTGACGGAAAAGGCGAAAAAGCCGATGTTTTAGGATATAAACCCATAGCTTTTAGCGAACCCGGATATTTAAAAACGAGAAGCGACGGTCAGCTTTTTTTTATTATAGAAAACGGCAGCCCCGATACCGATATGGACGCCTATGGCAAGGGGACTTCAACAAACCTCGATGAAGAAAAAATATGGGAAATCATATCTTACTTTAGAAAAGAGTTTACAAAATAGATATAAATTATTCGTTAGAATAATTTAATGAATAAATTAAACTTAAAGATTTTTGCAGGTTTTCTTTTCTTATTTTTTCTAATTAACTGTAAAGAAAATATTGAACCATCTCTCACAAAAAAAGAAAAAAATCTATTAGAAACAAGAAAAGAAACTATAACCCCGGGACTTCCCCTTTTTTCTGAAAGCTATATAAAAAACGGTAATGTATATGAAGTAGATGAAGAAAATAATTTTGAAGAAGTATACAGAAACTATCAATTTTATGAAGCTGTGTATGATGAAAAAAAAAGAGTGAGTATTTTTAAAGCATACGAAAAGGGCGAAGTAAAATGGATGGAAAAATATTATTACGATAATGAAACCGGTAAATTAAATAAAAAAGAAATATTCAATCCGTATGATCCCGAAAAAAAACCAGAAATAAAAACTTTTTAAAACTAACCATTAAACATTAGTTTACAAAAGGTATATCATAAACAAATTTGCTTTATTAATATGAAATATGATAAGCCGTGGGGATACTATGAAATACTTTCTGATTCTAATGATCATAAAGTAAAAAGAATTACTGTATATCCCAATGAGCGATTAAGCTATCAAAAACATTTAAAAAGATTTGAGCATTGGTTTATTATAAAGGGGAAAGCTCTAGTTATAAAAAACAACGAAGAAATAAACCTTCAATCCGGTGGAACTATTGATATTCAAATAAATGACTGGCATCGCATAAAAAATATAGGCGATGAAAATCTTATTTTTATTGAAATTCAAACAGGCAGTTATTTTGGCGAAGATGATATAGAAAGGTCCGAAGATGATTACGGCAGAGCGCAAAAATCTGATAATTGAAATAACAATATTTTTTATTTAGCCGAATAAAAAGAAAGAATATCTTTCTCATGTTTAGTCATAACTTCAAAAGCAAGAGTTAAATTTTTCTTTGTCATTATTTTTTTAGTTTCACCGAATAAACTTTTACCGTTTTTTAACCCTAGTAATAAAATATTATCACAATACCTATAGGCAAGTTCAAGCTGGTGAATAACGAGAACAATTCTTTTGCCATTTTCACATAATTTTTTGCACAATTCAAGAAAAGCCAGTGAATGCTTTATATCAAGAGCAGTAATTGCTTCATCAAGTAAAAGATTTTCAGTCTGTCCTGCCAACATTCTAGCCAGCATTACTCTTTGAAACTCGCCTCCGCTTAACGATTTAATCTCGCGGTTTTCAAAACCATCAAGCTGCACCGCTTTTAAACATTCTCTCGCGATTTTTTTATCTACATCGCTCCACAAAGAAAAATATTTTTGATGCGCTGCCCTGCCTAAAAGCACAATTTCAAGAACTGATAAATCATAAGAAATAAAAGTATTTTGCGGCAGATAAGAATTTTTTTTTGCTCTTTCTCTATTATTAAAAGTATGTATGTCTTTATTATTAATATACACATTACCTTTTATGGGTTTTGTTATACCGGCAAGATACTTAAGAAGAGTTGTCTTTCCCGAACCGTTAGGACCAATAATGCCCGTTAAGCTATTTTCGGGAAAAACTGCCGATAATTTTTGAAATAAGGTTCTATTGAAAACCGTATGTTCTAAGTTCACGCAAGAAAATTTCATACTTTATGGTTCCTGTAATTTTTTTGCACGAGCCAAAGAAAAACCGGCGCTCCTATAAGACTCGTTACAGCGCCCGGCGGCAGATAAAATTTTAAGGTTACTCTTGATATAACATCTACGGCCAATAAAAAAAACGCGCCCAATACAATTGAAAAAGGAATTAATTTTGTGTGTTTGGCCCCAATAAGAAGACGGGCCAAATGAGGAACAACAAGACCCACGAAACCAATAATTCCCGAAACAGCCGTAGAGGCTCCTATTAAAAGAGCCGAAAAAAATACGCCTAAAAAATAAGTATAGCGAAAACTTATTCCCAATGACGCGGCTGTTTCTTCGCCTAAATGCAGAACATCTAAATTACGCCTTAAAAAAAATGCTCCAGTAATTCCTAAAGAAACGGGTATAATTATCCACTTTAAGTGAATCCATGATTTCATTTCAAGGTTACCCATAAGCCACTGCATTACTTTTATTGTGACTTCGTAATCTTTTATCTGAAGACTTAAAAGAAGGGTTATAACAGCGCTGAATATAGTTGAAACAGCAATACCCGAAAGCAAGAGCGAAAAAATTCCCGCTGAGCGCAGTGTAAAAAGATAAAGAAGCACAAAAGTAAATATGGCCCCCAGCGCGGCCAAAAAAGGTGTTATATATAAAGCCATTTCATCTATACCCAAGATGATACCCAAAACGACGAAAACAGCCGCGCCATAACTTAAGCCTAAAACATTGGGACTCGCCAGCGGATTTTGAAAAATGCCCTGAGTTATAGTTCCCGCGCAGCCAAGAGACGCTCCTATAAGCATAGCTAGAAGGGCCCGCGGAAGCCTGATTTCCCATACTAAAGAATGTACAAGTGAATTATTCGCGCTGTCATAACCGGCTAAAACCCCCAAAACCTGATTTAGCGTTATTTCTCCCGGTCCCAAAGTAAGGCTTAATAGTAAAAATAAAAAACCAAATAGAAAAAATATTGATATTGTAAGAAAATAATTTTTATGTATAAAAGAAATCATTTTTTATTTAATACTCGGTTTTGCAGTGTTTCAGATATTAAAAGCATTTTTTCATCTACACTAATTAAAATATTTGTGGGTATTGCTATAACTTTTGATTTTAAATTTGAAATTCCTATTTTTTCAGGAAAATTATTTTCGGCTTTTTGGCATGAAATTTGACCGCAGCCTATAACAATATAATCGGGCTGCCATATTTGAAGCTGTTCTATTGAAATATGATGGTGCTGGTATATTTCTTTTTCAGCCGAAAGATTTATAAGGCCAGCGGCTAAAACCGAATCATGAAAGGTACTGTTTTTGCCCATAGTACTGCCGTATAAATAACTTAATACTGTTTTTTTACGCGGTATTGATTTTGCTTTTTCATTTAGTGAATTTAATTTTTTATTAAAATTTTCTACTATTTTTAAACCCTCTTTTTCTAAATTTACGGCCCTTGCTATAAGCATAACATTTTTATGATACGCCTCAAAACCCGTAAACCTTTCTAACTTTACATAATCAATTTTCATTTTTTTCATCAGCGATTGAAGATCAAGATTATGAAAATTAGCAATTATTGTTAAATCGGGATTTAAGACAAGAATTTCTTCGCCTGCTTTATGAATACGGCCTATGCTTTTTGGCCAACGCCCCAAAGAAGTGCTATATTCTTCATCATCAATTACAGCCGGAACCCCAACAACTTTTTCTCTAGCTTTTTCGCCCAGCTGCCATAAAACATCAGCGCTAAAAATATCAGCGGCAACTATTCTTTTATATTCTTTTTCAGTTGTGTAAGTTTTTAATTTATGATAATTTGTATCGCAAAAACAAATAAATAAAAGAAAAAGTAATATATACCTTTTAGACGTGTTAAACACTAAAGCTCTCCCTCGAGATATTTATTGATTTGGTCTTCCGGCTTTGGGGCGGCCTACTTACCCGCCTTCCCGTCTAAAATGACAGTGGCACTTTGGGCTTTCGTTCCCGTTACGGCTGCGGGGCAGCGGAGGATTTTCACCTCACTTCCTTAAAAATCAATAAGCCACAAAATATTAAAACAAGCAGGCCGTCAAGATTTTAGT